>NZ_JAIFJY010000003.1:0-399106 GCF_051835185.1 Klebsiella sp. K5-306
GGGTTGCGGACAGTGTCTGGTGGGTAGTTTGACTGGGGCGGTCTCCTCCTAAAGAGTAACGGAGGAGCACGAAGGTCAGCTAATCCTGGTCGGACATCAGGAGGTTAGTGCAATGGCATAAGCTGGCTTGACTGCGAGCGTGACGGCGCGAGCAGGTGCGAAAGCAGGTCATAGTGATCCGGTGGTTCTGAATGGAAGGGCCATCGCTCAACGGATAAAAGGTACTCCGGGGATAACAGGCTGATACCGCCCAAGAGTTCATATCGACGGCGGTGTTTGGCACCTCGATGTCGGCTCATCACATCCTGGGGCTGAAGTAGGTCCCAAGGGTATGGCTGTTCGCCATTTAAAGTGGTACGCGAGCTGGGTTTAGAACGTCGTGAGACAGTTCGGTCCCTATCTGCCGTGGGCGCTGGAGAATTGAGGGGGGCTGCTCCTAGTACGAGAGGACCGGAGTGGACGCATCACTGGTGTTCGGGTTGTCATGCCAATGGCATTGCCCGGTAGCTAAATGCGGAAGAGATAAGTGCTGAAAGCATCTAAGCACGAAACTTGCCCCGAGATGAGTTCTCCCTGACCCTTTAAGGGTCCTGAAGGAACGTTGAAGACGACGACGTTGATAGGCCGGGTGTGTAAGCGCAGCGATGCGTTGAGCTAACCGGTACTAATGAACCGTGAGGCTTAACCTTACAACGCCGAAGATGTTTTGGCGGATTGAGAAGATTTTCAATACAGCTTGATACAGATTAAACAGAATTTGCCTGGCGGCACTAGCGCGGTGGTCCCACCTGACCCCATGCCGAACTCAGAAGTGAAACGCCGTAGCGCCGATGGTAGTGTGGGGTCTCCCCATGTGAGAGTAGGGAACTGCCAGGCATCAAACAAGTGAAGAGCCCATCCTGACGGATGGGCTTTTTGCGTTTTTGTCGTCTGAAACTGCCGGACATCGTTCTCCCTGTATCCAATATCCCTCATGAATTCTGCCGGATTTATGCTGTCTCCCTGTATAAGATCCAGAGTAATTCCCTCTCCACATTCCAGACTTATGTACCAGGCTTATAATATGTACCTGTGGGCATGAGAGAAAATAATGGCCATTAAGCCTTTTAATTACCAGCAAGACTTTTCCTGCATCGATTTTCGCCAGCACCCGGAGCTCTATCAGGTAGGAAGAGGAGAACAGGGCGTGTTGTTGGTTGAGCCCTATAAAAGCGAAATCCTTCCCTACTGGCGCTATAAAGATGAAGCATCCGCGACTGAATCTGCCAGGGAAATTTATCAGCTCTTCGAGTTTTATCGACAGCAGAATGATTTCGTTGGTATGGATATGGCGCGCAAATTTATTCAGATGGGCTACACCCGGGCAAGACGTTATGCCAATTACAAAGGTGGTAAAAAATATGCGAAGGATGGCTGCCTGAATCCACGTGGTAATGATCCTGTTAAGGCAGCAGCTGCGGCAGTCTTTAAACAATGGTGGGATAAACTTCGGCAGGATAAAGATTATCTCCAGAGAAAAAAGAAACATCAGGCTCAATGGGGGTAATTTTCAACCTCGATGTTCCTCGCCCCGCATAAATATTTACCGCGATTTAGCCTATATAAAAAACTGTATTGCCCGATCTTCACCATATTTCACTTTGTTAATCCTTAAGAATCTACTTTTAATCGCGAAAAGCTACATTACGAAAAAAAATGTGAATAGCATCACAAACTAAAAAATAACAATTATATAACATTTGATTTACTAACTGATTTGCCTGATGGCGCGGGGACACCCGATGAGGCAGATTGCAGTCTTTGCTGGAGCAGGATTACAATGACAGAAAGCAGTATTAGCGAACGTGAATCGCTGGAACATGCCGATACCCGGCGCCGTATATGGGCCATTGTTGGGGCATCGTCAGGGAATCTGGTGGAATGGTTTGATTTTTATGTCTATTCATTTTGCTCACTCTATTTCGCGCACATCTTCTTTCCTTCCGGGAATACCACAACCCAATTGTTACAAACGGCAGGAGTGTTTGCTGCCGGTTTTCTGATGCGTCCAATCGGGGGATGGATATTCGGGCGCATTGCTGATCGTCGTGGACGCAAAACTTCTATGCTGATTTCCGTATGCATGATGTGTTTTGGTTCACTGGTGATAGCCTGCCTGCCGGGTTATGCAACGATAGGAACCTGGGCTCCGGCTCTGCTTCTGCTTGCACGTTTATTCCAGGGATTATCCGTCGGGGGGGAATACGGTACCAGCGCCACCTATATGAGCGAAGTTGCCGTAGAAGGTAAGAAAGGGTTCTATGCCTCATTTCAGTACGTCACGCTGATTGGTGGTCAACTTCTGGCGGTGCTGGTTGTTGTTGCATTACAACAGATCCTCAGTGATGAAGATCTTCATGCCTGGGGATGGCGTATTCCGTTTGCCTTTGGCGCAGTCCTGGCCATCGTGGCCTTGTGGCTGCGACGCCAGTTGGACGAAACTTCTAAGCAGGAAACGCGCGCGTTAAAAGAGGCTGGTTCGTTCAAAGGGCTCTGGCGTAACCGCAAGGCATTTATTATGGTACTGGGCTTTACTGCCGCCGGGTCGTTAAGCTTTTATACCTTCACCACTTATATGCAAAAATATCTGGTCAATACCGCGGGTATGACAGCGGGCACCGCCAGCATGATTATGACCGCTGCTTTATTTGTTTATATGCTGGTTCAGCCGCTTTTTGGCGCCCTCTCGGACAAGATTGGCCGTCGTACCTCAATGCTCTGTTTTGGCGCGTTGGTCACCCTCTTTACCGTGCCGATTCTTAATGCGCTACAAAACGTGAGTTCGCCGTATGCGGCGTTTGCTCTGGTGATATGCGCCCTGCTGATCGTCAGTTTCTACACCTCAATCAGCGGCATTCTGAAGGCGGAAATGTTTCCGGCCCAGGTACGTGCTCTGGGCGTTGGGCTTTCTTACGCTGTAGCCAATGCGCTATTCGGCGGCTCGGCCGAGTATGTCGCACTGTCGCTAAAATCTGTGGGAATTGAGCACGCTTTTTACTGGTACGTGACCGTCATGGGGGCGATTGCTTTTCTGGTCTCTCTGACGCTGCATCGTAAAGGTAAAGGGCTGCGCTTGTAGATTTATTGATGTGCCAGCTGCCATACCGCATAGCCGGTTGTGGCGCCTGCCACATCCCAGGCGAAATCTTTCCAGCTCCAGCCGCTCCCCGACGGGCGGCTGTCCCATAGCTCCTTCGATGCCCCTAAGCTCACGGAAAACATAAAGCCAATAGCGCCGCTCCGGTCGCGACTATAGCCTTGATGCTGGGCATATTCGTTACCTGCGGCAGAAAGCATCGCTGAGGCGAGGAAGTGCTGGGCTTTGTCCTGACCGCTCCATGAATCATTGGCCATATGGCTGCAGCCGGTCAGTAGTAACAGCGGGGCAATAAGCATGATATTGCGCATACAAATTCCAGGAAAAAGCCCCGCTGAGCGGGGCGGAAATTCAAAGAATACGGCTGATAAGGCGGTCGATTCGAATACGTCGCAGGCGTCTGATCAGTTTGCGTACTTTTATCGGGTAGTCGGCAATACTTTGTAGATCGCGATAGTGCTTAACGATCGTGGTATGTTTACGGATGAGGCTGAGTTCTTTTTCGCGCATGGCACCAAGCTGATGCTTTGGATCGTGGATAAGAATCGCGTTTTCCAAATCCAGCCGCCAGGCGCGCGGGTTCAGGTTATTGCCGGTCAGCAGCATCCACTCATCATCAACCCACATGCCTTTCAGGTGGTAGCTGTTATCATCATCCTTCCATAAACGGACAATGAGCTGGTCAGTATTCACGTAATACTGCAGACGGCTCAGGAAGCGCCGCAGATTAATTTCATAAAGATAGGGCAGCGCGCCGATAATTTTAAATGGCTGATCTTCCGGAATATAGAAATCATTAGCGGTTTTATCGCCGACGATAATTTCGACTTTTTTGCCACTCCGCAACAGCTGAATGATATTACGTACCAGCAGAGCCGGCAGGTTGAAATAGGGGGTGCAGATAGTCAGCTTATGTTCAGCGCAGGGCATCAGATGGAAAATGGTTTTATTCAGCAGGCTCGTCTTGCCCAGGCCAACTAGCGGGGTTACCGACAGCTGTTCTTCGTCGGCATCGCCTGGGAAATGGTAGCGGCTATCGCGCAGCTCCTGGCGGTACTGGCGGATTTCATTCTTGATTTCCGGGCTTTTTGGGCGATCGGCCTTATCAAGGCGGTTAACGCCGCGACCTTGCACCAGGTTGTTCGTAACCCAGTCAAACATCACATCGGCCATTTTCGCGTTGCGAATGCACTGGTAGCGATCATAACGATACTTATCGTGCTGATGCAGGTAAACGTCGTTCAGACTGGCGCCGCTGTAGAGAACGCAATCATCAATGATAAAGCCTTTGAAATGGAGGACGCCGAGAGCTTCCCGGGTATTGACTGGAACGCCATAAACCGGGATATCGACGCCAGGGTTCTCCTGCGCCATGCGGCAATACCAGTCGGCGTTGGTGTTTGACGCGGCGACGCCAATACGCCCGCGCTGGGCACGATGCCAGTCAACCAGCACCTGGACATCTAACTCGGGACGCTGACGCTTAGCGTCGTACAGCGCCTGCAAAATTCCTTTACCGCCATCATCCTGTTCCAGATAGAGCGCAATGATACAAATACGCTGGGTGGCTTGAGCTATCCTGGCCAGTAACGCTTGCCGAAAATCTGCCGGAGCGTAAAAGAACTCGATATCATCAACTGACTGAGAAAGCTTAGGGAGTTGGGCAAGGTGTTGTTGATGTTTATTGCGTTTAAATTTTGACAACATCACAGTGCGTTTCTTCTCTGTTTATTGAAGGGTCTTCTGTACCATGCAGACGACGTAAGCGGGCAATAATACCATTACTACCCGTTAAAGTAGTCAACAATTGCGGCCAGCCGATTGTAATTGCTCAGATACAAGCTGTAGAGACAAACTGACAATTCCATCTTCAAGCTGAATATCAACTGAGAATCCTAGCTTTCTGGCGAGTCCAATCATGCCTTTATTATTAGGCATAGTAATGCCATTCAGCCGCTGCAGACCGTGACTTTGCGTATAGGCAATGAGCTTTTCCAGTAGCTTACGGCCTAAACCCATACCCTTTAAATCAGAGCGCACCAGTACGGCAAATTCGGCATCGATGTTATCCGGGTCGGAGATCGCTCGCGTCACGCCGAGGATCTCATTCCCTTCAGCCGTCGTGCGCACGGCAACAAAGGCCATTTCTCGATCGTAGTCGATCTGCGTCATGTTAGCTAAATCATCGTGAGTAAATTCGTTGATTTCGCTGAAGTAACGATAATAAAGATCTTCCTTCGTGACCTGTGCGATAAAGGCCAGCAGCTGCGGCTCATCTTCCGGGAGTATGGGACGGAAAAGGCAGCGTTCGCCATTCTTCATCACTACCCACTCCTCCTGCTGCTGCGGATAAGGGCGGATGGCCAGGCGGCTTTCACTATCGCCAGTGAACGGCGCGAGAGTTAACGTGACGTCAAGCGCGGTAAACTCGTGACCGGAAGCCAGCAGAGGGTGGATATCGAGGCGCTGGATTTCCGGGCAGTCGACGATCAAATTCGATACCTGTACCAGTAGCTGACTCAGGCCGGGAATATCGAGCGGACGCAGCGCGCTGCGCCCGCGCACTTTTTTGCTTTTGATGGCCTGGATGACCAGGTAGCGCGCAAGGTTCATATTGAGCGGCGGGAGTGCGACGGCGGCCTGATCTTCTGCTCGCCATTCGACGCCGCCTTCGCCCAGCATGATCAGCGGTCCAAAAACCGGATCGTGCTCGACGACGACCCGCAGCTCCTGCGCCCCGGCTCGATTGGCCATGCTTTGCACCAGCAGTCCGTGAATACGCGCCTGCGGCCAGGTCATTTTGACGCGATCGATAATCGCGTCCGCGGCCTGCTGTACCTCGGTAGCCGTACGTAGGTAAAGCATGACCCCCTGGACTTCCGACTTATGGGGGATGTCTGGCGAGCGGAGCTTGAGCGCGACGGGGTAACCTATCTGTTCGGCGATATGCACGGCCTCGGCGCTATCCGCGGCAATCCACGTCGGTAGAGTATGAATACCGTAAGCACGCAGAACAGGACTCACTTCATGGGTATCCAGCGTGGTGGCACCTTCATTGATTGCGCGTTGTAACAGACTATGCGCTTCGGCTGTGTTAGTGGCTAATGAGACTGGCAGTACCGGGGTCTCTCTGAGCTGCTTCTGGTTACGCCGGTATTCCACCATATGCATAAACGCGGTTATCGTCCCTTCGGGGGTGCGATAGGTCGGTAGTCCCGCATCGCTAAACAGACGACGCGCCTCTTGCGATGAAAACTCACCGCACCAGTTAGTCAGAACCGTAACGTATTTACCGCGCGGGTGGCGCTTCAGGGCGTCAATCAGCGCCAGCGCGCTTTCCGTCCCCGGAGCAGCCGCGCTGGGTGAATGGATCACCAGCAGCGCGTCGTAATCATGGCTATCCAGCAGCACGTTCAGCGCTTTGAGGTAGTGCTCGCTACTGGCGTCATCGCGGAGATCCAGTGGGTTAGCAATATCCATGGTTTCAGGCAACGCCTGGCGGAGAAGATCGCTGGTCTCTTCGCTGAGAGCGGCAAGTTTGCCGTTGCGCAGCCAAAGCTCATCCAGCGCCAGCGCAGCCGGCGCTGCGCCGTTGCTGATAATCATGAGTTTCTCGCCGCGCAGTGGGCGCATATGGCTGAGGGTTTCCACCGCAGAGAACAGTTCGTGAGTATCCTGAACCCGCAACAAACCCGCGCGCTGAATAGCGGCGTCCCAGGCCGGATCCATACCGGAATTGACGTGTAGCAGCTTTTGCGCCGCCGGACTACGCCCGCTTTTGATCACCAGGATAGGCTTATTGCGCGATGCGCTACGGGCCGCGGAGACGAAGCGACGGGCGTCGCTAAGGTGTTCAAGATAGAGCAGAATAGCGCTGGTTTTACTGTCGCGAGCAAGGAAATCGAGCAGGTCATCAACGTCGATATCCAGGCTATCGCCGAGCGCGATAAAGTAAGAAAACCCCATTTCGCGCTGCTGGGCCCAGTCGAGGATGGTGTTGGATACGGCCGCCGATTGCGAAATAAACGCCAGTTTACCGCGATGGATAGGAACCGGCGAAAAGCTGGCGTTTAGGCCCTGCCAGGGCGCAAGCAGGCCGAGACTATTCGGACCGAGCAGGCGCATTTGATAGCGGGCGGCGCATTCAAGCAGCGCGGGATACTGTTCGGGTAGGGAAGAGAGAATAATGCAAGTCTTACACCCTTTTTGCCCCAACGCTTCCAGAAGCTCAAGATTTCTTCGGGCATTGGTGCAAAGCACAGCGAGATCGGGGGTAAAGGGCAGGCTGTTGACGTCAGGCCAGGCCAGTACGCCCTGAACCGCTTTCCACGCCGGCGTAACGGGAAGGACAGGGCCGTTAAACCCGCCAGCCAGCAGGTTGCGCATCATCAGATAACCGGCGCGCTGTGGTTTCATTGATGCGCCGATAACGGCGATCGATTTCGGCCGCAGTAATGCTTCGAGGCCTCGTTGGCTCATTCCGGTCTCCTTTGATCCCCAGTGACCGAATGATTTTAAACGTTTTCTGTCAGTTGTGCTGTGATACCGCCCTTATGCTGTGTTTTTCCTGCCAGATAGCGCGTTCTGAATAAGCTGAAATGATCGCCAAGGGCGCTGGCTGCGGTGACATCCCCCGCAAGATCCAGCAGCGCTATGGCGACTTCAGCGGTACAGTATTGGCCTTCTGCATGGGCTTCTCGCAGGCGATAAGCGGAGACGCGGGACAGATCAACGGAAATCATCGGCAGCGCATCAAGCCAGGGACTTTTGCGGAACATTTTTCGCGCCTCGGGCCAGGTGCCGTCGAGCATAATAAACAGCGGAGGTTTGCCGGGAAGCGGTGCGTCAAGTACCCGGCGCCCGGCGCTGGCATAGGAGGCAGGAAAAACCACCATTGGCTGATATCTCGCGTCGGCAACGAGATCGAGAAGCGCCTGCGGCGGTTCGGTTCGTGACCATTGAAAGGCTTCCGTATCCGGCAGGATATCGGCAATCAGGCGTCCAGTATTGCTGGGCTTCATTGGCTCGGTATCGAACATCACCAGGCAAAAACGGCTGGTGGCGGCAACGGGATTAAGGGTCGCGCAGAGGCATTGTTTCAACGGCAGCAAACAGCGCTGGCAGCGGTGAATACGGTTGCCGCGAGCAAGAAAAGGCCGGGTGGCGCGCGCGAGACGTTCGGCGCGAAGGCGAAGGACGGCGTTATCAGTCATGGGGATCGCTAAGAAAAAACGCCATTGTCGCAGAGGTAAAAACGGGGCACAAGCGGTGCCCCGTCGGGTTTATTGCTGGCCGGCTTCGTTCAACCAGCTATCGAAAGGCGCTTTTGGTACGGCGCCGTTCAGCATGTCGATGACTTCGCCATTTTTGAACATCATAATGGTCGGGATACTGCGGATGCGGAAGCGGGCGCTCAGTTCGCGTTCCATTTCGGTATTCACTTTCACGAACCGCATTTCGCCGCTGCGCTCTTCAGCCACATCTTCGAAAATGGGCGCAAAGTTACGGCAGGGGCCGCACCACGGCGCCCAGAAATCAACGACAACGGGCAGATCGTCCTTCAGCAGTTTATCCAGCGTTGCCCCGGTCGCGTTGATCACATCGCCGTCAAAAAGATCGTGGCCGCAGCGCCCGCATTTCGCGCCATCAGCGCTACGATCGTCGGGGATGCGGTTCAGAGCCTGACAACTGGCACAAACGGTATTCATAACTAACCTCTGGTTATGGGTTGCAGCGCGGCACGTGGCCGATTTGTTTCTGTAATGTTACATATTATCGATGCAGTACTAATAAAGGACAATGAGTTTTATTCAATGATTACGATAGACTCAGGCTTTTAAATGAAATAATGGCTAAGTGATGGCACATCGGGTAATCTGCGCGCTTCGCGCAGCGCAGGTGGAGAAAATGAATGAGCGACGACGAACTGAAAAATAAAAGCGGCAAGGTCAAAGTGATGTATGTCCGCAGTGATGATGATTCTGACCGACGTACCCATAACCCGCGTACCGGGAAAGGTGGGGGACGCCCAGGAAAGTCTCGTGTTGACGGTCGTAACCGCCCTGCGCGCGATGAAAGAGACAGCCGCGGTGGCGATCGTAAACGTGACGATCGCAAGCGTGAAGGCTTCGGCGGTGAGGGTTCCTCTCCGTGGCGTACCGTATCCCGCGCGCCGGGTGATGAGACGCCGGTAAAAGTGGATCACGGCGGGATCAGCGGAAAAAGCTTTATCGATCCTGAAGTGCTGCGTCGCCAACGCGCGGAAGAGACCCGTGTTTACGGCGAAAATGCCTGCCAGGCGCTTTTCCAGAGCCGTCCGGACGCTATTGTGCGCGCCTGGTTTATCCAGAGCGTGACTCCGCGCTTCAAAGAAGCCCTGCGCTGGATGGCGGCTAACCGTAAAGCTTATCACGTCGTTGATGAAGCAGAGCTGGCGAAAGCGTCCGGCACTGAACACCACGGCGGAGTTTGCTTCTTGATTAAAAAACGTCATGGCACCTCTGTTGAGCAGTGGGTGGCGAAAGCCGACGCTGAAGATTGCGTGCTGGCGCTGGAAGATGTCGGCAACCCGCACAACCTTGGCGCCATCATGCGCAGCTGCGCGCACTTCGGCGTTAAGGGCGTAATTGTGCAGGATGCTGGCGTTATGGAGTCCGGTGCCGCGATTCGTACCGCCGAAGGCGGGGCAGAACACGTTGAACCGATTACGGGCGACAGCTTTATCGATACGCTTGAGCGCTTCCGTAAAGCGGGCTACGCGATTGTTTCAACTTCCAGCCATAACGGGACTCCGCTGTTTAAAGCCGAGTTGCCGAAGAAGATGGTGCTGGTATTAGGGCAGGAGAGCGACGGTCTGTCTGATGCCGCTATCTCCAGCGCCGATCTGAATATTGCTATCGAAGGCACCGGCAACGTTGAAAGCCTGAACGTTTCCGTGGCAACCGGCGTGCTGCTGGCAGAATGGTGGCGACAGAACAAAGCTTGATAGCTTGCCGCAGAACGATAAATGCCAGCGTAATGCTGGCATTTACATTGTCATCCCTAAATCACCTCCTGGGAGGTGGTGATTGATTTTTAACACTGGTCTGCTTTATTCGCTCTCAGCCGGCAGCCGGGGTAGCCAGTCAATAGGCGCTTCGCCGCGTTCAGCCAGCCATTCATTCGCCAGGACGAAATGATTACAGCCGAAGAAGCCGCGGTGCGCGGAGAGCGGTGACGGATGCGGCGCTTTGAGCACGCAATGGCGCTGGCGATCGATAATCGCGCCTTTCTTTTGCGCATGTGAACCCCACAGCAAAAATACAACCCCTTCCCGATGCTGGTTAATCAGTGAAATCACTTTATCGGTAAAGGTTTCCCATCCGAGACTAGCATGAGAGTGCGCTTGCCCGGCGCGTACCGTTAATACGGTATTAAGCAGCAAAACCCCCTGACGCGCCCAGCTTTCGAGATAACCATGATTTGGGCGCTGAAAGCCCGGGATCGTGCCTTCCAGCTCTTTATACATGTTCAGCAGAGAAGGAGGGGTCGCAACGCCCGGTAAAACAGAGAAGGCAAGGCCGTGAGCCTGTCCTGGTCCGTGGTAGGGATCCTGACCGAGGATCACCACTTTGACGTCGCTTAGCTCGGTATAGCGAAACGCGTTGAAAACGTCTTTTTGTGGAGGATAGATAGTGATGCCCGATTGCCGCTCTTCAGCAACCGTTTTTAAGGTATTAACAAACCAGGGTTGCTGCTTCTCTTCTGCCAGCACATCGTGCCAGGTTAATGGGGTGGTCATTTTGCTCTCCTGCAAAGTGTCATTGCCATAGCTTAACTGCATCTTTCTACAACACAAAATTTGCGCCATCCCACTGGCGTTCTTTGTGCAAAAAAAATTGAAAACTTACAAATTTTTTTGCTGAAAGATGTAGCGTAACTTGATGTAAAACAATAATATCTGCCTATACCCACTTTTGTGATGGGGTTTTTGTTGATTTAAATCAAAGAATGCCGGATGCCCGGCTGATATATATACACTCATACAACAATGGTTTTACCAATTGGCCGCGAAGGCCAATAATCGAACAAACACTGCCTGGGAGGCATAAAATGATTACTGGTATCCAAATTACTAAAGCTGCAAATGACGACCTGCTGAACTCTTTCTGGCTGCTGGACAGCGAAAAAGGCGAAGCCCGCTGCCTGTGCGCGAAAGCCGGTTTTGCTGAAGATGACGTGGTTGCGGTGAGCAATCTGGGCGAGATCGAATACCGTGAGATCCCGGTAGACGTGAAACCTGAAGTTCGCGTTGAAGGCGGTCAGCATCTGAACGTGAACGTTCTGCGTCGCGAAACTCTGCTGGATGCGGTTGAACATCCGGAAAAATATCCACAGCTGACCATTCGCGTTTCTGGCTATGCGGTGCGCTTTAACTCCCTGACGCCGGAACAGCAGCGCGACGTTATCGCCCGTACTTTTACCGAAAGCCTGTAAGACTCAACTTTGATGTAAAAACGCCGGGATATCCCGGCGTTTTTTTACTCTTCGTTTGCCTTCTGCGCGGTATCCGCTCCGCTTGGTTTACGACGCTTACCAATGTTTTTGGTATCGCGGTGGCGTTTTTTCACGCGCGGCTTCTCTTTTTCTTTCTCTTTCTTCTCTGCACGCTTCGCTAATACTTTCCTGGACGGTTTACCGGTTTGCTTCTCGCTTGGCGCGCGGGTAGTTGGGCGCAGCCCATCAATAACGCGGGCTTTTAGCGGCTCTTCAGTATAGCGGCCAATTTTACCCAGCAGCAGATGATCGTGGGCTTCAACCAGTGAAATAGCCGTACCTTTTTTACCCGCCCGGCCGGTACGACCAATACGGTGCAGGTAAATATCTGCCGTGCGCGGCAGGTCGAAGTTAAATACGTGGCTTACGTCCGCGATGTCGATTCCGCGTGCGGCAACATCGGTAGCGATTAACACGTTAATTCGACCATCGGTCAGGCGGCTAATTGCTTCATTACGTTTCGCCTGCACCATCTCGCCTTCCAGCCAGCAGGTATTGATACCCGCTTCACGCAGCCAGCCCGCCAGTTCATGAACGCGCTCGCGCTTACGTACGAAGACGATAGAGCGCGTCGCTTCCGGCTGCTTCAGCAGATGGACCAGCAGAGCGGTCTTGTGCTTGACGTCATCGGCACGGTAATACCACTGGTGAATTTTTTTACGCTCGCGGGTGGAGGGCGTTGCCGAGACTTCTACCGGTTCTTCCAGTAGGCGTTCAGCAAAATCTTTAATGGCGTCACCTTCGAGGGTGGCGGAGAACAGCATAGTCTGCTTACGCCAGCGGGTTTCACCGGCAATGTGTTCGATATCCTGCGCGAAGCCCATATCCAGCATGCGGTCCGCTTCATCAAGGATCAGGGTTTCAACGGCGCGGCAATCAAAGTTTTCTTCTTTAATATACTGCAGCAGGCGGCCGGTCGTGGCGACCACGATATCCTGGTTCTCGCTGAACACTTCAGCATGGTTCATATAGGCGACACCGCCGGTAATGGTGGCGATATCCAGATGAGTATGTTTTGCCAGCTCACGCGCGTGGTCGGCAACCTGCATTGCCAGTTCGCGAGTTGGGGTCAGGATAAGAATGCGCGGCGGACCAGATTTCTTGCGCGGAAAATCGAGCAGATGCTGCAACGCGGGCAGAAGATACGCCGCCGTTTTACCGGTGCCTGTCGGGGCTGAACCGAGAATATCACGGCCATCAAGCGCAGGCGGAATAGCGGCGGCCTGAATGGCTGTCGGGCGTGTGAAACCTTTGTCCTGGAGAGCGTCCAGCAGGTTTTCGTCGAGTTCAAGTTCGGAAAAAGTCGTTACAGTCATGATCTACCTCTGAGTGGACCGCCGATTATAGACGTTACGGACGCAATGTTCATCTGTTTGTAAGGCTATCTGTTCTCCGGTATTGTGCATAGCCTTACGCTCAGGAGTTTTTGTCCGCAAGGTTATCGAGGATGTCCCAGTCGAAGTTCGCGCTGCCGCGCAATGGTTTTACGTTTAAGCAGTTTTTTGTCGCCCACGATCGCTGTGCGATGAAAGTGGGTACCGACGGCATTTTACTTGGCGCATGGGCCCCGATCGCGCAGGTTAAGCGCGTGCTGGATATCGGCGCGGGCAGCGGCCTGTTAGCCCTGATGCTCGCGCAGCGTACCGGGGAGACGGTCATCGTGGATGCCGTGGAGCTGGACGAAGAGGCGGCACAACAGGCACGAGAAAACGCCGCGGATTCTCCATGGGCCGGGCGTCTGCAGATTCATCAGGCCGATATTCAGCAATGGCAGCCGCGGCAAACCCGACGCTATGAGCTGATTGTCAGCAACCCGCCTTTTTTCGCAGAAGGCGTACCTTGCGCCACCTCGCAGCGCGAGCAGGCTCGATACACTTCCTCTCTCGATCACGCAACATTATTAACCTGTGCCGCCGAACTTATTACGGAAGAGGGGTTTTTCTGCGTTGTGCTTCCGGTCGACATCGGTAACGCGTTTGTGCAGCGGGCGCAGAATATGGGCTGGCATCTGCGTCTACGAACGGATGTCGCGGAAACGGAAATGCGCCCGCCGCATCGGGTTCTGCTGGCTTTTTCGCCGTCGGCGGGGGAAGAGTGCTTTAGCGACAGATTAGTTATCCGCGGGCCAGAGCAGCAATATTCCGAAGGATTTACCGCTTTGACCCAGGATTTTTATCTTTTTATGTGAGCCAGCGGCGAGAGCACCGACGGTCCGCTGTCGGGCAGCTGCTCAGGATAATCCAGCGTATAGTGAAGCCCGCGGCTCTCTTTACGCTGCATGGCACAGCGTACAATCAGCTCAGCAACCTGTACCAGGTTACGCAGCTCCAGCAAATTATTAGAGACACGGAAGCGGGCGTAGTATTCGTCCAGCTCCTGTTGCAGCATAGTAATACGGCGCAGGGCGCGTTCAAGACGACGAGTGGTACGCACGATGCCGACATAATCCCACATCAGCAAGCGCAGCTCATGCCAGTTGTGCTGTATTACGACCAGTTCATCAGGTATTTCGACCTGGCTTTCGTCCCAGGAAGGCAGTTTATTGACCGCCTGAGCGAACGGCATACGCTTAACGATATCTTCGGCAGCGGACCAGCCGTAAACAAGGCACTCCAGCAATGAATTTGAAGCCATACGGTTAGCGCCGTGTAATCCCGTGTAGCTCACTTCGCCAATGGCGTACAGTCCGTCAACATCAGTGCGCCCATGATCGTCAACCATCACGCCGCCGCAGGTATAATGTGCCGCCGGCACAATGGGAACTGGCTCTTTTGTCAGGTCAATGCCCAGCCCCAGCAGCTTCTCGTAGATCATCGGGAAGTGGTGGCGGATAAATTCTGCCGGTTTATGGCTGATATCGAGATACATACAGTCAACGCCCAGGCGCTTCATCTCATGATCGATCGCTCTGGCGACAATGTCGCGCGGAGCCAGTTCGCCGCGCTCGTCAAATTCCGGCATAAACCGTGTGCCGTCCGGACGTTTCAACAGTGCGCCCTCGCCGCGCAGCGCTTCCGTTAACAGGAAATTGCGCGCTTGCGGATGGTACAGCGCCGTTGGGTGAAACTGATTAAATTCCAGATTGGCGACCCGACAGCCGGCTCGCCAGGCCATTGCAATACCATCCCCGGAAGAGACGTCAGGGTTGGTCGTATATTGATAAACCTTCGCTGCGCCGCCGGTCGCCAGCACCACAGCTTTTGCGCTGCAGGTCTCAACCGCTTCTTTATTACGGTTCCAGATCCAGGCCCCCACAACGCGCCGCGTTCCCGGCAGGCCGATTTTATCGGAGAGAATCAGATCAACGGCGTTGCTGCGCTCCAGCACCCGGATATTAGGGTGGGCCAGCGCCTTGCTCACCAGGGTGGTCTCTACGGCTTTCCCGGTCGCATCGGCGGCGTGGAGGATACGGCGGTGACTGTGCCCCCCTTCGCGCGTCAGGTGATAGCTCGCTTCGCCGTTTGCCTGTACCTCAGTATCGAACAAAACGCCCTGATCGATAAGCCATTGAACGCAGGGTTTAGCGTTGCTCGCAACAAAGGAGACCGCATGGCGATCGCAAAGACCCGCTCCGGCAATCAGCGTATCTTCGATGTGGGATTCAACGCTGTCGGTTTCATCAAACACGGCGGCGATGCCGCCTTGCGCATAGAAAGTAGACCCTTCACTAATGGGGCCTTTGCTGAGAACGGTGACCGTACAGCGTTCCGCCAGGCGCAGGGCGAGAGATAAACCAGCAGCGCCGCTGCCAACAATTAGCACATCACAGGAGGAATCAGGAGTTGTATTCATAGTCTTTGTTTAATTTACTAAACACGATTACCGAACAATAGCACCAGCCAGCGATAATTCGTACACTTTTTTTACTGCTGGTTGTGCAGGCTAAACATGGAGTCACAATGTGGCGGAAGATACGTCTACGAAAGGTTTTGCGAAGCCGCTCGTTAGCTTCAGATTTTATAGTGAAATAAAAGTCGGGTTACGTTACCCTTCTGGCGGGTCTTGCGCTTTTTCTTATTATCTTACATATCGTTTAGCTACCGGGACATATAATGAGAGATAACAATCCGTCAGCCGGTGCCGAACGAAAAACAAAGGCGTAACGGAACTTTATTGTTTTCAGACACTCCAACCCTCTGCTTGCTCATTTATGCAGTAATTGGGTGGTGTTTTTGAATACGCATGGGAATTGGGTTTGGGGAGACATTACCTCGGATGAGCGAGCAGTTAACGGATCAGGTCCTTGTTGAACGGGTCCAGAAAGGAGATCAGAAAGCATTTAACCTGCTGGTGGTACGCTATCAGCATAAGGTTGCAAGCCTGGTCTCCCGCTACGTGCCGCCGGGCGATATCGCTGACGTTGTTCAGGAGTCGTTCGTTAAAGCATGGCGTGCGCTGGATTCTTTCCGGGGGGATAGTGCTTTTTACACCTGGTTATATCGCATTGCCGTAAACACGGCGAAGAATTATCTGGTTGCTCAGGGGCGCCGTCCGCCATCCAGCGATGTTGATGCAAATGATGCTGAAAACTTCGAAAGCGGTGGGGCGTTGAAAGAAATTTCGAACCCTGAGAACTTAATGTTGTCAGAAGAGCTGAGACAGATAGTCTTTCGTACCATTGAGTCGCTTCCGGAGGATTTACGCATGGCAATTACCCTGCGGGAGCTGGATGGCATGAGCTATGAAGAAATAGCCGCCATCATGGATTGTCCGGTGGGCACAGTGCGTTCACGCATCTTCCGGGCGCGAGAAGCTATTGATAATAAAGTTCAACCGCTCATCAGGCGTTGACGATAGCGGAATACTGGAAAAGGGTATCAGGCATGCAGAAAGAAAAACTTTCGGCCTTAATGGATGGTGAAACGCTGGATAACGAACTGCTCAATGAGCTGGAGCGTTCATCTGAAATGCAAAAAACCTGGGAGAGCTACCATCTCATCCGCGATACGCTGCGAGGCGATACGAGTGAGATGCTCCATTTTGATATCTCAGCTCGCGTCATGGCCGCCATTGAAAACGAGCCCGTTCGTCAGACGGTTCCTCTTATTCCGGAATCTCAGCCCGCACCGCACCAGTGGCGTCAGATGCCTTTCTGGCAAAAAGTTCGCCCGTGGGCCAGTTCGCTCACCCAGATGGGCGTTGCCGCGTGCGTGTCTCTGGCTGTGATTGTTGGCGTTCAACAGTATAATGGCCAGTCTGATACCTCTCAGCAGCCGGAAGCGCCGGTGTTTAACACCATGCCGATGATGGGTAAGGCCAGCCCGGTTAGCCTGGGCGTACCGGCGGATGCCTCAGCAGGTACCGGCCAGCAGGCTCAAGTGCAGGAACAGCGCCGCAGAATTAATGCTATGCTGCAGGATTATGAATTGCAGCGTCGCCTGCATGCGGAACAGCTGCAGTTTGGCCAGGCCCAGACTCAACAAGCCGCTGTTCAGGTGCCGGGCTATCAAACTTTAGGAACGCAATCGCAGTAATGAAGCAACTTTGGTGTGCCATGTCGCTCATGGCAGGCAGCCTGTTCTTCTCCGTCAACGCCTCGGCTGATACATCGTCCGGGGCGTTGTTGCAGCAGATGAATCTGGCCAGCCAGTCCCTTAATTACGAGCTCTCTTTCGTCAGCATCAACAAGCAGGGTGTTGAGTCGCTGCGCTATCGACACGCTAAACTGGATAATCGCACTCTGGCTCAGCTTCTCCAGCTCGACGGCCCCCGTCGGGAAGTGGTGCTGCGCGGAACGGAGATTAGCTACTTTGAACCCGGGCTCGATCCTTTTACGCTGAACGGCGACTATATTGTTGATTCGCTGCCCTCGCTGGTTTACTCCGACTTTAAACGTCTTTCATCCTATTACGACTTCATTTCCGTTGGGCGTACGCGTATTGCCGATCGTCTATGCGATGTGGTTCGCGTCGTGGCTCGCGATGGTACCCGCTATAGCTATATTGCCTGGCTGGATGCGGAAACTAAGCTTCCGCTGCGGGTGGATCTGCTTGATCGGGATGGCGAAACGCTTGAGCAGTTCCGGGTGGTCTCCTTCAACGTTGGCGATAACGTCAGCGCCAGCATGGAAACCCTGTCTAAAGCTAATCTACCTCCGCAGCTGTCCGTTCCGGAGGGGGGCAATAAGGCCAACTTTAACTGGGCGCCAACCTGGCTGCCGCAGGGTGTTGCCGAAGTGTCCAGCAGCCAGCGTCGCCTGCCCACTTTCGATGGGCCGGTAGAGTCCCGATTGTATTCCGACGGGCTGTTTAGTTTCTCCATTAATATCAATCGCGCCACGGCAAATAGCACAGATCAGCTACTGCGTACCGGCCGTCGTACCGTAGCGACTACCGTGCGTGATAACGCAGAAATCACCATTGTTGGCGAGCTGCCTCCGCAAACCGCCAAGCGGATTTCCGACAGTATCAAATTCAGGGCAGTACAATGATTAAAGAGTGGGCGACGGTTGTTTCCTGGGACAATGGCGTTGCGCTGGTGCATTGCGATGTCAAAGCCTCCTGCAGCAGCTGCGCTTCTCGCGCCGGTTGCGGAAGCCGGGTGCTGAATAAGCTAGGGCCGCAAACCAGCCATACCATTAGCGTTCCCTGCGAACAGCCGCTGTCGGCCGGGCAAAAGGTCGAGCTGGGTATTGCCGAGAGCAGCCTGCTAGGGTCGGCAGTATTGGTCTATATGGCGCCGTTAGTGGGTTTGTTCGTGATGGCATCAATATTCCAGGTGCTGTTTGCCAATGATTTCGCCTCCCTCTGCGGGGCGATACTGGGCGGCGTCGGCGGGTTTCTGGTAGCGCGCGGCCTCTCGCCGGGCCTGGCTTCCCGGCAGTCGTGGCAGCCGGTGATTCTTAGCGTCGGTTTACCGCCAGATTTAGTCCGCATCGAGACGACTTCCTCACCATTGGGTCAGTGATTTCACTGGCCCTTATCTTTATTTACAACTCACGCAAGAACTCGTCATTTACTCCAGCTATGCTAGCGGTAAGAGCATTTCCTGGTTTCGTGGATGTAGTGTAGAATGCGGCGTTTTCGGATTAAAAAACGTCAGGCACAGTACAGCGGCCTCATGATTCGCGTAAGGCATAATTAACTCTAAATATGAAGAATATACGTAACTTTTCAATCATCGCTCACATCGACCACGGTAAGTCGACATTGTCTGACCGAATTATCCAGATTTGCGGTGGCCTTTCCGATCGTGAAATGGCAGCCCAGGTTCTGGACTCCATGGATCTTGAACGTGAGCGCGGTATTACCATCAAGGCGCAGAGCGTCACCCTCGATTACAAAGCGTCTGATGGCGAAACCTATCAGCTGAACTTTATCGACACGCCCGGCCACGTCGACTTCTCTTATGAAGTTTCTCGTTCGCTTGCTGCCTGTGAAGGCGCTTTGCTGGTGGTTGATGCGGGGCAGGGCGTAGAAGCCCAGACGCTGGCTAACTGCTATACGGCGATGGAAATGGACCTGGAAGTTGTTCCGGTCCTGAACAAAATTGACCTGCCGGCGGCCGATCCGGAGCGCGTGGCGGAAGAAATTGAAGACATCGTCGGTATCGATGCTACCGATGCGGTGCGCTGTTCTGCAAAGACCGGCGTTGGCGTGCCGGACGTGCTGGAACGCCTGGTGCGCGACATTCCGCCGCCGGAAGGCGACCCGGAAGCGCCGCTGCAGGCTCTGATCATCGACTCCTGGTTCGATAACTACCTCGGCGTCGTCTCTCTGGTGCGTATCAAAAACGGCACCATGCGTAAAGGCGATAAAATTAAGGTGATGAGTACCGGGCAGGTGTATAACGCCGACCGCCTGGGCATCTTCACGCCGAAACAGGTTGACCGTACCGAGCTGAAATGCGGCGAGGTAGGCTGGCTGGTTTGCGCCATCAAAGATATTCTCGGCGCGCCGGTCGGCGATACGCTGACTCTCTCCCGCAACCCGGCGGAAAAAGCGCTGCCAGGCTTTAAAAAGGTTAAACCGCAGGTTTACGCCGGCCTGTTCCCGGTCAGTTCTGATGATTACGAGAACTTCCGCGATGCGCTGGGCAAACTGAGCCTTAACGATGCCTCTCTGTTCTACGAACCGGAAAGCTCCACCGCGCTGGGCTTCGGTTTCCGCTGCGGCTTCCTGGGTCTTCTGCATATGGAGATCATCCAGGAGCGTCTTGAGCGTGAATATGACCTGGATCTGATCACCACGGCGCCGACGGTCGTTTATGAAGTAGAAACCACCTCGAAAGAAGTTATTTACGTCGATAGCCCGTCCAAGCTGCCGCCGCTGAACAATATTCAGGAGCTGCGCGAGCCGATCGCCGAGTGTCATATGCTGCTGCCGCAGGAGTTTTTAGGCAACGTCATTACCCTGTGTATCGAAAAACGCGGCGTACAGACCAATATGGTCTATCACGGCAATCAGGTTGCGTTGACCTATGAAATTCCGATGGCGGAAGTGGTGCTCGACTTCTTTGACCGTCTGAAGTCTACTTCCCGCGGCTATGCCTCGCTGGACTACAACTTCAAGCGCTTCCAGGCCTCCAATATGGTGCGCGTGGATGTGTTGATTAACGGCGAGCGCGTGGATGCGCTTGCGCTGATCACGCATAACGATAATGCGCCGTATCGCGGCCGTGAACTGGTTGAGAAGATGAAAGAGCTGATCCCGCGTCAGCAGTTCGATATCGCTATCCAGGCTGCTATCGGCAACCACATCATTGCCCGTTCTACCGTAAAACAGCTGCGTAAAAACGTCCTGGCGAAATGCTATGGCGGCGACGTCAGCCGTAAGAAAAAGCTGCTGCAGAAGCAGAAAGAAGGTAAGAAACGAATGAAGCAGGTCGGTAACGTTGAGCTGCCGCAGGAAGCGTTCCTCGCCATTCTGCACGTTGGTAAAGACGGCAAATAACCCTAAGGAGTTGGCATGGCGAACATGTTTGCCCTGATCCTGGTCATCGCTACTTTGGTGACGGGTCTGTTGTGGTGCCTGGATAAGTTTATCTTTGCGCCAAAACGTCGCGAAAGTCAGGCCGCTGCCCAGGCGGCGACCGGCGACCAGCTGGACAAGAAAACGCTGAAAAAGGTGGGCCCGAAACCGGGCTGGCTGGAAACCGGCGCTTCAATCTTCCCGGTACTGGCGATTGTTCTGGTGGTTCGCTCATTTATTTATGAGCCCTTCCAGATCCCATCCGGCTCAATGATGCCGACGCTGCTAATCGGCGATTTTATTCTGGTAGAGAAGTTTGCTTACGGCATTAAGGATCCGATTTACCAGAAAACGCTGATCGAAACCGGGCATCCGAAGCGCGGCGATATCGTCGTCTTTAAATATCCGCAGGATCCGCGCCTGGATTATATCAAGCGGGCCGTCGGCTTACCGGGTGATAAAGTCACTTACGATCCGATTGCTAAACAGGTCACTATCCAGCCGGGCTGCCGTTCTGGTCAGGCCTGCGGCAACGCTCTGCCGGTCACTTACTCCAACGTTGAGCCGAGCGATTTCGTACAGACCTTCTCCCGCAGCAACGGCGGTGAAGCGACCAGCGGTTTCTGGCAACTGCCGAAAGGCGAGACCAAAGCGAATGGCATTCGTCTGACCGAACGTAAAGAGACGCTGGATGACGTGACGCACCGCATTTTGACCGTGCCGATTGCGCAGGATCAGGTTGGGATGTATTACCACCAGTCCGGGCTACCGCTGGCAACCTGGATTGTCCCCCCGGGGCAGTATTTTATGATGGGTGACAACCGCGATAACAGCGCCGACAGCCGTTATTGGGGCTTTGTGCCGGAAGCGAATCTGGTGGGTAAAGCAACCGCAATCTGGATGAGTTTCGAAAAACAGGAAGGTGAATGGCCTACCGGCGTACGTTTATCGCGCATTGGCGGCATTCATTAATTTTCCTGCCTTATTCACGCTGCCGCCGCAATAACGGCAGCGTGAATTATTTAATATTTAAATCTATTCAAACTAACGACATCCCTTGTCGTTGCGTATAGAATATCCCCCCGAAGTTTTAGGTTGTCTCTCGTAAGATTGACACAGCACACGAAACCGCGTTGGTGTTTACTCAGGTCGGTTTCGTGTGCTGCATTTTTGACGCATTCATCTATTGGTAACGCATGAACCCCATCGTAATTAATCGGCTTCAACGGAAGCTGGGCTACACTTTTCATCATCAGGAGCTGTTGCAACAGGCATTAACTCACCGCAGTGCCAGCAGCAAACACAATGAGCGCCTGGAGTTTTTAGGCGACTCAATATTGAGCTTTGTGATCGCTAACGCCCTCTATCATCGTTTCCCTCGGGTAGACGAAGGCGATATGAGCCGCATGCGCGCGACGCTGGTACGAGGCAACACGCTGGCAGAAATTGCCCGCGAGTTCGAATTAGGTGAATGCCTGCGTCTTGGGCCGGGTGAACTGAAAAGCGGAGGCTTTCGCCGTGAATCGATACTGGCGGACACCGTTGAAGCTTTAATCGGCGGGATTTTCCTCGACAGCGATATTCAGAACGTTGAGCGCCTTATCCTCTCCTGGTACCAGAGCCGTCTGGACGAAATCAGCCCTGGTGACAAGCAAAAAGATCCGAAGACGCGCTTGCAGGAGTATCTGCAGGGGCGTCATCTGCCGCTGCCGTCTTACCTGGTGGTACAGGTTCGCGGTGAAGCGCACGATCAGGAA
The DNA here is from genome assembly GCF_051835185.1 of Klebsiella sp. K5-306. NCBI lineage: Bacteria > Pseudomonadati > Pseudomonadota > Gammaproteobacteria > Enterobacterales > Enterobacteriaceae > Klebsiella > Klebsiella sp. K5-306. The sequence goes on from NZ_JAIFJY010000003.1 coordinate 22,338, forward strand.
TTTACTATCCACTGCCAGGTTAGCGGCCTGAGTGAACCGGTGGTTGGCACGGGTTCTAGCCGTCGCAAGGCGGAGCAGGCTGCCGCCGAACAGGCGCTGAAAAAGCTGGAGCTGGAATGAGCGAAGAAAAGAACTACTGCGGATTTATTGCCATCGTTGGTCGTCCAAACGTGGGCAAATCCACATTGCTGAACAAGCTGCTCGGGCAGAAGATCTCGATCACTTCCCGAAAAGCGCAGACCACGCGTCACCGCATCGTCGGTATCCATACTGAAGGCCCGTATCAGGCGATCTACGTCGATACCCCCGGTCTGCATATGGAAGAAAAACGCGCGATTAACCGCCTGATGAACAAGGCGGCAAGCAGCTCTATTGGCGACGTTGAGCTGGTTATCTTCGTGGTTGAAGGGACCCGCTGGACGCCGGACGACGAGATGGTGCTCAACAAGCTGCGCGACGGTAAAGCGCCGGTGATTCTGGCGGTCAACAAAGTCGACAACGTCCAGGAAAAAGCGGATCTTCTGCCGCACCTGCAGTTCCTCGGCAGTCAAATGAACTTCCTCGATATCGTACCGATTTCTGCGGAAACGGGGCTGAATGTTGATACGATCGCCGGTATCGTGCGCAAGCATTTGCCGGAGGCGATTCACCACTTCCCGGAAGATTACATCACTGACCGTTCGCAGCGCTTTATGGCTTCCGAGATCATTCGTGAAAAGCTGATGCGTTTCCTTGGCGCAGAACTGCCATATTCCGTCACCGTCGAAATTGAGCGTTTTGTGACCAATGAGCGCGGCGGTTACGACATTAATGGCCTGATTCTGGTTGAGCGCGAAGGGCAGAAGAAGATGGTGATTGGTAACAAAGGGGCCAAAATCAAAACCATCGGTATCGAAGCGCGTAAAGACATGCAGGATATGTTTGAAGCGCCGGTTCACCTTGAGCTTTGGGTGAAAGTGAAATCCGGCTGGGCTGATGACGAACGCGCGCTGCGCAGTCTCGGTTACGGCGACGATCTTTAAGTTTGGATACTCTATGGCTTTCGAGGTGCAGGACAAAACACAAAGTGTTTTGAACAGCGCTTGCGCTGGCTCCGAAGGAGCGAGGCCAGAGGCTGAGTCGCGCGGCAAGAACGCGAGTCCCCGGGAGCTTACTTCAGTAATTGACTGGGGTCAGTGGGCGCAGCCAACGCACCTGCGGCTTGAAAGACGACGAGTATGATGGAAGGCTGGCAACGCGCTTTCGTACTGCATAGTCGTCCCTGGAGCGAAACCAGCCTGATGCTGGACGTCTTCACGGAAGAGTCCGGTCGCGTGCGGCTTGTTGCAAAAGGCGCACGTTCCAAACGCTCCAACCTCAAAGGCGCTCTTCAGCCTTTTACCCCCTTACTGCTCCGCTTTGGCGGGCGCGGCGAAGTTAAAACGCTGCGCAGCGCGGAAGCCGTCTCGCTGGCGCTCCCTCTCAGCGGTATCACGCTCTACAGCGGACTTTACGTCAACGAACTGCTCTCTCGCGTGCTTGAGCACGAAACGCGCTTCTCGGAACTCTTTTTCGATTATCTGCACTGTATCCAGTCGCTGGCTGGCGCTACAGGCTCGCCGGAACCGGCGCTTCGGCGGTTTGAGCTGGCGCTGCTTGGGCATCTGGGATATGGCGTTGATTTCCTGCACTGCGCCGGCAGCGGAGAGGCGGTTGACGATACGATGACCTACCGCTACCGTGAAGAGAAAGGATTTATTGCCAGCGTGGTTATTGATAACAACACCTTTACCGGGCACCATCTGAAGGCGCTGGCCAGCCGCGAATTTCCGGACAGCGATGCGCTGCGCGCGGCAAAGCGTTTCACCCGAATCGCCCTGAAGCCCTATCTTGGTGGGAAGCCGTTAAAAAGTCGCGAGCTGTTTCGTCAGTTTTTGCCCGCACGGGCCGATAAAACAAATAACGATTAACGAGGATTGTCATGGCTGAATTACTGTTAGGGGTCAACATTGACCACATAGCGACATTACGCAACGCTCGCGGTACCGCTTATCCGGATCCGGTACAGGCGGCCTTTATCGCCGAGCAGGCAGGCGCTGATGGTATTACCGTTCATCTGCGCGAAGATCGCCGCCATATTACCGATCGCGACGTACGTATTTTGCGCCAGACTCTGGATACCCGCATGAACCTTGAGATGGCGGTGACGGAAGAGATGCTGAAGATTGCCTGTGAGACTCAACCGCATTTCTGCTGCCTGGTGCCGGAAAAACGTCAGGAAGTGACAACCGAAGGCGGACTGGATGTGGCGGGGCAGCTCGATAAAATGCGCGATGCCTGTAAGCGTCTGGCCGATGCCGGTATTCTGGTCTCCCTGTTTATTGATGCTGACCACGCGCAAATTAAGGCCGCAGCGGACGTTGGCGCGCCTTATATCGAAATTCACACCGGCTGCTATGCTGATGCGCAAACGGACGCCGGACAGGCAAAAGAGCTGGAACGTATCGCCAAAGCGGCAACCTATGCCGCGAGCCTGGGGCTGAAGGTCAACGCCGGTCACGGCCTGACGTACCATAACGTTAAGGCTATTGCCGCGCTGCCGGAAATGCACGAGCTGAACATCGGCCATGCGATTATTGGCCGGGCGGTAATGAGCGGCCTGAAGGAAGCGGTTGCGGAAATGAAGCGTCTGATGCAGGAAGCTCGCGACTGATGGCGATTCTCGGACTGGGTACTGATATTGTTGAAATTGCCCGTATTGACGCGGTGATAGCCCGCAGCGGCGATCGTCTTGCCCGTCGCGTACTCAGCGATTTTGAATGGGCAATATGGGAACAGCATCAGCAGCCGGTCCGTTTTCTGGCGAAGCGTTTCGCCGTTAAAGAAGCGGCGGCCAAGGCGCTTGGCACCGGCATCCGCAACGGGCTGGCGTTCAATCAGTTTGAGGTTTACAACGACGAGCTGGGTAAGCCAAAGCTGCGATTGTGGGGCGAGGCAAAGGGTCTGGCGGAGCGTATGGGCGTAAGCAGCATTCACGTGACGCTGGCCGACGAGCGTCACTATGCCTGCGCCACGGTGATTATCGAAAGCTAATTGTTACAGGCCGGAGAGGTCGGTTAACGCCGCCATCCGGCAATATCACAGTTTGTCCGCGTGGTGCAGCAGGACAAACTTATCCCACAGCTGCTCTTCATTCTCGTTATGGGCCGGATCTTTCAGAATGGTATTTGGGATCGGGCACACCTTCTGGCAGGTTGGCGTATCATAGTGGCCGACGCATTCGGTGCAGCGATCGCTGTTAATTTCATAAATGCTATCACCCATGGATATCGCCTCATTCGGGCACTCCGGCTCGCACATATCGCAGTTGATACATTTTTTGGTGATTAACAGCGCCATCAGGAATTTCTCAGAAACAACACAAACAGGGCGGGCATTATACGCCCATTTTTCGCTCGGGCCAGCTCTTTTCCACCGCTGATTGGCCCTCAACGGTGTAAAAATTTTTGATCTGCTTGAGCAGACAGATAGTCGCGTTGTCCAGCGAAAGGTCGTTGCTATGCACCAGCATCACCGGAATAAAGAACGCAGGAATATTCAGGGAAACCAGACGAACGTTTTTCGGCGTGGACAAACGGGTTAACGAGCGGGTAATAAAGGCGATACCAATCTGGGCCTCAGCATATTCAAGGCACGAATAGTGGTTATCCAGCTCGCAGATGATGTTGGGAACGACCTTGCGGTGATTAAATTCAGTCGTGATGATGCCTCTCAATAGCAGGGAATCATTGAGCACTATAATGGATTGATCGTTTAAATCCTGTGGATCGATACGCTCGTACAGCGCCAGAGGATGCGAAAGCGGAATGGCGGCGATAATTTCATCCTCAAATAGCATCGTCGAGCTAAGCTGGGCGGGGAGGGGCGTTCGGTAAACAATGCCAATATCGACGGCGCTGTCCGTCAGTTTTTTTATCGTTTGCTCCGTAGAAAACTCCTTAACATTTAAAGAGATCGCCGGATGGTGCGCCATAAAGCTACGAAAGGCGGGCAGAACCAGATAGCTGCCTGACACGCCAATAGATATTGTGTCCCGTTGCTGGTTCTGATAAGGCAGAAGTTCGTTCTCTGCATTTTTCAGATCCACCATTATTTTGTTAGCGTGTTGTTGCAATATAATTCCGGCTTTTGTTAATTCAATACCTCGCCCTCTTCGTGAGAATAATATTGTTTTGAGTGATGACTCAAGTTGTTTTATTTGCTGGCTTAATGATGGCTGAGTAATAAACAAGCGTGCGGCTGCCCGGCCGTAATGCCGTTCATCGCACAATATCAGAAAAGAGTGCAGCTGCTTGATATTCATTAAGGTCAGATACCATCGATTGAGTTTTGTTATAACGATTATAAAAAATACCAAATTGTTTGCCTATTTTGCTTTTTTTAAACTGTGATCAGTGCATTTTAAAAAAGGAATAATTATGACAGCATCAATCAACCGCTGGGGAATGCTTGCAGCCCACGTGTGCATAAATTTTGTACTCGGAGGCGTCTACGCCTTTAGCTATTTTAAAACGCCATTAATGGCGCAATATCACTGGGACCCGGCTACGCTGGCTTTAGCATTCTCTATCAATATGGGGATCATTCCTTTACCCATGATTTGGGGTGGGAGAATGATCGATAATGGTAAAGGCAAGCAGGCGATAGTTATCGGCGGTATCCTGTTCTCCTTAGGCTTTATCCTATCCGGATTCGTGGATAATTTGCCAATGCTATTCTTAACCTATGGCGTCATTGCAGGGCTCGGTTCCGGCCTTGCTTTTACCGGCAATCTGAATAATATTCTGAAGTTTTTCCCCGATCGCCGAGGTCTTGCCAGCGGTATTGTCCTGGCCGGAGTTGGCGTGGGTACGTTACTTTGCACCCGCCTGGCTGAATATTTTATGACGCAAACGCACGATGTCAGCCGGGCCTTATTATATCTCGGTATTGTATATCTGGTGGTTATCTTCATTGTTCAGTTTTTTATTCGCAGCGCGCCAGCGAAAGATAGTGGCGAAATTAAAGCATCGCCACTGGATAAAGACTTTCGACATATGTTAAAGGATCTCCGTTTTTGGCTGCTATTCGTTATTCTGGCTTTGGGCGTTTTCTCCGGAATGGTCATCAGCTCAAGTTCAGCGCAAATTGGTATGATGCAGTATGGTTTACTGTCTGGCGCCTTGGTTGTCAGTCTGGTATCGATATTTAATTCTATTGGTCGTTTATTCTGGGGGGGATTAACCGATAAGCTTGGAGGATATAATACACTGATAATTGTTTATCTTTTTACCTGCCTCTGCATGCTCTTGTTATTATTCTTTAATGGTAATACGGCGGTATTCTACTTCAGCGCTCTGGGCGTGGGCTTTGCTTATGCGGGTATATTAGTTATCTTTCCCGGATTGACCAGTCAGAATTTTGGGATGCGCAATCAGGGACTCAATTATGGCTTTATGTATTTTGGCTTTGCCGTCGGCGCAGTTATTGCGCCGTATGTAACCTCCGCTATTGCAAAATACACAGGAAGCTACAACACGGTATTTATCCTGACCGTGGCGCTATTGCTTATTGGTGTCGTATTAACCCTGATTACCAAAAAATATATCGCAGTGGTTTTAGCCAAAATTCATTGATCAAAGCGTAAGGAAATAAAGATGAAAATTGCAATCGCAGGCGCCGGGGCTATGGGCTGTCGTTTTGGCTACATGCTGCTGGGGGCCGGGCACGACGTGACGCTTATCGATGGCTGGCACGAACATGTCAACGCCATATGCAGCAACGGGCTGTTTGTCGAAACAGAAGTAAGCCAGCAGTATTATCCCATTCCGGCAATGCTGGCTGATGAATCGCAGGGGGAGTTCGAGCTGGTTATTCTGTTTACTAAAGCCATGCAGCTCAATCGCATGCTGCAGCATATTAAGCCGCTGCTGCCAGCCGCGAAGGTCGTCATGATTTTATCGAATGGCCTCGGAAATATTGAAACCCTGGAGAAATACGTCGATCGGCAAAAAATTTATGCTGGCGTGACGCTATGGTCCAGTGAACTGGAGGGCCCTGGGCATATTATGGCCACCGGCACCGGAACGATTGAACTGCAACCGGTTGCCAGCCAGGACGCCGCTCTGGAAGAAAATATCGTTGCCGTTCTCAATAGCGCCGGATTGAATGCTGAAATAAGTCCTGACGTACTCTTATCGATCTGGAAGAAAGCGGCTTTTAATAGCGTGATGAATACCTACTGCGCGCTGCTGGACTGTAATGTCGGCGGCTTCGGTCAACTGCCGGGCGCATTAGATTTAGCGCAGGCGGTGGTGGATGAATTTGTATTAGTTGCCGCCAGCCAGAATATTCCGTTGAGCGGAGAGATGGTAATGAATACGGTGAAGAAGGTCTTCGACCCGCGCGAAAGCGGCCATCACTATCCCTCTATGTATCAGGATTTGCAAAAGGGGCGACTTACGGAAATTGACTATTTAAACGGCGCCATCGCGCGAATTGGCATGCAGAATAATATCCCCGTGCCGGTGAATACGCTTCTGACGCAGCTTATTCACGCAAAAGAAGCGCAATAAACCCAGAGGCTCTTTCGCATGGTGCGAAAGAGCCTCTGTCAAACCAGCTTTTTCACCAGCGCTTCGCTATGGCGAATCCGCTCCGGGGCACGCTCAAGATCCTGCTGCACCAGTCCCATAAACAGAAGATCGGTCAGCATCATCTGCGCGCTGGTAGAGGAGATCGCGGCGCTGCGCGTAGCCTGTTCTTCCGCTATGGTATACAGGCACAGCGTCGCCTGTTGCTGAAGAGCGTTAGGGTTAAATCCGGTGATCGCCAGGATCTGACTTCCTACTCGTAACGCTTCACCAGCCGCCATGTTGATCTCGCGTCGTTCACCGGAGTAGGAAATAGCCAACAGCAGATCGTCCGGAGACATCGCCTGTACCGTCGCCAGCAGCGCATGCATATCCTGTTCTGACACGGCATTAATGCCGATTTTCATTAGCTTCCAGCTGAAGTTTCTTGCCACCAGCCCCGACGCGCCAATACCGGTAATAATGACCCGGCGGGCGTGGCGCAATAGCGTGACGGCTTCGAGCAGCTTCTCTTCGGCGTTGACGTCCAGCGAAGCGTGCATGGCCGCGATATTATCTTTAATGAGTTTTTCGCCTACCAGACGGAGAGGATCGTCGCCGCGGATCTGATTATGTACCGGCACGGACTGTGGCGTAGGGGCGCTTGCCAGGGCTTCGCTTAACGCCAGCTTTAATGCCGGAAAACCTTTGAAACCCATCTTCTGCGCAAATTTGACTACGCTTGACTGGCTGACCCCGGCTTCGCCCGCCAGCTGTTGTGAGCTAAGGTGGCGGGTTTTATCCGGTTGGGCCAGAATGAAATCGGCCAGTTTTTTATCGCTTGCGGCCAGCGTTGGGTAGCGCTGGCGAATACGGGTCAAACAGTTCATAGCGGCTCCGGAGGACGGCTTCACCCTCGACTGAAAGAATTTTGTATTCGATTATAAGAGGATTACTGCGAATTAAAAATTCTGAGCTTCAGATTTCTCTGCAGAAGCGTTTTCTTAATCCGGATTCAACAACAGCGTATGTTTTCGCTATTCGCAGCTTAAGACTGCTAAGCTATTGGTTATCAGGCGATCGTTCAGGGGAGTGGGTTTTGAATAGCAGTACGCGGAGAGTGGTTTTCTTTGATCTGGATGGAACCTTACATCAGCAGGATATGTTCGGCAGCTTTTTGCGCTATGTCCTGCGCCACCAGCCGCTAAATGTCCTGCTGGTGATTCCTTTATTACCGGTTATTGCAGTCGGGCTGATGCTGTTCGGACGCGCTGCGCGCTGGCCGATGAGCCTGCTGCTGTGGGCGTCAACTTTTGGCCGCAGCGAGCGTCACCTGAAACGCCTTGAGGCGAGTTTCGCCCGCTGGTTTCGCCAGCATGTCACGGCGTTCCCGGTAGTACAGGCGCGGCTCAACAACTATCTGACCAGCACCGATGCGGACGTCTGGCTGATTACCGGCTCGCCGCAGTCGCTGGTTGAGCAGGTTTATTTTGATACTCCCTGGCTGCCGCGAGTGAACCTGATCGCCAGCCGGATGGAGCGTCGTTGCGGCGGCTGGGGATTAACCCTGCGCTGCCTCGGCAATGAAAAAGTGGCGCAGCTGGAACAAAAAATCGGCGCTCCGCTGCGATTGTACAGCGGCTACAGCGACAGCGAGCAGGATAACCCGCTGCTCTATTTTTGCCAGCACCGCTGGCGGGTGACGCCGCAGGGCGATCTTCAGCAGTTAGAATAGTGTGTAATACATAACGTCCATGTATAATGCGCCCCGCTTTTCTGCAGGAGTGCCCGCTTTGTCTGACCATGAATTAAATGATGAATACTGGATGCGTCACGCTCTGACGCTGGCGAAACGCGCCTGGGAAGAGGGCGAAGTGCCGGTCGGCGCGGTACTGGTGCATAATCATCAGGTCATCGGCGAAGGCTGGAATCGGCCAATCGGACGTCACGATCCGACCGCGCACGCCGAAATTATGGCGCTGCGTCAGGGCGGACTGGTGCAGCAAAACTATCGTCTGATTGACGCAACGCTGTACGTTACCCTTGAACCCTGCGTGATGTGCGCCGGGGCGATGGTCCATAGTCGCATCTCTCGGCTGGTTTTTGGCGCCAGAGATGCGAAAACCGGCGCAGCCGGGTCGCTCATCGACGTGCTGCACCATCCGGGAATGAACCATCGGGTCGAGATGACGGAAGGTATTTTGGCTGAGGCCTGTTCCGGCATGCTGAGCGATTTTTTCCGCTGGCGACGCGAAGAGAAAAAAGCGCTGAAGCGAGCTAGCCGGCAAGTGGAAGGTTAATGCCCCGTACCGGGGATTTTCAGCTTCGCGTTGTCCACCAGCGTTTCTGCGCGGAAGCTGAAAAAGGACATGGCGTACTGCTCTTCCTTACCCAGCTCCTCCGGCATGACTGCCGGATAGTGCTCGCCTAGTGCCGCTATCTGGGCGTCCTTTCTCTCTTTTTCAGAAAGATAGCCCACGAGGCTAATATGATATTTACGGATATTTTCGACGTAGGCGTAGGCTTCGTGGCCGCGTGCAAAGCCGTACTTCAGCCGGCTGTAGTAGTTTTTCTGGCTTAGCAGCGGCAGACGCTGCTTCACATCGGCCCAGCTATTCGGGTTGCCTTTCTGCTTTTTCGTCAGCGCCATTGCGTCGAGCATATGCGCGTAGCCCATATTGTAAGCCGCCAGCGCAAACCAGATGCGTTCATCCTGCGGGACCGACTCCGGCACTTTATTCATCATATCCTGTAAATAACGCATGCCGCCGTCGAGGCTTTGCTCGGCGTCGGTACGATCGGTCAGGCCCAGACTTTGAGCGGTATTGCGGGTCAGCATCATGATGCCGCGAACGCCGGTCGGGGAGGTGGCCTGCGGATCCCAGTGCGATTCCTGCCATGAGATAGCCGCCAGCAGCCGCCAGTCTATCTGACGGGCATATTTTTCAAACATTGGCTGCAGGTCCGGGAGCACGCTTTCCACGGCGCGCAGGAAGGTACGGGTGTCTACATAATCAAAATCGTTGCCGTGACCAAGGTATTTCTCCTCCAGCCTCGCCAGTGTGCCGTCCTCGTTAATATTATTGAAGAAATCGAGCATTGCCGCCGGCAGGGAGTTGTCCTCACCTTTTTCGCTAAACCAGGTGACCGGCTGCTCGTCGCTGATATCAAGCGCGACGGCCAGCTCCGGATGGACGCGCTGGAACAGGCTGACGGCGACCGAATCAGCAACGGTATAGTCGAGTTTGCCATCAATAACCGCCTGCATCAGCGCCGTCGTCCCGCGTTTCTCGTCCACGCGCCAGTCGAGATCGGGGTATTTTTGCTTTTTTAGGGCCTGAAGATCGTTAATCGCCACGTGTCCGGGAGCAATCGCCAACTGGTCGGCGGTAAGATTTGCCAGGCTGCGCGGACGCAGGCTGCCTTTGCGATAAACCAGCTGTTGCGAAACGGAGTAGTAGGTTGGCCCGACCTGATAGTTCTTCACCCGTTCGGAATTGTAGACCAGGCCGGCAGCCAGCATATCGGCTTTGCCTTCATCGAGGTCATCAAACAGCTGGCTGATATTCTGCCTGACGGTGACTTTTAGCTCGACGCCGAGGTAGTCGGCAAACTGCTGCGCCAGCTCATAATCAAAACCGTAGGTCCGATCGTTAATGGTCGCGAAGGTCATTGGCGAATTAATGGTGCTGATACGCAGTTCTCCGCGCGCCATGATCCCGGCCACGCGGTTTTCCGGCTTACCCATCCACGGGAGAGACGGCCACAGGGCAGCCGCCAGCAGGAGAGTCACAATGCCGATGAGCAGATAATTAATCTTTAATTTTTTCAGATAGTTAATCTTCTGCAGCTTCGGGTTCCTCAGCAGACTATGACCAGAATAAGTAAAAGGTTGTCGTGGAATGAGCGGCATTTTGCTTAAGAATGCGCCAGTTGGCAACTTATTCGCGAGGAGGGTCACATTTATTGATAAACCCTGGCAATCATTTTATTTCTACGCAAACGGTTTCGTCGGGGCGCAGGATTCACTATAATGGCGCCCGTTTCCCCCCTGGCTCACCATGAAAGCTTCGAAGACGAGAGACTTATGATGGAAATTTTGCGTGGTTCACCTGCACTGTCGGCATTCCGTATCAATAAACTGCTGGCACGTTTCCAGGCGGCCAACCTTCCGGTCAGCACGATATATGCCGAGTACGTTCATTTTGCCGACCTTAACGCCCCGCTCAGCGACAACGATCGCGAGAGTCTGGCAAGGTTGCTCAAGTATGGCCCGAACTTAAGCAGCCATACCCCAACCGGCAAGCTACTGCTCGTTACCCCCCGTCCCGGCACCATCTCTCCCTGGTCTTCTAAAGCTACCGACATCGCCCATAACTGCGGCCTGTCTCAGATTGTGCGCCTTGAGCGCGGCGTCGCTTATTACGTCGAAGCCAGCAGCCTCAACGATGAACAGTGGTCGCTGGTGGCGGCCGAACTTCATGACCGCATGATGGAAAGCGTTTTCGGCGCGCTGGAAGAGGGTGAAAAACTGTTTGCCCATCATCAGCCAACGCCGGTCACCAGCGTTGACCTGCTGGGCCTGGGGCGTCAGGCGCTGATTGACGCCAACCTCCGTCTGGGGCTTGCGCTGGCGGATGACGAAATTGACTATCTGCAGGATGCTTTCCAGACGCTGGGCCGCAACCCGAACGATATCGAACTCTATATGTTCGCGCAGGCTAACTCCGAGCACTGCCGACACAAGATTTTTAACGCCGACTGGGTCATCGATGGCGAAAAGCAGCCGAAGTCGCTGTTCAAAATGATCAAAAACACCTTCGAGAAAACCCCGGACTACGTGCTGTCTGCTTATAAAGACAACGCCGCGGTAATGGAAGGTTCAGCCGTGGGGCGCTACTTTGCCGACCACGCAACCGGTCGCTACGACTTCCACCAGGAAGACGCGCATATTCTGATGAAGGTCGAAACCCATAACCACCCGACGGCAATCTCTCCGTGGCCGGGCGCGGCGACAGGTTCCGGCGGCGAAATTCGCGATGAAGGCGCCACCGGACGCGGGGCGAAGCCAAAAGCCGGTCTGGTGGGTTTCTCGGTTTCCAACCTGCGGATTCCGGGGTTTGAACAGCCGTGGGAAGAAGATTTCGGCAAACCGGATCGTATCGTTACCGCGCTGGATATCATGACTGAAGGTCCGCTGGGCGGCGCGGCGTTTAACAACGAATTTGGTCGTCCGGCGCTCAACGGCTATTTCCGTACCTATGAAGAGAAGGTAACCAGCCACAACGGCGAAGAGCTGCGCGGCTACCATAAGCCCATTATGCTGGCGGGCGGAATCGGCAACATTCGCGGCGAACACGTGCAGAAGGGCGAAATTGTCGTCGGCGCGAAGCTGATTGTTCTCGGCGGTCCGGCAATGAACATCGGTCTCGGCGGCGGCGCGGCCTCTTCAATGGCCTCCGGCCAGTCCGATGCCGACCTCGATTTCGCCTCCGTACAGCGCGATAACCCGGAGATGGAACGTCGTTGCCAGGAGGTTATCGACCGCTGCTGGCAGCTGGGCGACGCTAACCCGATTTTGTTTATCCACGATGTCGGCGCTGGCGGTCTGTCGAACGCCATGCCTGAGCTGGTCAGCGACGGCGGACGCGGCGGTAAATTCCAGCTGCGCGATATCCTCAGCGATGAGCCGGGCATGAGCCCGCTGGAGATCTGGTGTAACGAATCGCAGGAACGTTATGTGCTGGCGGTCGCGCCGGAGCAACTGCCGTTGTTTGATGAGCTGTGCCGCCGCGAACGCGCGCCGTACGCGGTGATTGGCGAAGCAACCGAAGCGCTGCATCTGAGCCTTGATGATGCCCATTTTGACGATCGTCCGATCGACCTGCCGCTTGACGTGCTGCTGGGCAAAACGCCGAAAATGACCCGTGACGTGCAGACGTTGAAAGCGCAGGGCCAGAGTCTGCAACGCCAGGGCATCACTATTGCCGACGCGGTGAATCGCGTGCTGCACCTGCCGACGGTCGCGGAGAAAACCTTCCTCGTCACCATTGGCGATCGCACCGTCACCGGTATGGTGGCGCGCGATCAGATGGTGGGGCCGTGGCAGGTTCCGGTGGCTAACTGTGCGGTCACCACCGCCAGCCTCGATAGCTACTACGGCGAAGCGATGTCCATTGGCGAACGTGCGCCGGTGGCGCTGCTGGACTTCGCCGCCTCCGCCCGTCTGGCTGTTGGCGAGGCGCTGACCAACATCGCGGCGACGCAGATTGGCGCGCTCAATCGCGTGAAGCTGTCGGCAAACTGGATGGCCGCTGCCGGTCACCCGGGCGAAGACGCCGGTTTATATGAAGCGGTAAAAGCGGTGGGCGAAGAGCTCTGTCCTGCCCTGGGACTGACTATTCCGGTGGGTAAAGACTCCATGTCGATGAAAACCCGCTGGCAGGAAGGGGCTGAACAGCGCGAGATGACTTCTCCGCTGTCTCTGGTGATTTCCGCCTTTGCCCGCGTTGAAGACGTACGCCGTACCGTCACCCCACAGCTCTCCACCGAAGACAACGCCCTGCTGCTGATTGATTTAGGCAAGGGGAACAATGCGCTGGGCGCGACCGCGCTGGCGCAGGTTTATCGTCAGCTTGGCGATGTGACTGCCGACGTTCGCGATGTCGCGCAGCTGAAAGGCTTCTGGGACGCAATGCAGGCGCTGGTGGCTGAAGATAAGCTGCTGGCCTGGCACGACCGTTCCGACGGCGGTCTGCTGGTCACCCTGGCCGAGATGGCCTTTACCGGCCACTGCGGCGTCAACGTTGATATCGCCGCGCTCGGCGAGGATCGCCTGGCCGCGCTGTTTAACGAAGAGCTTGGCGGCGTCATTCAGGTTCGTGCCGCCGATCGTCAGGCCGTGGAAGCCACGTTGGCCGCTCATGGCCTGGCGGATTGCGTTCACTATATTGGCCAGGCTACGGCGGGCGATCGCTTCGTCATCGAGGCCGACGGTCATCCGGTATTCAGCGAAAGCCGCACCACGCTGCGCATGTGGTGGGCAGAAACCACCTGGCAAATGCAGCGTCTGCGCGATAACCCGGAATGCGCTGACCAGGAGCACGAGGCGAAAGCCAACGATGCCGATCCAGGGCTCAACGTGAAGCTCTCCTTTGATATCAATGAGGATATCGCTGCGCCTTATATTGCCACCGGCGCGCGTCCGAAGGTCGCGGTGCTGCGTGAGCAGGGCGTGAACTCCCATGTAGAAATGGCCGCGGCGTTCCATCGCGCCGGCTTTGATGCCATCGACGTGCACATGAGCGACCTGCTGGCGGGCCGTACCGGTCTTGCTGATTTCCAGGCGCTGGTGGCCTGCGGCGGCTTCTCCTACGGTGACGTTTTAGGCGCCGGTGAAGGCTGGGCGAAATCGATTCTGTTCAATGAGCGGGTTCGCGACGAGTTTGCCACCTTCTTCCATCGTCCGCAGACCCTGGCGCTGGGCGTGTGCAACGGCTGCCAGATGATGTCTAATCTGCGCGAGCTGATCCCGGGCAGCGACCTGTGGCCGCGCTTTGTGCGTAATCAGTCTGACCGCTTTGAAGCGCGCTTCAGCCTGGTTGAAGTGACGCAGAGCCCGTCTCTGCTGCTGCAGGGTATGGTGGGATCGATGATGCCGATTGCCGTATCCCACGGTGAAGGGCAGGTGGAGGTTCGCGATGGCGCGCATCTGGCGCAGCTGGAAAGTAAAGGCCTGGTGGCGCTGCGCTTCGTCGATAACTTCGGTAAGGTGACGGAAAGCTATCCGGCCAACCCGAATGGTTCGCCGAACGGTATCACTGCGGTAACCAGCGAAAGCGGGCGCGCGACCATCATGATGCCGCACCCGGAACGCGTGTTCCGCACCGTGTCGAACTCCTGGCACCCGGAAAACTGGGGCGAAGACAGCCCGTGGATGCGTATTTTCCGCAACGCGCGTAAACAGCTGGGCTAAAAATCGTTTACAAATCGAATTAAGCCTCCTGCCCACGCAGGGGGCTTTTTTATTTGTGGGGTACTTCGAAAGCAGGTGTCGGGGATCGCCGACAAACGCGCTGTGGTGGTGTCGTCAAAAGGTGACGTTTAACTTATTGATTCATAAAGGAATCACTGAATCATTCACCCGATGTTGCTAATCAGCGACACTTTGTACAAAAAGCGACCATCATCATCCGTGCCCATAAATAGTAAAAAGACATTATATTTCATTGTGTTAATAAAATGTTTTGAGATGTGGCATAGTTCGTGCATAATTATAACCAGTGGCTCATTCACCTTCTTATGTCAGCCCCTTCGGGACGCGCTACATAAACTTCGAATGACGCACAAACAGGTGCCTGCCGTCCAACTCCTGATAACAGCTCTGCTTTATCAGTCATCGGGCGAAACGTCGAGTAAGGCACCGCCTCATTTCTTAATAAAGCCAGGCTCCCGTAGCCTGGCTTTATTATACTCGTCGTCTTTTGTGCTACAGGTGCGTTGGCCGCATCTGTTCACCCCGGTCACTTACTTGAGTAAGCTCCCGGGGATTCTCAGCTTTGCCGCCTTCCTGTAACTCAAAATCCATAGAGTATATTGGGTATATTCAGGTAGCATCGTAGTGAGCTAATGATTGAGATCCTATCCGTGAAGCGACTCTCCCTTTTCCCCCGTTCGCTGCGCCAGCTGGTCACGCTATCCTTCGTGCTGATCCTGCTTCCGCTGCTGGTGCTGGCATGGCAGGCGTGGCAAAGCCTTAACGCCCTCAGCGCCCAGGCGGCGCATATTAATCGCACCACCCTTATCGACGCCCGCCGCAGCGAGGCGATGATTAACGCGTCGCTGGAAATGGAGCGTAGCTACCGGCAGTACTGCGTGCTGGACGATCCGACGCTGGCGCGGGTCTATCAAAATCAACGCCAACGCTACAGCGAAATGCTTGACGCTCACGCGGGCGTTCTGCCTGATGAAAAAATCTGGCAGGCGCTGCGTCAGGATCTCGACGATCTGGCCGAGCTGCAGTGTAAAAATAGCGGCCCGGCGGCGAAGTCAGCAGTCAGCCTGGAAGCGTTTGCTTCCGCCAATAGCGACATGGTCCAGGCAACCCGGACGGTGGTCTATTCGCGTGGACAGCAGCTGCAGCAGGAAATCGCCGAGCGCGGCCAGTTCTTCGGCTGGCAGGCGCTGGTGCTGTTCCTGCTCAGCCTGGCGCTGGTGCTGCTGTTCACCCGCATGATTATCGGCCCGGTAAAGGGCATTGAAAGAATGATCAACCGACTGGGCGAGGGGAAATCGCTGGACGATGCCGCGCTGTTTACCGGCCCGCGCGAGCTGCGCTCCGTCGGTAAACGCATTATCTGGCTGAGCGAACGCCTTGCCTGGCTGGAATCCCAGCGCCATCAGTTCCTGCGCCATCTTTCCCATGAGCTGAAAACGCCGCTGGCCAGCATGCGCGAAGGGACGGAACTGCTCGCTGACCGGGTGGCCGGGCCGCTGACGCCCGAGCAGCAGGAGATCGTGGAGATTCTGGATAACAGCAGCCGCAACCTGCAAAAGCTGATTGAGCAACTGCTGGACTATAACCGCAAACAGGCCGATGGCCCGATTGCGCGCGAGACGGTCAACCTGGCCGAACTGGTGGAAAATGTGGTTTCTGCCCATAGCCTGCCGGCAAGAGCTAAAATGATGCATACCGAACTGTTGCTCAGCGAGCGTTTTTGCGAAGCGGAGCCCGCTCTGCTGGTGAGCGTACTGGATAATCTCTACTCCAATGCGGTGCACTATGGTGCTGAATCCGGTAACATTCGAATCCATAGCTATCGGCACGGCGAGCAGGTGCGCATTGACGTCATTAACGACGGCGAGCCGATCCCGTCCGCAGAAAGAAACATGATTTTTGAGCCTTTTTATCAGGGAAGCCACCAGCGTAAAGGGGCGGTAAAAGGCAGCGGTCTGGGGCTGAGCATTGCCCGCGACTGCGTACGGCAAATGCAGGGCGAGCTGAGCCTGGTTGATGAGAAGTCAGGGCTAATCTGTTTTCGTATTACGCTCCCCGTCGCCGAGTCTGGAAAAAATAACGTATAACTATCGGGTGAATATGTCCCACTTCTTCGCATTTGTCCGTCCCCTCAGGGGATGGCTGCTGTCAGGCATTTCCTGCCTGGCGCTGGCGGGATGTTCCGCCTCTACATCACCATACGCCGCGGATGGCAAAACGCTCTCCGCGCTGCCGCAGCATCAGGTCGCCGATTTTCTTTCGGTGGAGTGCGCTGATATCTGGAATCTGCAAAGCGAAGCCAGCGACAAAAATCCGCTCTACTGGCTGCGTGGAATTGACTGCGCCGATCGTCTTGCTCCGGTGCAGGCACGGGCGGAGGCCCGGCTGCACAGCGGCGACAGCTGGCAGGATGCCTTTAAGCGCGGCATTTTACTGGCTGATGCCAAAATTACGCCTAACGAGCGCCGGGAACTGGTCGCCAGTCTGGATAGCTTCAGCCCGCAAATCGCCCCTCAGGTGCGCCCGCTCTATCAGCTCTGGCGCGATGCCCAGGGCCGGCAGCTTCAGCTGATTGACGAGCGTTCCCGCTACGCCAAACTGCAGCAGTCAAACGATGCGGAGCTGGAGACGCTGCGACAGCAGGAAATTGAGCTACGCAGTCAGCTCGAACTGACGACCCGCAAGCTGGAGAATCTCACCGATATCGAGCGTCAGCTCTCCAGCCGTAAACCCGGCGGGAACTTCAGCTCTGACGCCGGGCACGGCGGCGATAAAGTCCCGGAGGTGATTCATGACGATCCGTAAACCCGCCCGTCTGCTATTAGTGGACGACGATCCGGGGCTGCTGAAGCTGCTGGGTATGCGTCTGGTCAGCGAAGGGTATAGCGTAGTGACCGCCGAGAGCGGGCCGGAGGCGCTGCGCACGCTAAGTCGCGACAAGGTCGATCTGGTGGTCAGCGACCTGCGGATGGATGAGATGGACGGACTCCAGCTGTTCAGCGAAATCCAGAAGGTTCAGCCGGGGATGCCGGTGATCATTCTCACCGCGCACGGTTCCATTCCGGACGCCGTTGCCGCGACCCAGCAGGGCGTGTTTAGCTTTCTCACCAAGCCGGTGGATAAAGACGCCCTTTATAAAGCGATTGATGACGCGCTGGAGCAGAGCGCGCCAACCACCGACGAGCGCTGGCGTCAGGCGATTGTGACCCGTAGCCCGCTGATGGAGCGACTGCTGGAGCAGGCCGGGATGGTGGCGCAGTCGGACGTCAGCGTGCTGATTAACGGCCAGAGCGGTACCGGCAAGGAGATTGTCGCCCAGGCAATTCATAACGCCAGCCCGCGCCGTGATAAACCTTTTGTCGCCATTAACTGCGGCGCGCTTCCCGAACAGTTGCTGGAGTCAGAATTGTTCGGCCACGCGCGCGGCGCTTTTACCGGCGCAGTCAGCAATCGCGAGGGGCTATTCCAGGCCGCGGAAGGCGGGACCCTGTTTCTTGATGAAATTGGCGATATGCCGGTTGCGCTACAGGTGAAACTGCTGCGCGTTCTGCAGGAACGTAAAGTGCGCCCGCTGGGCAGCAATCGCGATATCGATATTGATGTGCGGATTATTTCTGCGACCCATCGCGACCTGCCGAAGGCCATGGCGCGAGGCGAATTTCGTGAAGATCTGTTCTATCGTCTCAACGTGGTGAGTCTGAAAATCCCGCCGCTGGCTGAGCGTACGGAAGATATTCCGCTGCTGGCGAACCATCTGCTGCGCCAGTCTGCCGATCGCCATAAACCTTTTGTCCGCGCATTTTCCACGGATGCGATGAAGCGGCTGATGGCCGCTAAATGGCCGGGCAACGTGCGCCAGCTGGTGAACGTGATTGAGCAGTGCGTGGCGCTGACCTCTTCGCCGGTCATTAGCGACGCCCTGGTAGAGCAGGCGCTGGAAGGGGAAAACACCGCGCTGCCGACGTTTGTCGAAGCGCGGAATCAGTTTGAGCTCAATTACCTGCGCAAGCTGCTGCAAATTACCAAAGGGAACGTCACGCATGCGGCCCGGATGGCCGGGCGCAATCGCACCGAATTTTATAAGCTGCTGTCGCGCCACGAGCTCGACGCTAACGACTTTAAAGAGTAGCTCCGGATGGTGGCGCAAGTTATGATACGGTTAGCAACCGGTTACGCGACTAAAACAGGAACACCATGAAAAAGATTGATGCGATTATTAAACCCTTCAAACTGGATGACGTGCGTGAAGCGCTGGCCGAAGTCGGCATCACCGGGATGACGGTAACGGAAGTGAAAGGCTTTGGCCGTCAGAAGGGGCATACCGAGCTGTATCGCGGTGCGGAGTATATGGTCGATTTTCTGCCGAAAGTGAAAATCGAAATCGTTGTTACCGATGATATCGTCGACACCTGCGTGGATACCATTATCCGTACGGCGCAGACCGGCAAAATCGGCGACGGTAAGATCTTTGTCTTTGATGTCGCACGCGTGATTCGTATCCGTACCGGCGAAGAAGACGACGCGGCGATTTAAGCTGTCAAACCGGATGGCGGTCCGGCAATTTCCGGGCCGCCTGCATTTATCGCTCCGTTTACAGCACCTTATGCGGGCCGAAGCACTCATAATGAATGTTGTCGCTGCTCACGCCCAGATCTACCAGCTGCTTCGCGGCAAACTGCATAAACGCCACCGGGCCGCAGAGATAGAACTGCATTTGCGGGTCGCCGATCTTGTCGGCCAGCGCCGTTAAATCCATCAAACCTTCACTATCAAACGCGCCGGATTCACGGTCCGCTTCGCTCGGGCTGCGGTACCAGACGTGAGAAGTAAACTTCGGCAGCGTTTCACCCAGCGTTTTAACTTCGTCCGCGAAGGCGTGTACGTCGCCGTTCTCTGCCGCATGGAACCAGTTCACCTGCGCCGGATGCTGCGCTTTTGCCAGCACATCCAGCATCGCCAGCATCGGCGTCTGACCGACGCCGCCGGAGAGCAGCGTGACCGGGGTTTCCGGCGCCACGTTGAGGAAGAAATCACCGGCCGGCGCGGCCAGATAAATCACGTCGCCTTCTTTCGCTGAATCATGCAGCCAGTTTGAAACCTGGCCGCCGTTTTCACGTTTAACCGCGATACGATAGCCTTTACCGTCGGGTTTGCGGGTCAAAGAGTACTGGCGAATTTCCTGATGCGGAAAACCTTCCGGCTTCAGCCAGACCGCCAGATACTGGCCTGGATGATATTCCGCTACCGCGCCGCCGTCGACCGGCTCAAATTCAAAGCTGGTAATCAGCGCGCTGCGCGGCGTTTTTTTGACGATGCGGAATGCGCGGGTGCCTTCCCAGCCGCCGGTTTTGCTGGCGCTTTCGTTATAGATTTGCGCTTCACGATTAATAAAGACGTTGGCCAGCACCCCGTAGGCCTTGCCCCAGGCATCCAGTACTTCCTGGCCCGGACTGAACATCTCATCGAGGGTCGCCAGCAGGTGAGTACCAACAATATTGTACTGCTCGGGTTGAATCTGGAAGCTGGTGTGCTTCTGGGCGATTTTCTCTACCGCCGGCAGCAGGGCGGGCAGGTTCTCGAGATTGCTTGCATAGGCGGCAATAGCGTTGAACAGCGCCTCGCGCTGGTCGCCGTTGCGCTGATTGCTCATATTGAAGATTTCTTTTAATTCGGGATTGTGAGCAAACATGCGGTCGTAAAAATGAGCGGTCAGTTTTGGACCGGTTTCAACCAGCAGGGGGATGGTGGCTTTCACCGTAGCGATGGTCTGGGCGTCGAGCATAGCAGCTTCCTTTATAAGTTATCTTAATGATGCATATTAAATGCATCTTATAAAAATACCCCTGCTTTGTAAATGGTTCTTTAACGCTTTACCTTAAGACAGTTACAACATGAATTATTTGCATCACAAACCTGAAAAGAAATCCGTTGATAATCGAAGGTGCTTTATTGCTCAAAGCCTTGTGTAATGCGGAGCCAATCGTTTGCGTAAAATCCTTTGTCAAGACCTGTTATCGCAGAATGATTCAGTTATACTGTGGGCCGTTGTCCAGGTGGACCGCCTTTTTAGGCCGAAATTTTATTGTTAGCTGAGTCAGGAGATGCGGATGTTAAAGCGTGAAATGAACATTGCCGATTATGATGCCGAACTGTGGCAGGCTATGGAGCAAGAAAAAGTACGTCAGGAAGAGCACATCGAACTGATCGCCTCCGAAAACTACACCAGCCCGCGCGTAATGCAGGCGCAGGGCTCTCAGCTGACCAACAAATACGCTGAAGGATACCCGGGCAAGCGCTACTACGGCGGCTGTGAATACGTCGATATCGTAGAGCAGCTGGCTATTGACCGCGCTAAAGAACTGTTCGGCGCTGACTACGCTAACGTGCAGCCGCACTCCGGCTCCCAGGCGAACTTCGCGGTCTATACCGCTCTGCTGCAGCCGGGCGATACCGTTCTGGGTATGAACCTGGCGCAAGGTGGCCACTTGACTCACGGCTCTCCGGTCAACTTCTCTGGCAAACTGTACAACATCATCCCTTACGGTATCGATGAGTCCGGTAAAATTGACTATGACGATATGGCTAAGCAGGCTCAGGAACATAAACCGAAGATGATTATCGGTGGTTTCTCGGCTTATTCCGGCGTGGTTGACTGGGCAAAAATGCGTGAAATCGCTGACAGCATCGGCGCATACCTGTTCGTCGATATGGCTCACGTTGCCGGTCTGATCGCCGCAGGCGTTTACCCGAACCCGGTTCCGCATGCTCACGTCGTGACCACCACCACCCACAAAACCCTGGCTGGTCCGCGCGGCGGCCTGATCCTGGCGAAAGGCGGCAGCGAAGAGCTGTACAAAAAACTGAACTCTGCCGTATTCCCGAGCGCCCAGGGCGGCCCGCTGATGCACGTTATCGCGGCGAAAGCCGTCGCGCTGAAAGAAGCGATGGAGCCAGAGTTCAAAGTTTACCAGCAGCAGGTAGCGAAAAACGCTAAAGCGATGGTCGAAGTGTTCCTGAACCGCGGCTACAAAGTGGTTTCCGGCGGCACTGAAAACCATCTTTTCCTGCTGGATCTGGTCGATAAAAACCTGACCGGTAAAGAAGCTGACGCAGCCCTGGGCCGCGCCAACATCACCGTCAACAAAAACAGCGTGCCGAACGATCCGAAGAGCCCGTTTGTGACCTCCGGTATCCGTATCGGTTCTCCGGCGGTGACCCGTCGCGGCTTTAAGGAAGCAGAAGTCAAAGAGCTGGCCGGCTGGATGTGCGACGTGCTGGACAACATCAATGACGAAGCGGTCATTGAGCGCGTGAAGGGTAAAGTGCTGGATATCTGCGCACGCTTCCCGGTCTATGCGTAAGCGTTAGCGTTGAGCTAAAAAAGGCCGCTGATGCGGCCTTTTTTGTGCCTGTTGATTAGCGGCGGTCGAGCGAAATCGCTCCGGGCCCGGTTATTGCCAGCAGCAGGAAGGCTCCGGCAATACTGACGTTTTTCCAGAAGTTAATCATGTTCGGTAGTACCGCATCGCCGGACATATTCCAGTAGTGATGGCCAATCACCGCGGTACCAAGAGTATAAAAAATAAAGATCACCGCCAGCGGGCGGGTGAAAAAGCCCAGCACAATTAAAATGGCCGCCGGCACCTCCATAATAATGGCAATGATGGCCGCAAGCGTTGGCATCGGCGCGCCGGAGGAGGCCATATACTGCACCGTGCCGCTAAAGCCGAGCAGCTTGGGATAACCGAAAAGAATAAACAGCACCACTACCGCGATACGCGCAATCAGCAGCAGCAGAGAGCGGGAGGAACCAAAGTCAAAGTAGCGTAGAGTGTTCATGATCAGCTCGTTATGAGAGACGTGTGATTTAAACGTAATACACAAATTTGCGCTCCGCCACGTCCCCCTGACGATTAACGCAGCGTCTGCAGTTGCTCCTCAACATACAGATAACCGATCCCCATCAGCTGCTGAGCGCGGGTCAGTGTGCCAAAACCGATTTGGGTGGCATGCGCTCTCGGCGTATCGCCGTGGTCAAACGGATTAAAGCCGGTTTGTTTGACGATACTCTCCAGCCACTGTTCGCCAAAAGCACAGCTGCGACCGTATAGCCAGATCTGGTTAATATTCAAAATATTTAAGAAATTATAAAGACTTAAGCCAATAGCGTTGGCGGCGTTATCAACCCATGCGCGAATATGCACGTCTCCCTGTTCCCAGGCCTCAATGAGCGATGCCGTGGTTAACTGCTCCGGAGATCGCTGCGCCTCAGGCTGGGTTTTAAGCCACATCCGCGCCTGTTTTTTCAACGCGCTGAGGGAGGCTACGGTTTCAAGACAGCCATATCTCCCGCAGTCGCAGGCTTTGCCGTCAGGGTTCACAATCGTGTGTCCAATCTGCCCGCTGCCGTAGAGGCTTCCTCGATAAATCTGATCGTTAATCACAAACGATGATCCAATACCGTAATCGACGTTGATCACGCAAAAATCCGGTTGTGGGCCCGGATGCTGCCATTTCTCCGCCAGCGCCAGCATCACGCAGTCATTATCTACCCGTACCTGCACGCCGAGCTGTTCTTCCAGCAGATACTTTATTTCAATCGGCGTTTTCCAGCGCGCCTGGGGCATGGTTTGTGAAACGCCGGTGATCGGATCAACCTGACCATGGACGCCAAGGGCGAGATTGATGCTGTGCTGCGGGTAGAGGCGGTGGATACGCCGCCAGCATTCCACGATGGCCTCCAGAAGGGCCTGCGGCGTAGGGGCATCGATGGGCAAATGCTGGTGGCCGTCAACCGCCAGTAGACGGGCATCGGCAAGCTGATACTCAATACTGGTCGGCGTAATATTCATGCATAGCGTCCAGGCTCCGCGCGCGGGGATCTGGTAGCTTCCGCTGTTCACGCCGCGTTTGCTCATTTTTTCCGTGGAGTGATCGATCAGTCCCTCGCTGAGCAGCTCTTCAAGAATATTGCTCACCGCCGGAATAGAGAGTCCGGTGAGCTGAGAAAGCTGGGATTTACTCAGCTGCTTCTCCCGCCAGAGATGAGCCAAAAAAATGGATTTATTGGCCTGTCTGACCCGGGCATTATTTAAACCGGTACGCTGCATACACTTAACTCCCTTAACTTTATTGCGTGAGCATTGCGCATTTTAGCAGCTAAGTGACGATATAAACTCCTCTCATAGCGAATTTTACCTTACTTTGTTTAGTGGAGGCGTCATGTACGGTTCGGTTAAGGTCTGGCAGGAAATAATTACATTACCTACGTGGACAACGGGGGCGGAGGATCCGAACCCCATGTTTCTGGAAAAACGCGTTTATCAAGGTTCTTCAGGTAACGTCTATCCCTACGGCGTGATTGACACCCTGACCGGCGAACGTGAGATGCGCGATTATCAGGCAGTATGGATGGAGAATGATTTCATTCGAATTATGCTGTTACCGGAACTCGGCGGCCGTATACATCGGGCGTATGACAAGGTTAAACAGCGCGATTTCGTGTATTACAATGAAGTTGTGAAGCCCGCCCTGGTGGGGCTGCTGGGGCCATGGATCTCCGGCGGTATCGAGTTCAACTGGCCGCAGCATCATCGCCCGACGACCTTTATGCCGGTCGACTTTTCGATCCAGTGCGGGGAAAACGGCGTGCAGACCGTATGGATGGGGGAAGCGGAGCCCATGCGCGGTTTGCAGGTCATGACCGGGTTTACTCTCTATCCTGACCGCGCGCTGATTGAAATTACCGGTAAGGTCTTTAATGGTAACGCCACGCCGCGCCATTTCCTGTGGTGGGCCAACCCGGCGGTAAAAGGCGGCGATGCTCACCAGAGCGTTTTCCCGCCCGACGTCACCGCCGTGTTCGATCACGGCAAGCGCGATGTTTCCGCTTTCCCTATTGCCACCGGTACCTACTACAAAGTCGACTATTCTGCGGGCGTCGATATCTCCCGTTATAAAAACGTTCCTGTGCCCACCTCGTATATGGCGGAGAAATCGGATTACGATTTTGTCGGCGCTTATCACCATGACGAGCGCGGTGGGCTACTGCATGTTGCCGATCATCACATCTCTCCGGGCAAAAAACAGTGGAGCTGGGGCTATGGCGACTTTGGCCAGGCATGGGACCGCAATCTGACCGACGAAAATGGCCCTTATATTGAGCTGATGACTGGCGTCTACACCGATAACCAGCCTGACTTTACCTGGCTTGCGCCTTATGAAGAGAAGATTTTTGTGCAAAATTTCCTTCCCTATAGCGAGCTGGGAATGGTGCAAAATGCCAATACGCAGCTGGCGCTGAAGCTGGTTCGCGAGTCTGAGCAGCTACAGCTCGGCGTTTACGCCATTGCGCCGCTGGAAAATATCGTTGTTGAACTCAGTGCTGAACAGCAGCCGCTGTATGAAACTCAGCTTACGCTGAAGCCCGGCGAGAGTTGGCGGCATACGCTGCCGGAACATGACGTCGGTCGCTTGACCATCAAGGTGAAAAGTGCAGACAAGCAAGTGCTACTGGATTATCACGAACATATTACTCAGCAGACGCCGCTGCCCGAACCGGCCTCAGCGCCAGCGATGCCGGAAGAGATTCACAACGGTGATGAGCTCTATTTTATCGGCCAGCATCTTGAACAATACAATCACGCCAGCCGCTATGCCGCAGATTACTATCGCCGGGCGATAGCCCTCGATCCGCAGGATTATCGCAATAATGTTGCCCTCGGGACGCTGGCGTTTAACCAGGCCGACTGGGTTTTAGCGGAGCAATGCTCCCGCGCCGCGCTACTTCGCGCCCATCGTCTGAATAAAAATCCGCGCGATGGCGAAGCCAGTATGCTGCTTGCCAGCGCGCTGGAAAGGCAGGGAGATGAACAAGGCGCCTGGGATCACTATTACAAAGCATCCTGGAGCGGTAACTGCCGCGATGCTGCATGGTGGGCGCTGGCAAGGCTGGCGATGAAGCGTGGTGATACGGCCGACGCGCTGGAAAAGGTCAACACCAGTCTGCAGTTCAACGCCAGCAACCATCTGGCTATGGGGCTGAAAGCGCTGGCGTTAGCGGACAGCGGGCGGACGAAAGCGGCGCAGGAGTATATTTTCGCCTGTCTTAAACAATACCCGTTGAGCTATCCGCTGCACTGCGCGCGCTGGATGATTGAGCCCAGCGACGAAGCGCGAGAGAACCTACTGTGGGTAACGGGGCGCAGAGGGATCAACGGCAGCCTGCTGGCGGGCTGGCTGCTTTCTATCGGACAGAAGCAGGCGGCGAAAGAGATGCTTGAGGTGCTGGATTGCCAGGAAGCGCTGCCGATGCTGTGGCGAGCCTCGTTAAGCGATGACGCCAATAAACGGCAACGGTTGATTGCCGAAGCCGAGCGCTGCCATCCGCAAAAAGTGCGTTTCCCCAATACGCTCGATGAAGTTCAGATGCTGCAAACCCTGAGCGACAGCGCTTTCGCCCGCTATCTGCTCGGTTGCTTCTGGTACAGCAAACGACGCTATGAAGAGGCGGTCAGCTGCTGGCGCGAGACGCTGGCAAAATCACCCGACTATGCGCCCGCTCATCGCCTGCTCGGGGTTTACGCCTGGAATAAACAACAGGATGCGGCGCAGGCGCTGGCTTATCTACAGCGCGCCGTAGAGCTTGAGCCTGAAAACGCGCGCTTCCTCTTTGAGCTTGATTTTCTGCAAAAATCACTGGGTACGCCGGTAAACGAACGACTGGAGAAGCTGGCGGCGCGCAAATCGGTGGTGCTGAAGCGGGACGATCTGACCGCTGAGCTGCTAAGCCTGTGGAATGCTTCCGGCCATTATTCCGATGCCGCCGCTATTCTCGGTACGCGCGTGTTTCATCCCTGGGAAGGCGGGGAAGGGAAAATCACCGGTCAGTATTTGCTCAATCAGCTGCATCGGGCTTTGCAGTTTATTGAACGCGAGGCGTTTACGCAGGCTGCGGACTGTCTGAAAGACGCATTACGCTATCCCGATAATCTGGGGGAGGGGCGACTGCCCGGGCAGACGGACAACGATATCTGGTATTTGCTGGGCTACTGCACGGAACAGGCTGGGGATGCGCAGCAGGCAGAGGAATATTATCAGCTTGCCCTACAAGGAGGCTCAACGCTGGACGCCGGGCGTTACTACAACGATCAGCCCGCTGATTACCTTTTCTGGCAGGGCATCGCGCTGCGTAAGAGCGGTAACCCGGCGCAGGCCGAGCAGCACTTCCAGAATTTTATCACCTGGGCCGGGCAGCATCGGGATGACGTTCCGCATGCCGACTTTTTTGCCGTCTCTCTTCCGGATTTGGTGGTGCTTGATGTCTCAGCGCAGCAGCAACATCAGCAGCACTGCTTGTTTATTGAAGCGCTGGGCCATCTGGGGCTGGGGAATGTATCCGCCAGCCAGCAGGCGATGCAGCGGCTTCTGCAACTGAACCCGGCTCATGATAAGGCGCATTTGATTCGTCATGCCCTGCAAAGCGGCATTTTTTCCTGAACCTCAAATGGGCGGGCCTGGCTCGCCTGTACCCTACTGTTCCCTGCGTTTCCCTTATAGAGGAATCATTATGAATAACGCGCAGACACATCTCAAAATGGGCTACGTCTGGACTATCTGTCTGGTCGCCGCCTGCGGTGGTTTACTGTTTGGCTATGACTGGGTAGTCATCGGCGGCGCTAAGCCATTTTATGAAGCCTGGTTTTCCATTACCGATCCGGCACAATCCGGCTGGGCTATGAGTTCGGCGCTGGTGGGCTGCGTTTTCGGCGCATTAATCTCGGGATGGTGCGCCGATAAACTCGGGCGCAAGCTGCCCTTAATACTTTCCGCCGTGCTGTTCAGCGCGTCGGCGTGGGGGACGGCGGTCGCCAGCAGTTTCGACATGTTTGTGGTTTACCGCATTGTGGGCGGTGTGGGGATTGGTCTGGCATCCGCTCTCAGCCCGCTTTACATCGCCGAAGTCAGCCCGGCAGAAAAAAGAGGGCGCTTTGTTGCGGTCAACCAGCTCACTATCGTGATTGGCGTGCTGGCCGCTCAGCTTATTAACCTGATGATTGCGGAACCCGTAGAGACGGGGGCGACGCAGCAAATGATTGTAGAAACCTGGAACGGGCAGATGGGCTGGCGCTGGATGTTCGGCGCAGAACTGGTTCCGGCGCTGGCGTTTCTGGTACTGATGTTTTTTGTTCCCGAATCGCCGCGCTGGCTTATGAAAGCCGGTAAGCCTGAGCGTGCCCGAGCCGCGCTGGAACGCATTGGTTCTGCCGACTATGCCGACAGAATATTACGCGACATCGCGCACACGCTGGAAAAAGATAACCATAAAGTATCCTATGGCGCACTGCTGGCTCCGCAGGTGAAACCGATCGTGATCATTGGCATGGTTCTCGCCGTTTTCCAGCAGTGGTGCGGAATCAACGTCATCTTTAACTACGCACAGGAGATTTTTGCCTCAGCGGGCTTCGATATTAACAGCACGCTTAAATCGATCGTCGCGACGGGGGTTGTAAACCTGGTATTTACCCTCGCCGCGCTGCCGCTGGTGGATAAAATCGGCCGCCGTAAACTGATGCTGCTTGGCGCTTCAGGCTTGACGCTGATCTATGTGCTGATTGCCGGCGCTTACGCCATGGGCATTATGGGCTGGCCGGTACTGCTGCTGGTGCTGGCGGCTATTGCCATTTACGCCTTGACCCTGGCGCCGGTCACCTGGGTACTGCTGGCGGAAATCTTCCCCAACCGCGTTCGCGGACTCGCCATGTCTTTAGGTACCCTGGCGCTGTGGATTGCCTGTTTCTTGTTAACCTACACTTTCCCGCTGCTTAATGCCGGACTGGGCGCGGCGGGCAGCTTCTTGCTGTATGGCATCATTTGCGCTGCCGGCTATCTCTATATTCTGCGCAACGTGCCGGAAACAAAGGGGATCACTCTCGAAGCCCTGGAAGAACAGCTGGCGCAACGCCATACGGGCGTTAATGCGGCGAAGCAGGAGCAGACGCGCTAATGGCGGAAGAGTGGATTATGGAGAACGCGCATCTGCGGATGTGCGTCTCTTCTCTGGGCGGCAAAGTGCAAAGTTTATTCTCGCGGCAATATCAGGCGCCGGTGCTATATGAAAATCCCGCAGGCGGCATGTTTCCGATGCTGCCGATGGCCAATCGCGTTGCCGGAAATCGCTTTATTTTTCAGGGACGCGAGATAGTCCTGCCACGTCACCACGCCGACGCGCATTTTTTTCTCCACGGCGACGGTTGGCTGCAGTGCTGGGATATCATTGCGCGCGGCGGCGATTTTTGCGTGTTACAGCTGCGTCGGCAACATGTCTGCGGTTTCGATTACCTGGCGCAGATCCGCTATCAGTTGCTGCGTAACCAACTGATAGCGTCGCTGACGCTTACCCACTGCGGTAGCACGCCTATCCCCTACGGCTGCGGTTTTCACCCCTTTTTCTCCTTTGATAAGCGCAGCACGGTACAGTTTGCCGCCAGTGGCTACTGGCCGGAAGGGGAACAGCATCTTCCGCTGGACTGGCAAAGCCCTCTTCCCGGCTATGCCGATTTCAGTCACCCGCAGTACGGTGAGGATCGCTGGCTAAACGTCGGCTATTCCGGCTGGAGTGGACGAGCGAGGATAGTAAGTAATGTGATGAATATCGCAATTCTTTCGCAAACTTCGTGGTTGATGCTCTTTAGAATGCAGGGTGAACCGTTCCTTTGCCTCGAGCCGCAAACTCACCCGGTAAACGCCCATAACATGGAAGGCCAGCCGGGGCTGCGGGTTTTGGGCACCGGAGATACGCTGAATTTTTCGCTAAAAATAGACGTTCAGGGGCGCGAGTAGCGCCATTTTTGGGGCGAGGGCATCTTGCACCCGCCCCGCTTTATCGCCAGACTGTCGCCTCCATTCGGGAGGGAATCATGGTCTTACACTCCACGCGCTGGCTGGCGCTTAGTTACTTCACCTATTTCTTTAGCTACGGTATCTTCCTGCCTTTCTGGAGCGTCTGGCTTTCCGGACTTGGCCTGACGCCGGAAACCATCGGTATGCTGCTCGGCGCCGGGCTGGTGTCGCGTTTTCTTGGCAGCCTGCTGATTGCGCCGCGGGTCAGCGACCCGTCCCGACTGATCTCTTCTCTACGCATTCTGGCTTTGCTGACGCTGCTTTTTGCGCTCGCATTTTGGGTCGGCCATCATGTCGCCTGGCTAATGGTGATTATCGTCGGCTTTAACCTCTTTTTCTCGCCGCTGGTGCCGCTCACCGACGCGCTGGCGAATACCTGGCAAAAGCAGATCACCATGGACTACGGGCGCGTGCGTCTGTGGGGATCGATAGCTTTCGTCATTGGTTCGGCGCTAACCGGGAAGCTGGTCAGCCTGTATGACTACCGGATGATACTGGTGATGCTCAGCGTCGGCATTGCTTCAATGCTGCTCGGCATGTTGCTGAAACCGTCGGTGCAGCCGCAGGGAGAGACCCGCCAGCAGGAAGCGGCCGGCCTGGCGGCCTGGCTTACGCTGGTGCGGCAAAGCTGGCGCTTCCTCGCCTGCGTCTGTTTGCTGCAGGGAGCGCACGCCGCCTACTACGGATTTAGCGCTATCTACTGGCAGGAGGCGGGGTATTCGGCCTCCGCGGTGGGCTATCTGTGGTCGCTTGGCGTGGTGGCGGAAGTGGTGATTTTCGCGCTGAGCAAAAAAGTCTTCCGTCGCTTTAGCGCCCGCGATCTACTGCTGCTGTCCGCGGTGTGCGGGCTGATTCGCTGGACGATGATGGGCTGGACGACGGCGCTACCCTGGCTTATCGTCGCGCAGATCCTCCACTGCGGCACCTTTACGGTGTGCCATCTGGCGGCGATGCGCTATATCGCAGCGCGTCAGGGCAGCGAAGTGATCCGCCTGCAGGCGGTCTACTCCGCCGTCGCGATGGGCGGCAGCATTGCGGTGATGACGGTATTTGCCGGTTTCCTCTACCAGCATCTGCACCAGGGCGTGTTCTGGGTAATGGCGTTGGTGGCCTTACCGGCGCTGGTGGTGAGGCCAAAAGCGGTAGCCTAGGCCTCCAGCATTTTGCAAATCTGCTGCTGCTGATGATCGCTGAACGCCTCTTCAGCATGAAACAGCGGCGGTGAAAACAGCGGTAGCGCGGTGGTATAGGGAGTGACGATCAGCGTCACTTCCTTCGGGGCGCCCTCTTTCTGAAAGGTGCTCACGCTCAAATACTTGATATTGAGCGGCAGCAGGGTTAACTCGCGCAGCTGCTGCTCCAGCGACTGCTCAAGATCCGGATTATCATCGGTAAGCAGCACCACCTGCTTCTCTTGCAGATCGCTTTTTTGCATCAGCCATGCGCCGAAAATCACCGCGATCAGGCTGACTTCCTCCTGGCTAAACCGCACTTGCCAGCTGGCTTCGAACTCCTCCAGTGCGGCCTGGGTGGTGCGCATCAGGCGGGGATAAAGACGGCCAATTTCCTCCGGCAGCGCGTTATCGATACCGATAGCGAAAACGCTGCGATGTAACGCCTGCGAGAGGTGGATATAGAGCTGATCGCTGAGCCCCTGTTCATCGCTAAACGGACGACCCGCCAGGTTCTGAAAGCGGTGAATCAGGCCAGATATAGCCAGATGCAGACGTCGATCCTGCTGATGACCATCGCGAATAGGATCGGGAGTTTTCAACAGCATAAACAGCAGGGTCAAAAACAGCTGTTCTCCTGCGTGGGGCGCTGCCGCAACCCGCCGCTGCCAGTGGCGGACAATCTCCTCCGCGAGGGCAAATTCGGCGGCGGCCTGCGCCCAGCGCTGTTGCTCGTGAGTGAAAGAGGGACTCTGCCCAAGGTGGTGCTGCAGCAAACAATACTGTAAATAAAGACGCAGAAAATGCACGTCGCGGCAGTCAAACTGCCGGTTCAGGGCGCGCGAGCAGCGGTTGACCAAT
Source organism: Klebsiella sp. K5-306 (assembly GCF_051835185.1). Classification (NCBI taxonomy): domain Bacteria; kingdom Pseudomonadati; phylum Pseudomonadota; class Gammaproteobacteria; order Enterobacterales; family Enterobacteriaceae; genus Klebsiella; species Klebsiella sp. K5-306. Next base: position 53,858 of record NZ_JAIFJY010000003.1, read on the forward strand.
GCCTGAAGATTGGTGTCATCATAGAGCGTGCGTGCGATACCCTGCTGTTTAAGCTGCGTTTTCAGAGCCGGGGTAAAATGGTGGCTGACAAAATACGGGCACAGGCGCAGCCCGCGGCGCAGGCCGTGCAGCAGGCATAAGCGTTGATCGAGCGCGGCGCCTTCCATCCGATAGCTGCCGTCCGCTTGTGAAGTCAGGGTCAAGCGGTGATAACGCTGAATTTCGCGTCCCGTCTCCGCGATGTCCTGCCGGGCGGTATCCTCATCAACCTGGGTGAGGTTACCCAGCCATTCGGGCGTCACGGACTGCCCGGGCAGATAAAACATCAGGAGCACCTGGCTACGGCGCTGTGGACTGGAAAGCACAGATGGTGGTTCAATCACTGTCATCATCCGGTTAGTTCCAGTTAGGGTTTTCGTTAAGAGTAGTTAATGTATTGCGGGTGAACAGGGCATTTCCGGGTCTTTACATCAGGATTGCTGGCGGGGTTCACAGAATTTTTCACGCGAGGAACAGATGAAGAGAGTGAAACAATGCGTCAGCGTAGCGTTTTTCATGTTTTTATCGCTATCTGCGGCGGCGCATCCGCACAGTTTCATTAGTCTGCAAACCGAGGCCGTAGCGGAAAATGGGCAGCTTACCGGCTTTAAAATGCGCTGGACGATGGATGAAATCACCTCCGCCGATCTGCTCTATGATGCGGGCAACGCCAAACCCGGTAGCGAAATCTGGAAAAAGCTGGCGGCGGAAGTGATGGCTAACGTACTGGGCCAGCACTATTTCAGCGAGCTGTGGCATAACGGCGAGAGAGTGAAGTTTGATAATCGGCCCGATGGCTATGGCCTTGAGCGCAGCGGCCATCAGGCGGTACTCTCTTTTACTCTGCCGCTGGCGAAGCCGCAGCCTCTGGCCGGGCAAACCTTCACCTTTTCCACCTACGACCCAACTTATTATGTTGATATGTATTATGACCAGGACGCAGACTTTGTTCTGCCGGCTGCAATGACAGCGGGCTGCACGGCAAAAGTGATGACGCCGAAACCTAATGAAAAAATGTTGTCCTACGCGCAGTCGCTGGATAAAGCGGATGCGCCGCCGGAGGATATGGAACTGGGGAATTACTTCGCGCAAAAGGTAACGCTGCAATGTCAGTGATTTTTGCACAAAACGGCCGTTCGCCGCGCTGGCGTCAGCTGTGGCCGCTGGCGCTGTTTCTGCTGCTGGCAGCCGGAGCTGGCTTCTGGCTATGGCGGGCCTGGCCGCAGGTGCTGCTGCAAAGCGCGGTCTGGCAGCGCGCGCTGAATGTCGAACTGAGTCGGCTTCTGCAGGCGGTAGCGGAGAATCCTGCCGCTGCCGGGCTGTCGCTGCTGGGATTTAGCTTCGCCTACGGCGTCCTGCATGCGCTGGGGCCGGGGCATGGCAAGGTGGTCATAACCACCTGGCTGGCAACCCATCCGTCGAAGCTGAAATCGAGCATCGGCCTGACCCTGGCCGCCTCGCTGCTGCAGGGACTGGTGGCCATCGCCTTAGTGGTGGTGGTACTGACGCTGCTGCGGCTGCCGGCAAGACAGCTGCATCTGAGCAGCTTTTGGCTGGAAAAGGGAAGCTATCTGCTGGTCGGCGCGCTGGGCCTTTTGTTGTGCTGGCGTGCGCTAAAAAAGCTGCGCGTACTGCTGCGCCGGCCGACATTCACCGCCTTCACCGCGCATCACGTTCATCACGCCAACTGCGGCTGCGGGCATCAGCATCTGCCGGCGCCGGAACAGCTGCAAAGCGGCGACGACTGGCGGGCTCGGCTGGCTATCGTGCTGTCAATGGGGATGCGGCCCTGCTCCGGAGCGATTATGGTGCTGTTATTCAGCAAGGTTATCGGCGTATTTAGCTGGGGCATGGCGGCCGCGATGGCGATGGCGGCAGGTACCTCGTTAACGATTAGCGCGCTGGCCCTGCTGGTGCATGGCTTCCGTCAGCTGGCGGTCAGGCTGAGCGCCGGCCGGGCGCCGGCACTGTGGAAGCAGATTGGCTGGGCAACGCTGGCGCTGGCCGGCGGCGTGATCTTACTGGCGGCGGCGATAGTGATGTGGAGCAGCGCGATGCCATCGGGCGGCGGCCTGCGTCCGTTTTGAAGCGATAAAAAAAGGAAGCCGCGGCTTCCTTTTTGTTTTTCATTCAGTGAGAAATTAACGCTTCAGCGCTTCGCTCAGCTGCTCGCGCATATTGGCCAGCATCGCTTTCACAACGCGCGGGTTACCTGCAACGATGTTGCCGGTCAGCAGGTAGTTATGGCCGCCGGTAAAGTCGCAGACGATAGCGCCGGCTTCACGGGCGATCAGCTCGCCGGCCGCGAAATCCCACGGTTTCAGCGCGATTTCAAAGTAGCCGTCAACGCGGCCAGCAGCAACGTAGGCCAGATCCAGGGCGGCGGAACCGGTACGGCGGAAGTCCGCGCATTCGGTGAACATGTTGCCGAGGATGTTCATGTAGGAGGTCGCATGCTGTTTTGCTTTGAACGGGAAGCCGGTGGCGATGATCGTGCCATCGAGATCGCGAGCGCTGCTGCCGCGCAGGCGGTAGCCGTTCAGCTGCGCGCCCTGACCGCGGGTTGCGGTAAACAGTTCGTTACGCATTGGATCGTAAACCACGGCTACTTCAGTACGGCCTTTAATGCGTACGGCAATGGATACGGCGAAGTGGGGTAGACGTTTTACAAAGTTGGTGGTGCCATCCAGTGGATCGATAACCCATTGAACATCCTGATCTTCACCAGCGTGCTCACCGCTTTCTTCGGTGATGATGGTGTGCTGCGGGTAAGATTTGCGAATGGTTTCGATAATCATCGCCTCTGCGGCTTTATCGACGTTGGTCACAAAATCATTGCTGCCTTTCTGGCTGGTTTCTACGGAGTCAGGGGTTTCGTAGTGCTTGGCAATTAAATTACCCGCCTTGCGCGCTGCGCGCACGGCGATGTTCAGCATCGGATGCATCGGTATCTCTCACTGGATGTTAAAGAACGGGAAAAAACGGCGCATATAGTAACAGTGAAATCTGCTTATGTCTCCGTTTTATGATAGCATGCACGAATAATCTTTAGCCGAAGAACCATAATGCTGCAAAATATTCGAATCGTACTGGTAGAAACCTCACACACCGGCAATATGGGCTCCGTCGCCCGCGCAATGAAAACCATGGGGTTAACCAACCTCTGGCTGGTCAATCCTCTGGTTAAACCTGATTCTCAGGCCATCGCTCTGGCGGCCGGAGCCAGCGACGTGATTGGCAATGCCAACATCGTTGATACCCTCGATGAGGCCCTGGCGGGGTGCAGCCTGGTCGTGGGAACCAGCGCGCGCTCCCGCACGCTGCCGTGGCCGATGCTCGATCCGCGTGAATGCGGTCTGAAAAGCGTTGCGGAAGCGAAGCATGCGCCGATCGCGCTGGTATTTGGCCGCGAACGCGTAGGCCTGACTAACGAAGAGCTGCAGAAGTGTCACTACCACGTGGCGATTGCCGCGAATCCGGAATACAGTTCGCTGAACCTGGCGATGGCGGTACAGGTTATCTCCTATGAAGTCCGGATGGCCTGGCTGGCGGCGCAGGAACAAAATGAACCTGTCGTTGAGCATGAGGAAACCCCGTATCCGCTGGTGGATGATTTAGAGCGTTTCTACGGTCATCTGGAGCAGACGCTGCTGGCAACCGGTTTTATTCGCGCCAGCCACCCGGGTCAGGTGATGAACAAACTGCGCCGTTTGTTTACTCGCGCCCGTCCGGAAAGCCAGGAGCTGAACATCCTGCGCGGCATGCTGGCGTCAATTGAGCAGCAGCAGAAAAATAAAGAATAATAGTGCCCGCCGTTGCCCGGCGGCGCGATGCTGGCACGGTCGTTGCGGGTTCCCCTCTCCCTGTGGAAGAGGGGCGGAGTGAGGGCGTCAGGCCGCGCTGAAGTGAAACGGCACGGAAAGCCAAATACCTGACTAAAACAGTCAAGTAAATAGTTGACCAATTTACTCGGGAATGTCAGACTTGCCCTTGCTATGCAATACCCATATTAATAAAAAGCCCGGGCAGGGGCGAGTTTGAGGTTAAGTAAGACATGAGACTGACATCTAAAGGGCGTTATGCCGTGACCGCGATGCTTGACGTTGCGCTCAACTCTGAATCGGGTCCGGTTCCGTTGGCTGATATTTCAGAGCGTCAGGGAATTTCGCTTTCCTATCTGGAACAGCTGTTCTCTCGCCTGCGCAAAAATGGTCTGGTTTCCAGCGTACGTGGTCCAGGCGGCGGTTATCTGTTAGGTAAAGAAGCGGGTAGCATCGCGGTTGGTGAAGTTATCAGCGCAGTAGACGAATCCGTTGACGCCACCCGTTGTCAGGGTAAAGGCGGCTGCCAGGGCGGCGATAAGTGCCTTACTCACGCGCTGTGGCGCGATCTGAGCGAGCGACTGACAGGTTTTCTGAATAACATCACGCTGGGCGAACTGGTGAATAACCAGGAAATCCTCGATGTCTCCGGTCGTCAGCACAACCATGAATCCCAGCGTAATACCCGTGCTCAGGACGCTATCGACGTCAAACTGCGCGCGTAGTTCTCGTTCAGTTTCATCTTGCAGCGATGTGCTGCAAGCTGAAACGAACTGAGTAAAAAAGATAAAAAGATTTTCGAATCAGGCCGGGATGCTCCGACATCCTGTGTACTCGGTCGTACATCCAGCCGGTTGCCTGATTCCTTGCATTGAAGCGATGTACGGAGTTTATAGAGCAATGAAATTACCGATCTATCTCGATTACTCCGCAACCACGCCGGTGGACCCGCGTGTTGCCGAGAAAATGATGCAGTTCCTGACCCTGGACGGGACCTTTGGTAACCCGGCCTCTCGTTCACACCGTTTTGGCTGGCAGGCTGAAGAGGCGGTAGATATCGCCCGTAATCAGATTGCCGAGCTGGTCGGCGCTGACCCGCGCGAAATCGTTTTTACCTCCGGCGCGACGGAATCCGATAACCTGGCGATTAAAGGTGCAGCCAACTTTTATCAGAAAAAAGGCAAGCACATCATCACCAGCAAAACCGAACACAAAGCCGTGCTGGATACCTGCCGTCAGCTGGAGCGCGAAGGGTTTGAAGTGACCTACCTCGCCCCGCAGCGTAACGGCATTATCGATTTAAAAGAGCTGGAAGCCGCGATGCGTGATGACACCATCCTGGTTTCCATTATGCACGTGAATAACGAAATCGGCGTGGTGCAGGATATCGCTACCATTGGCGAGATGTGCCGCGCCCGCGGTATCATTTACCACGTTGACGCGACCCAGAGCGTGGGCAAGCTGCCTATCGACCTGAGCCAGCTGAAAGTGGACCTGATGTCCTTCTCCGGCCACAAAATCTACGGCCCGAAAGGCATCGGCGCGCTGTACGTGCGTCGTAAGCCGCGTATCCGTATCGAAGCGCAGATGCACGGCGGTGGTCACGAGCGCGGTATGCGTTCCGGGACGCTGCCAGTCCACCAGATCGTCGGTATGGGTGAAGCTTACCGTATCGCGAAAGAAGAGATGGAAAGCGAAATGGCCCGCCTGCGCGGCCTGCGTAACCGTCTGTGGGACGGCGTAAAAGATATGGAAGAGGTCTACCTGAACGGCGATCTCGAGCAGGGCGCGCCGAACATTCTCAACGTCAGCTTTAACTACGTTGAAGGCGAGTCGCTGATTATGGCGCTGAAAGACCTGGCGGTCTCCTCCGGTTCAGCCTGTACTTCCGCAAGCCTCGAGCCGTCCTACGTGCTGCGCGCGCTGGGGATGACCGACGAGCTGGCGCATAGCTCTATTCGTTTCTCTTTAGGTCGTTTTACTACCGAAGAAGAGATTGACTACACCATCAATCTGGTCCGTAACTCCATCGGCCGTCTGCGCGAACTCTCTCCGCTGTGGGAAATGTTCAAGCAGGGCGTGGATTTGAACAGCATTGAATGGTCACATCACTAATTCGGCACCAATAAGGAGAATTCATCATGGCTTACAGCGAAAAAGTTATCGATCATTACGAGAATCCGCGCAACGTCGGCTCTTTCGACAATAGCGACGAAAACGTCGGCAGCGGTATGGTTGGCGCACCGGCGTGCGGCGACGTGATGAAGTTGCAGATTAAAGTCAACAATGAAGGTATCATTGAAGACGCGCGTTTCAAGACCTACGGCTGCGGTTCCGCTATTGCCTCCAGCTCCCTGGTGACCGAATGGGTGAAAGGGAAGTCGCTGGACGAAGCTCAGGCGATTAAAAACACCGATATCGCCGACGAGCTCGAACTGCCGCCGGTGAAAATTCACTGCTCTATTCTGGCGGAAGACGCGATTAAAGCCGCGATTGCGGATTACAAAAGCAAACGTGAAGCAAAATAATTAAGAGTTGAGGTTTGTTATGTCGATTACTTTAAGCGACAGTGCAGCAGCGCGAGTCAACACCTTTCTGGCCAACCGCGGTAAAGGGTTTGGTCTGCGCCTGGGAGTCAGAACTTCCGGCTGCTCGGGTATGGCTTATGTACTGGAGTTTGTTGACGAGCCGGCGGCAGAAGACACCGTGTTTGAAGACAAAGGCGTGAAGGTCGTGATCGACGGCAAAAGCTTGCAGTTCCTCGACGGCACGCAGCTGGACTTCGTCAAAGAAGGTCTTAACGAAGGGTTTAAGTTCACCAACCCGAACGTGAAAGACGAGTGCGGCTGCGGCGAAAGCTTTAACGTGTAATTGCAATGTCATCTTAACCCCACTGCGGACATCCGTAAGTGGGGTTTGCTTTATCTCGTTAACCCTGAGGTTGTTATGGACTATTTTACCCTCTTCGGGTTACCGGCCAGCTATACCCTTTCGTTAGAACCTCTGGCTGCCCGGTACCAGGAGCTACAGCGCCAGTATCATCCGGACAAGTTCGCCAGCGGCAGCGCGGCCGAACAGCTTGCCGCGGTGCAGCAGTCCGCCACCATCAATCAGGCGTGGCAAACCCTTCGCCACCCGCTGACCCGCGCCGAATATCTCCTTTCGCTTCACGGATTCGATCTCGCCAGCGAGCAGCATACCGTGCGCGATACCGCGTTCCTGATGGAACAGCTGGAACTGCGCGAAGAGCTTGATGAGATAGGCAAGGCGAAAGATGAAGCGCGGCTGGAAAGTTTTATCAAGCGGGTCAAAGCGCAATTTGATACCCGGCATCAGCTGATGGTTGAACAACTGAATAACGAGACGTGGGAGGCGGCGGCGGATACCGTGCGCAAGCTGCGTTTTCTCGATAAACTGCGAAGCAGTGCGGAACAACTCGAAGAAAAACTGCTCGATTTTTAATTTTCGGAAGCAATTATGGCCTTATTACAAATTAGTGAGCCTGGCCTGAGCGCCGCGCCGCACCAGCGACGTCTGGCGGCGGGTATCGACCTGGGCACCACCAATTCACTGGTTGCTACCGTGCGTAGCGGCCAGGCCGAAACCCTGCCCGACCATCAGGGGCGCTATTTGCTGCCATCGGTGGTGAACTATCAGGCTTCGGGTTTGACGGTGGGCTACGACGCGCGACAAAACGCCGCTCAGGATCCGGTCAACACCATTAGCTCCGTCAAACGCATGATGGGGCGCTCTTTGGCCGATATCGAGGCCCGCTACCCGCATCTGCCTTATCACCTGCAGGCCAGCGAAAACGGCCTGCCGATGATTCAGACAACGGGCGGACTGCTCAATCCGGTTCGCGTTTCTGCCGATATTCTGAAGGCGCTGGCCGCACGCGCCACCGAGGCGCTGGCGGGCGAGCTTGACGGCGTAGTGATCACCGTGCCGGCCTACTTCGATGATGCCCAGCGTCAGGGTACCAAAGATGCCGCGCGTCTGGCGGGCCTGCACGTCCTGCGTCTTCTGAACGAACCCACTGCGGCGGCGATTGCCTACGGTCTGGACTCCGGTCAGGAAGGAACTATCGCGGTTTACGATCTCGGCGGCGGCACTTTTGATATCTCCGTGCTGCGCTTGAGTCGCGGCGTATTTGAAGTCCTGGCGACCGGCGGCGATTCCGCGCTCGGCGGTGACGATTTCGATCATCTGTTGGCCGATTATCTGCGCGAGCAGGCTGGCCTGAACGATCGCAGCGATAACCGCCTGCAGCGTGAGCTGCTCGACGCGGCCATCGCGGCAAAAATCGCCCTCAGCGATGCCGATACGGCGCGGGTGAATGTCGGTGGCTGGCAGGGTGAAGTGACCCGCAGCCAGTTTAATGAGCTGATCGCGCCGCTGGTAAAACGTACATTATTGGCCTGCCGTCGCGCGTTGAAAGATGCAGGCGTTGAGGCGCAAGAGGTTCTGGAAGTGGTGATGGTGGGCGGCTCGACCCGCGTGCCGCTGGTGCGTGAACGCGTCGGCGAGTTCTTTGGCCGTACGCCGCTGACCTCTATCGATCCGGATAAAGTCGTCGCCATCGGCGCGGCGATTCAGGCGGACATTCTGGTAGGCAATAAGCCGGACAGCGAACTGCTGCTGCTTGATGTCATCCCACTCTCCCTGGGGCTGGAAACCATGGGTGGCCTGGTGGAAAAGGTTATTCCGCGTAACACCACCATACCTGTCGCGCGCGCGCAGGAGTTCACCACCTTCAAAGATGGCCAGACGGCGATGTCTATCCATGTTATGCAGGGCGAGCGCGAGCTGGTGCAGGACTGCCGTTCCCTGGCGCGCTTTGCGCTGCGCGGCATTCCGGCATTACCGGCGGGCGGAGCGCATATTCGCGTGACCTTCCAGGTGGATGCCGACGGCCTGCTGAGCGTGACGGCGATGGAGAAATCGACCGGCGTCGAGGCCTCAATTCAGGTGAAGCCGTCCTACGGTCTGACCGACGGCGAGATCGCCAGCATGATTAAAGATTCGATGAGCTACGCCGAACAGGACGTCCAGGCGCGTATGCTGGCCGAGCAAAAAGTTGAAGCCGCACGCGTGCTGGAAAGTCTGGTCAGCGCGCTGGCCTCCGACGCCGCGCTGTTAAGCGCCGCAGAGCGTCAGGCTATCGATGACGCCGCGGAGCAAGTACGCGCCGCAGCGGCAGGCGATGATGCCGATGCAATCAAAGAAGCGATTAAAAATATCGACACACAAACCCAGGAATTTGCCGCACGTCGTATGGATCAATCGGTCCGTATCGCGCTGAAAGGCCAATCCGTGGACGAGGTTTAAAATGCCAAAAATTGTTTTTCTGCCCCACCAGGACCTGTGTCCGGATGGCGTAGTTGTGGAAGCTGAGACCGGTGAGACCATTCTTGATGCTGCTCTGCGTAGCGGCATTGAGATTGAACACGCCTGCGAAAAATCCTGTGCCTGCACCACCTGCCACTGCATCGTGCGCGAAGGCTTTGACTCGCTGGCTGAAAGTACCGAAGATGAAGACGACATGCTGGATAAGGCCTGGGGGCTTGAACCCGACAGCCGTCTGAGCTGCCAGGCGCGGGTGACTGACGAAGATTTGGTCATCGAAATTCCGCGTTACACCATCAACCACGCACGCGAGCATTAATATGGGACTGAAATGGACCGATAGTCGTGAAATCGGCGAAGCGCTGTACGACGCTTTCCCGGATCTCGACCCGAAAACCGTTCGCTTCACCGATCTGCATCAGTGGATTTGCGACCTGGAAGAGTTTGATGACGATCCAAACGCATCCAATGAAAAAATTCTTGAGGCGATTCTGCTAGTCTGGTTAGACGAAGCCGAATAATTTTCGCGTCATGATTTACCCGGTGGTTTTAAGCCGAGTGAATCAACGAGCGAAAGAACTTTACGGGCTGCCATACGGCGGCCCGTTTGCTAAGAAGGATAATGATAATGACCGAAGCTATGAAAATTACGCTTACCGCTCAGCCAGCCGATGCGCGCTGGGGAGAAAAAGCGTCTTACAGCATGAATAACGACGGCATCGCCCTGCACCTGAACGGCAAAGACGACCTGGGTTTGATTCAGCGCGCGGCGCGTAAAATTGACGGCATGGGTATTAAACATGTCGCGCTTGACGGCGAGGGCTGGGATACCGACCGCGCATGGGCGTTCTGGGCGGGTTATAAAGGCCCGAAAGGCAGTCGCAAAGTTGAGTGGCCAGCTCTTGACGATGCGCAGAAAAGCGAACTGGATAACCGCCTGACCATTATTGACTGGGTGCGCGACACCATCAACGCCCCGGCGGAAGAGCTGGGGCCGGAACAGCTGGCGCAGCGTGCGGTAGACCTGCTGTGCAGCGTGGCCTGCGATAACGTCTCTTATCGCATCACTAAGGGCGAAGATCTGCGCGAGCAGAACTACCTGGGCCTCCACACCGTCGGCCGCGGATCCGAGCGTCCGCCGGTCCTGCTGGCGCTGGACTATAACCCGACTGGCGACAAAGAAGCTCCGGTATACGCCTGTCTGGTCGGCAAAGGCATTACCTTTGACTCAGGCGGATACAGCATCAAGCAGAGCGCATTTATGGACTCAATGAAGTCCGATATGGGCGGCGCGGCGACGGTAACCGGCGCGCTGGCGTTCGCCATTACTCGCGGCCTGAACAAGCGCGTGAAGCTGTATCTGTGCTGTGCCGATAACCTGATTAGCGGTAACGCCTTCAAACTGGGCGATATTATTCACTATCGCAACGGCAAAACCGTGGAAATCATGAACACCGATGCGGAAGGTCGTCTGGTGCTGGCGGACGGCTTGATCGATGCTTCGGCGCAAAAGCCGGAGCTGATCATCGATGCCGCCACGCTGACCGGCGCGGCGAAAACCGCGCTGGGCAATGACTATCACGCCCTGTTCAGCTTTGACGACAGGCTGGCGAATCGCCTGCTGGCGAGCGCGCAGGCTGAAAACGAAGCTTTCTGGCGTCTGCCGCTGGCTGAGTTCCACCGCGGCCAGCTGCCGTCCAACTTTGCTGAACTGAACAATACCGGCAGCGCGGCCTATCCGGCCGGCGCCAGCACCGCGGCGGGCTTCCTGTCCCACTTCGTGGAGAATTACCATGAAGGCTGGCTGCACATCGACTGCTCGGCGACCTACCGCAAATCTGCGGTTGAGCAGTGGTCGGCGGGCGCGACCGGCCTCGGCGTGCGCACTATTGCGAATCTGTTGACCGCGGAATAACTCTTTCCCCTCACCCTGACTCTCTCCCTGAGGATGAGACAACGTTCGGTTTTCTCCCGCTGAGGAGAGCGTCGGGGCGGAGGGATCATCGTTGTGGAACTACTATGTCCGAAACTAAAAATGAGCTAGAAATCCTGCTGGAGAAGGCGGCTATAGAACCAGGCCATCGTCCGGCTTTTTTCCGCAGTTTGCTGGAAGCCACCGTTTGGGTACCGGGAGCCGCCGCGCAGGGCGAGCAGGTCGTTGAAGACAGCGTACTGGATCTGCAGCACTGGGAAAAAGATGATGGTACATCGGTCATTCCTTTCTTCACCTCGCTGGCGGCGCTGCAGCAGGCCGTTGAGGACGAACAGTCTTTCGTGGTGATGCCGGTGCGCACGCTATTTGCCATGACCCTCGGCGAGACGCTCTATCTCAATGCCAAACTCGCCACCGGCAAAGAGTTTGCGCCGCGTGAGATCAGCCATCTGCTGGGCGAAGAGGGCAGCCCGCTCAGCACCCAGACCGTGCTGGAAGGCGGAGAGTCGCTGCTGCTGTCTGAGGTTGCCGAGCCGCCCGCGCAGATGGTGGACTCGCTGACCACGCTGTTTAAGACGCTGAAAACGGTGAAGCGCGCGTTTTTATGCTCTATCAAAGACAGCGCCGATGCGCCAGCCAACCTGCTGATTGGCATTGAAGCGGAAGGCGATATTGAGGAGGTTATTCAGGCGACCGGCAGCGTGGCGACCGATACGCTTCCCGGCGATGAGCCGATTGACATCTGTCAGGTGGTGGAGGGTGAAAAGGGAATTAGCCACTTTATGATCGCCCACATTACGCCATTTTATGAAAAGCGCTGGGGCAGCTTCCTGCGCGACTTTAAGCAAAATCGTATTATTTAACACAACGGGGGCCCGGGCCCCCGTTGTGCTATCTACTGCCTATTGGGCCGGCTCAATCGGTAAATCCGTCCGCGCGCCCCATTCGCTCCATGAGCCGTCGTACAGGCTAACGCCGTTAACGCCGAGAGTAGTGAGCGCCAGCACGACGACCGCCGCCGTTACGCCAGAGCCGCAGCTGGCAATAATCGGCCGTTCAAAATCGACGCCCTGACGCGCAAAAATCTCGTTGAGTTCATCAGTGGTTTTAAGTTCGCCGTTAATCACCAGTTCAGTCCACGGCACGTTTAGCGCGCCGGGAATATGCCCGCAGCGCAGGCCCGGTCGCGGCTCTGCCACCTGGCCATTAAAGCGCCCTGCCGGACGCGCATCGACGATCTGCGCCGATCCTTCATGGCTGACCAGCAGCACATCGGTCAGCCGCTTGATCGCCAGCGGATCGACGCGTCCGTCAAAATCCCCTTCCGGCAGTTCGGGAAGGCCTTGCTCCAGCGGTAGCCCATCGCGGCGCCAGCCTTCCAGCCCACCCGCAACAATCGACACCTTTTCAACGCCGAACGTGCGCAGCATCCACCAGGCGCGCGGCGCAGAGAAGAGATTACCTTCATCGTATACCACCAGGTGCTTATCGCTGCTGACGCCTAGTTCGCGCATGGCGACGGCAAACGCCTCCGCGCGCGGCATCATGTGCGGCAGCGGGCTGGTGTGATCGGAGAGGGCTTCGATATCAAAAAAGACGGCGCCGGGAATATGACCGGCCTGATACTCAGCGTTAAGATCGCGCTCTTCCTGTCCCGGCGGCGCCATCCGCGCGTCGATAATCTGGATTTCCGGGTCATCAATATGCTCTGCCAGCCAGTCGGCAGCGACAAAAAACGAGGTAGACATGAGTGCCTCCGTGTCATCAACAATAGAGTGATTGTTGTTGTTTTTTGCGATATCGACAAGGCATTTTCAAGAAGAGGCGGTGGGAATGTGATGCTCCCCCGAGCAGCGTCGGGGGAGGGGGGGCTTAAAACGCGTTTTGCTGCAGATAGCGCCAGGCGTACTGCGCGTACAGTTCAGCGCCGCTTTTCATCACCTGCTCGTCAATATTAAAGCAGCCGTGATGGTGCGCGTAGTCGCTGCCTTTCTCTTTATTTCCTGAGCCAAGCAGCGCAAAGGCGCCGGGGATATTTTCCATATAAAAACTGAAATCTTCTCCGCCGGTAGTCGGCTTTTCGTTGAAAAGGACGCTATCGCCGAATGCGTCGCGGATAACCGACTGCGCCAGCAGCGCGCTGCGCTCTTCGTTGATCACCGGTAGCGTACCGTAGCAGTAGTCAACCTGAGCGGTCGCCCCATACACTGCGGCAGTATGCTCGGCATAGCGGCTAATCGCCGTTTCCAGCCGCTGGCGCGCTTCAAGACTAAAGCAGCGTACGGTACCGTCAAGAACGGCGTTTTCAGCGATGACGTTAAAGCGCGTGCCGACATCCATTTTGCCGATAGTCACTACCGCAGATTCCAGCGGGGAAGTTTCTCGCGCCACAATAGCCTGTAGATTCATCACGAAAGCGGAAGCGACGACCGCCGCATCGACGCAGGCCTCCGGCATCGAACCATGGCCGCCGCGGCCGCGGAAGGTCACTTTCAGTAAATCGGCTGAGGCAAAGGATGAACCGACGTTACAGGAGATTTTGCCGGACGGCGTGCCCGACCAGATATGCATTCCGAAAACGTTATCCACGTTATCAATCGCTCCCTGCTGTATCATCGCCTTTGCCCCTTCGGCAATCTCTTCCGCAGGCTGAAAGATGAGCCGTACGTTGCCCGTCAGCTGTTCGCGAACATCATATAATGCATGGGCGGCGGTCAGCAGCATGGCGGTATGGGCGTCGTGGCCGCAGGCGTGCATTTTCCCGGGCGTTTGTGATTTATAGTCGAGCGGATCGTTCAGCTCCCGTACCGGCAGCGCATCCATATCGGCGCGCAGAGCCACAGTTTTACCCGGCTTGCCGCCGATGATGTCGGCGATGATTCCGGTGGGATGAGTGCGGCGGTAAGGGATACCGATAGCCTCCAGTTCGGCGGCGACGCGATCCGTCGTGCGCTTCTCCTCCCAGGGAAGTTCCGGATGGGCGTGCAGGTCGCGGCGAAAAGCGATCATCGCCTGTTCTTGTCTGGCGATAATCGCGGTGATATCAGGGTTAATCATCAATGGCTCCATAATTTGCTAAAAATTCAACGCGCTCAACCGAGCACCGGCGTCAGATAGCCGACCAGAATTCCGGCTAACACCACCGAAACCATGGTGACGGAGACGAATCCGCCAACCAGCATCGGGCCCAGCATATGGTGGGTGAGCATCTGGCGCTCTTTTTCATCGTGGGTGAGGGCGTTGATGGCCTCGTTGGTAATAATGTAGTCGGCGGGAAAACCGTACAGCGCGGTCAAAGAGATGGCGAATGCCATCGGACCGCTGACGCCAAGCAGTTTTCCGACCAGCCAGGAGACAACAAACATACCTATCACCGCCGTGGCGATTAACACTACCATCGGGAATAGCAGACGCAGCAGCATCTCCGGCGTGGCTTTGTTCAACGTATCAAAGATAAAGAGCATCAACGCCATAATGGCGAAGCCAAAGCCGTTAGCCTTATGCAGGGTATGTTTTTCCAGGAAGCCTAACGAGGTAAATACGACGCCAAAAAACAGACACAGTACGAAGGGGCTGATATTCACGATTGGCTTTGCGAGGTCAGCGACGACCCAGGCCAGACAGCCGACCAGCGCCAGACGCAGGAATTTAAAGTAATTGCTGTTGTAGCTGACGGGGATTTTACTGAACAGGCGCGGCATTTTCTCCTCGCCGACGGCGAGCATCGCGTGCTCTTCGGCAATGTCATCAGGGCGCTGTTCGCCGCTGCGGTAGCGGGCAAGCAGCGTTTTGCCTTCTCGTTGCAGCATAATCGCGGTCAGCGGATATCCGGCGAACCCCTGCATCACGTAAATCAAAATGGCAAAAACCGACAGGTCTACCAGGCCGGCGTTACTGGCGCCCTGCGACATAATCAGCGATGACACGATACCCCCGACCAGCGGAGGAATGGTGACCAGCGCGGTGTTAAGATCGAATAGCATCATGCTCACCGCAAAGACGGCCACCGCGATCCCGGCAATACCGGCGAGAGAGATGACCACGGTCTTCCACTGCTGCGCCAGCTCTTTCAGCGACAGCAGGGTGCCCATATTAGTGATTAACAGATACATGAGCATTATGGCAACTGGCGTACCGATCCCGGCCCGGCTAATGATATCTGCCGGAAAAAATGTCCAGTAGCCGACTAAAAACAGAACGGCACAGACAAATACCGAGGGAATCCAGGCTTTTGTGCGGGTAGAAACAACGTCGCCGATATAAAGAATTAAAATAATAATCGACAGTGCGACCATTTGAGACATAAATAACTTCCATATTATTTATCCCATATAAGGAATATGAGATGGGTTGATGTTGTGCTTTCCGGAAGACTGTGGAACGGACAGTCACTATCATCGCCAGGGTAATGATTTATATTTTAAAGGCATTGATATCCCGAACAATAAATAGAAAACTCGCGCCTTGTCAATTTATATGGCCGGAGAGAGCGGGATTTCAGAATAAAAAGTGCCGATGGTTGAGGATATTAAAGGTCGAGGTAAGAAAAATCGTAGCGCGATATATCCGCTAAATTAATTCACTCCAGCTATCCGTGGTTCGCGGGGTCGCCGCTCCGGTTATCTACCAATATTGCGGGCTGACGGGCTATTGGTAATTCTGCCGTTAACGCTTAATAATGTGTTCACTGAATGTATCTGGCCTGCGGGCCGAGGGGTTAGAAGGATGAAACCATTTCGTTTGGCGGCGCTGTCTCTGGCGCTACTTACCGCGCTATCGATAACCGGCTGCGACGACAGCGGCAAACCGCAGGCGGCCGCGCCGGCGGCATCCGCAGCGGCGGATAACGCGCCCGCGAAGCCGGACAGCGCCCAGCTGGCGGCGCTGGCTGAGAAAAGCAAAGGCAAAGCGTTAACGCTGCTGGATGCCTCTGAAGTTCAGCTCGACGGCGCGGCGACGCTGGTGCTGACTTTTTCTATTCCTCTACAGCCGGATCAGGATTTCTCCCGCAGCGTGCATCTGGTCGACAAAAAAAGCGGCAAAGTTGACGGGGCATGGGAGCTGGCGCCCAACCTTAAAGAGCTGCGTCTTCGCCATCTTGAGCCAAAACGCGAGCTGATCGTTTCGGTGGATCCCACCCTGGCGGCGCTGAATAAAGCGACTTTTGACAGCAGCTTTGAAAAAACCATTACCACCCGCGACATCGCCCCGAGCATCGGCTTTGCCAGCCGCGGCTCGCTGCTGCCGGGGAAAGTCGTGGCCGGACTGCCGGTGATGGCGCTGAATGTCGATAACATCGACGTCAATTTTTTCCGGATTAAACCTGAATCACTTTCGGCCTTCGTCAGCCAATGGGAATACCGGAATTCCTTGAGCAACTGGGAGTCGGACGAGCTGCTGAAGATGGCCGATCTGGTCTACACCGGCCGTTTTGACCTCAACCCCGCGCGCAATACGCGCGAAAAGCTGCTGTTGCCGCTGGCGGATATCAAGCCACTGCAGGAGCCGGGCGTCTATATCGCGGTGATGAATCAGGCGGGCCGCTACAGCTATAGCAACGCTGCGACGCTGTTCACCCTCAGCGATATTGGCGTATCCGCGCACCGTTATCACCATCGGCTGGATATCTTTACCCAGAGTCTGGAAAACGGCGCGGCGCAGTCCGGTATCGATGTGCAGCTTCTGAACGCCAAAGGGCAAACCCTGGCGCAGGCGAAGAGCGACGCTCAGGGGCACGTGACGTTGCAAACGGATAAAGACGCGGCGCTGCTGCTGGCGCGTAAGGACGGGCAAACCACTCTGCTGGATCTTAAACTTCCGGCGCTGGATCTGGCTGAGTTTTCTATTGCCGGCGCGCCGGGCTTTAGCAAGCAGCTGTTTATGTTTGGTCCGCGCGATCTCTACCGCCCGGGCGAAACGGTGATCCTCAACGCGTTACTGCGCGATAGCGACGGCAGGCCGCTTCCCGAACAGCCGGTAAAGCTGGAAGTGGTGCAGCCGGATGGCCAGGTAATCCGCTCGACGGTCAGCAAACCGATCAATGGCCTGTATCAATTTACTTATCCGCTCGATAGCGGCGCGGCGACCGGGATGTGGCACATTCGCGCCAGTACCGGCGATAACCAGCCGCGCGAGTGGGATTTTCACGTTGAAGATTTTATGCCTGAGCGCATGGCGCTGAATCTCACGCCGCAAAATGCCCCCGTTTCGCCGGCTGCGGATGTCAGCTTTGCCGTAAGCGGGGCGTATTTGTACGGCGCGCCGGCCAGCGGCAACTCGCTGCAGGGTAAACTGTTCCTGCGTCCGCTGCGCGACGCGGTACCTGCGCTGCCGGGCTTCCAGTTTGGCGACATTGCCGAGGAGAATCTTTCCCGCAGCCTGGATGAAGTGCAGACCACCCTGGATGACCAGGGACATGCGGAAGTCACCGCCGCCAGCCAGTGGCAGGAGAGCCGCTCGCCGCTGCAGGTGATCCTGCAGGCCAGCCTGCTGGAGTCCGGCGGCAGACCGGTTACGCGCACCGTCAGGCAGCCGATCTGGCCGGCCGAAACGCTGCCTGGCATCCGTCCGGAATTCGCCCTGAAAGAGGTTTATGACTATCGTACCGACAGCACGATCAAGCAGCCGGTAGTGGATGAAAACAGCAACGCCGCATTTGAAATTGTCTACGCCGATGCCAAAGGCGAAAAGAAAGCGGTCTCCGGGCTGCAGGTGCGATTAATTCGCGAACGTCGCGACTACTACTGGAACTGGTCCGAGAGCGAAGGCTGGCAGTCACAGTTCGATCAAAAAGATCTTCAGGAAGGTGAGGAATCGCTCGATCTCTCTGCCGGGCAAACGGCGAAAGTCAGTTTCCCGGTAGAGTGGGGCGCCTATCGCCTGGAAGTCAAAGGGCCAGATGATGTCGTCAGCAGCGTACGCTTCTGGGCAGGGTACAGCTGGCAGGATAACAGCGAAGGCCAGGGGGCGGCGCGTCCGGACCGCGTTACCATGAAGCTGGATAAACCGGCCTATAAACCCGGCGATACGATCAAGCTGCATATTGCCGCTCCGGCTGCCGGTAAAGGCTACGCGCTGGTGGAATCAAGCGAAGGGCCGCTGTGGTGGCAGGAGATTGACGTCCCGGCGGAAGGGATGGAGTTATCTATCCCGGTGGATAAAGCCTGGAATCGTCACGACCTGTACCTCAGCACCCTGGTGATTCGCCCGGGGGATAAATCCCAGTCCGCAACGCCAAAACGGGCCGTGGGGCTGCTGCACCTGCCGCTTGGCGATGATAACCGTCGTCTGAATCTGGCGCTGGAAGCACCGGATAAAATGCGTCCTGACCAGCCGCTGAAAGTGAAGATTAAGGCCAGCCTCAAAGAAGGCGAGACGCCGAAACAGGTTAACGTTCTGCTCTCTGCCGTCGATAGCGGCGTACTCAATATTACCGACTACGCCACGCCGGATCCCTGGAACGCGTTCTTTGGCCAGAAACGCTACGGCGCCGATATTTACGATATCTATGGTCAGGTCATTGAAGGACAGGGGAGGCTCGCCAGCCTGCGCTTTGGCGGCGACGGCGATGAACTGAAACGCGGCGGTAAGCCGCCGGTTAATCACGTGACGATTATCGCCCAGCAGGCACAGCCGGTTATGCTGGATGAGAAAGGCGAAGGGACGGTGACCCTGCCAATCGGCGACTTTAACGGCGAACTGCGGATCATGGCGCAGGCGTGGACGGCTGATGATTTCGGCAGCAGCGAAGAAAAAACGATCGTGGCGGCGCCGGTGATTGCGGAGCTGAATATGCCGCGTTTCCTCGCCAGCGGAGATACCACTCGCCTGGCGCTGGATCTCAGCAACCTGACCGATAAGCCGCAGACGCTCAACGTTGCGCTGGCAGCCAGCGGTCTGCTGCAGCTTGCAGGGGGAGAAATACCGCCGGTGCATCTGGCGCCCGGCGCGCGCAGCACCCTGTTTGTGCCCGTTCGCGCCCTACAAGGCTTTGCCGATGGTGAGGTAAATGCCACTATCAGCGGCCTGAACCTGCCGGGTGAAACTTTCACGCCAATGCAGAAGCAGTGGCAGCTGGGCGTGCGTCCCGCCTTCCCGGCGCAAACCGTGAATTCCGGCGCTGTCCTCCAGCCGGGGGAAAGCTGGCAGGCTCCGGCGGCGCAAAGCGAGGGTTTCTCGCCGGCCACGCTGCAGGGGCAGCTGGTGTTTAGCGGCAAGCCGCCGCTGAACCTGGCGCGCTATATTCGCGACCTGAAGGCCTATCCTTACGGCTGCCTGGAGCAGACCACCAGCGGGCTATTCCCGTCGCTCTATACCAACGCCGCCCAGCTTAAAGCCCTGGGGATCGGCGGCGATAGCGATGAAAAACGACGCGCGGCGGTGGATATCGGCATTTCTCGCCTGCTGCAGATGCAGCGCGATGACGGCGGTTTCGCCCTGTGGGACAGAGAGGGGCCGGAAGAGTACTGGCTAACCGCCTACACGATGGACTTCCTCGTCCGGGCGGGCGAGCAGGGCTATAGCGTACCAACCAACGCCGTCAATAACGGCAACCAGCGCCTGCTGCGTTATTTACAGGAGCCGGGGCTGATCGCCGTCCGCTACAGCGATGATGCCCAGGCCAGCCGTTTTGCCGCTCAGGCCTACGCCGCGCTGGTGCTGGCACGGCAGCAGAAAGCGCCGCTCGGCGCGCTGCGTGAAATCTGGAGCCGTCACGACCAGGCGCGTTCCGGTCTGCCGCTACTGCAGCTGGGCGTGGCCCTGAAATTGATGGGCGATGCGCCGCGCGGCGACGAAGCCCTGAAGCTGGCGATGACCACGCCGCGGCAGGAGGCGAACCGCTGGCTCGGCGATTACGGCAGCGAGCTGCGCGACGATGCGCTGAAGCTGGCGCTGCTGGAGGAGAACAAACTGCTGCCGGAAGCGCAAAATACGCTGCTCAGCCATCTGGCGGAAGAAGCCTACGGCCAGCGCTGGCTCTCGACGCAGGAGAGTAATGCCCTGTTCCTGGCCGGACGTACGTTGCAGGATCTTCCCGGCAGCTGGCAGGCGCAAACCTCCGTGCAGGCCGAACCGCTCTCCGGCGAGAAAGCGCAAACCCGTAACCTGACCGGCGATCAGCTGGCGGCCTTGCAGGTGACCAATACCGGTCAGCAGCCGCTGTGGCTCCGTCTCGACAGCAGCGGCTATCCGCAGAACGCGCCGCAGCCGGGGGGCAACGTGCTGGGCATTGAACGGCAAGTTTTCGATACCCAGGGTCAGCAGAAATCGCTCTCTTCGCTGCGCAGCGGCGAACTGGTTTTGGTGAAGCTGGAGGTGACGGCTAAGCGTAACGTCCCGGACGCGCTGGTGGTGGATTTACTCCCGGCGGGGCTGGAGCTGGAAAACCAGAATCTGGCCAACAGCAGCGCCAGTCTGCAGGAGAACGGCGAGGTGGTGCAAAATCTGCTTAACCAGATGCAGCAGGCCGATATCCAGCATATTGAGTTTCGCGACGATCGCTTTGTGGCCGCGGTAGCTATCAATGAAGGCCAGCCGGTGACGCTGGTTTATCTGGCGCGCGCGGTGACGCCGGGCACCTATCAGGTACCGCAGCCGCAGGTTGAGTCGATGTACGTGCCGCAGTGGCGGGCAACTGGCGCAGCCAGCGGACCGCTAACCGTTGCGCCATAAATGCGGGTGCTGAGGCGTATCAAACGCCGCTGGCGCTGGCTGGCGGCGTTTATTTTTTTGCTGTGGCTATTGCTGCTGGCGGCAGACCGGCTGTGGCCGCTGCCGCTGCGTGAGGTTACCCCTGCCAGAGTAGTGGTGGCGGAAGACGGGACGCCGCTGTGGCGCTTTGCCGATGCGCAGGGCGTCTGGCGCTATCCGGTAACGCTGGCTGACGTTTCGCCGCGCTATTTGCAGGCGCTGATCCACTATGAAGATCGCTGGTTCTGGGAGCATCCCGGCGTTAACCCGTTGGCGATCGCTCGCGCCGCCTGGCAGGATCTCACTTCCGGGAGAGTGATCTCCGGAGGGAGCACCCTGACCATGCAGGTGGCGCGCCTGCTCGATCCTCATCCCCGCACCTTCGGCGGCAAGCTGCGTCAGCTATGGCGGGCGCTGCAGCTGGAGTGGCATCTGTCAAAAAGCGAGATCCTCACGCTCTATCTCAATCGGGCGCCGTTCGGCGGCACGCTGCAGGGGATTGGCGCGGCCAGCTGGGCTTATCTCGGTAAACCGCCCGCACAGCTAAGCTACGGCGAAGCGGCGCTGCTGGCCGTTCTGCCGCAGGCGCCAAGCAGGCTGCGCCCGGACCGCTGGCCGGAACGTGCGCAGGCGGCGCGCGATAAAGTGCTGCTGAGAATGGAAAATCAGGGCGTGTGGCCGCAGCAGCCGGTGCGAGAAGCTATCGAAGAGCCCGTCTGGCTGTTTCCGCGGCAGATGCCGCAGCTGGCGCCGCTTTTCTCCCGCCGCGCGCTGGCGAGCAGCCGGTCTGAGAAGGTAGTAACGACGCTGGATGCCGGGCTGCAGCGGCAGCTGGAGGATCTGGCGCTGAACTGGAAATCGCGCCTGCCGCCGCGCAGCTCTTTAGCGATGGTGGTGGTCGACCATACCAATATGAAGGTGCGCGGCTGGGTAGGATCGGCGGATATCAGTGATGATAGCCGCTTTGGCCACATTGATATGGTATCGGCGATCCGCTCCCCGGGTTCGGTACTGAAACCGTTTGTTTATGGCATGGCACTGGATGAGGGGCTGATCCATCCGGCTTCGCTATTACAGGATGTCCCGCGCCGGTTTAGCGACTACCGGCCGGGCAACTTTGACAGCGGTTTTCACGGGCCGGTAAGCGCCAGCGAAGCGCTGGTTCGCTCGTTGAACCTTCCGGCTGTGCAGGTGCTAGAGGCCTACGGGCCGAAGCGTTTTGCCGCCAGGCTGCGCAATGCCGGATTGCCGCTGATGCTGCCCGCCGGCGCGGAGCCGAATCTATCGCTGATCCTCGGCGGCGCCGGCGCGCGTCTGGCGGATATCGTGGCGGCGTACAGCGCGTTCGCCCGTCACGGTAAGGCGGGGCAACTGCGCATCACTCCTGATTCACCGCTGGTTGAACGACCGCTGCTGTCGCCGGGGGCCGCCTGGATTGTGCGGCGCATTCTGGCCGGCGAAGCGCAGCCGGTTCCCGATGCGTCGCTGGTACAGGTGGTGCCGCTGGCGTGGAAAACCGGAACCAGCTACGGCTATCGCGATGCCTGGGCAATCGGCGTGAACGCCCGCTATCTGATAGGTATCTGGACCGGAAGACCTGACGGCACGCCGGTTGTCGGACAGTTTGGCTTCGCCAGCGCGGTGCCGCTGCTGAATCAGGTCAATAATATGCTGCTGGCGCGGCCGGCAATGAGCCGCGGCGGATTGCCGAGCGACCCGCGTCCCTCATCGGTCAGCGCCGGAACGGTTTGCTGGCCCGGCGGGCAGTATTTACCTGCGGGGGATGCGAACTGTCGCCGACGGCTGGCCACCTGGCTACTTGATGAGAGTCAGCCGCCGACCTTGCTGCTCCCTGGACAGGAAGGTATGCGTGGGATCCGCTTTCCGGTCTGGCTGAACGAAAAAGGACAGCGGGTGGCGGCAGATTGCCCCGGCGCGGTAGAGAAAAGTTTCGACGTCTGGCCGCTGCCGCTCGAACCCTGGCTACCCGCAGGCGAACGACGTCGGGTCAGGCTGCCTGCAGTTTCGGCGGCGTGTCCGCCGGTCCAAAGCGCTGATGCCGCACCGCTGGTGCTCTCGGGCATACGCGAGGGCGCAGTCGTTAAACGACTGCCCGGCGAGCAGAGGGTGATGCTGTCGCTGCAAACGACCGGAGGGGAAGGGCGGCGCTGGTGGTTTCTGAACGGCGAGCCGCTGCTGGCGGAAGGCTCCAGCGCGACCCTTAACATCGATCGCCCTGACCGTTATCAACTGGTGGTGATGGATGAGGCGGGGCAAATTGTTGCCGCGAACTTCACGGTGCAATAAACAGAACTTGCCGTAATGGGCTGGATTTGTTGTTTAAGGTCGCTTTTTTTTAAAAAAATGTTACCTAAACACATAGGCAATCGCCTTAGATGATGATTATAATTCGCGCCGTATTTATCGGTCTCATCTGCTCATCTGCAAAACAGAACAACATATATAAAGAGGTTATCATGGCTATTGAACGTACTTTTTCCATCATCAAACCAAACGCGGTGGCAAAAAACGTTATTGGCGGCATCTTTTCTCGCTTTGAAGCTGCAGGGTTCAAAATCGTTGGCACTAAAATGCTGCATCTGACCGTTGAGCAGGCTCGCGGCTTCTATGCTGAGCACGAAGGTCGCCCGTTCTTTGACGGTCTGGTTGAGTTCATGACTTCCGGTCCGATCGTTGTTTCCGTGCTGGAAGGCGAAAATGCGGTTCAGCGTCATCGTGACCTGCTGGGCGCAACCAACCCGGCGAACGCGCTGGCGGGTACGCTGCGCGCAGACTACGCTGACAGCTTCACCGAGAACGGCACCCACGGTTCCGATTCCGTTGAATCCGCTGCGCGCGAAATCGCGTTTTTCTTTGCTGAAGGCGAGGTTTGCCCGCGCACCCGCTAATCTCCCGCGTCTTTCACGCCACCGCTTTGTTGGCTTCATTCGCGCACCCCGGTCACATCGTTATCTATGCTCCCGGGGATTTGCGAACTCGCCGCCTCGCCGTGACGTAAAATGCTTTGGAGATACCATCCTCGTCGCCTTTTCGACCGTCGCGGTGTTGGCTGCGCGCGTTCACCCCGGTCACGAGGAGCTGCCTGGCAGTTACAGATTTTTTCATCATTGCTGCGTGCAGACGTAGTATTGATGGGCCAGAATTTGTAGAATACAGCGCCCCGGCTGAGCAGTCGCTCCCGGGGCGTTTCTTTTTAACCCTCCAGGGGCCATAACGTGTAATAACGAGGCCGGAATCAATTATGTCTGAACAAATAGTCACACCTGATAGCGCCGCACTGACGGTGCCGAACAAAGATGCCAAAATCAACCTGCTGGATCTGAATCGTCAGCAGATGCGCGAGTTTTTCAAAAACATGGGCGAAAAGCCTTTCCGCGCCGATCAGGTGATGAAATGGATGTATCACTACTGCTGCGATAACTTTGACGAGATGACCGACATCAACAAAGTTCTGCGCGGCAAATTAAAGGAAGTCGCGGAAATCCGCGCCCCGGAAGTCGTGGAAGAACAGCGCTCCAGCGACGGCACCATCAAATGGGCGATTGCCGTTGGCGATCAGCGCGTCGAAACCGTGTATATCCCGGAAGACGATCGCGCCACCCTGTGCGTTTCTTCTCAGGTGGGCTGTGCGCTGGAGTGTAAATTCTGCTCCACGGCGCAGCAGGGCTTTAACCGCAATCTGCGGGTTTCGGAAATTATCGGCCAGGTCTGGCGCGCGGCGAAAATCGTCGGTGCGGTGAAGACCACCGGTGTGCGTCCGATTACCAACGTGGTAATGATGGGCATGGGCGAGCCGCTGCTGAACCTGACCAACGTGGTTCCGGCTATGGAAATCATGCTCGACGACTTCGGCTTTGGGCTCTCAAAACGTCGCGTCACGCTCTCCACTTCCGGCGTGGTGCCTGCGCTTGATAAGCTTGGCGATATGATTGACGTCGCGCTGGCTATCTCTCTGCACGCGCCAAACGATACCATTCGTGACGAAATCGTGCCGATCAACAAGAAATATAATATCGAGACCTTCCTGAACTCGGTACGTGGTTATATTTCGAAGTCCAATGCCAACCAGGGCCGCGTGACGATCGAATACGTCATGCTGGATCACGTCAACGACGGTACCGAGCATGCCCACGAGCTGGCGGCGCTGTTAAAAGATACGCCGTGCAAGATCAACCTCATCCCGTGGAACCCCTTCCCGGGAGCGCCGTATGGCCGCAGCTCCAACAGTCGCATCGACCGTTTCTCCAAGGTATTGATGGAGTATGGTTTCACCACTATCGTGCGTAAAACTCGCGGTGACGATATCGACGCAGCCTGCGGCCAGCTGGCCGGCGACGTTATCGACCGAACCAAACGTACGCTGCGTAAACGTATGCAGGGCGAAGCGATCGACGTGAAGGCAGTCTGATAAATGATGCAGCGCACAGCCTGGGCGGTGCGCTGCATATTTATGTTGTATAGCCGGGCGAAATACGCTGTTCTGGTTAATAATTACGGTGCGTTTTTGTCGACTTTGAGGCAGTATGTAGCGGTACAACAACCGCTTAGCATTCAATATTGATAAGTCTCTGTGATAGTACGTCATACGGACTTATACTGTTTGTCTGACGTTGAGCAGATGTCTCGCGGCGCGGGGTCACCGGCGCTGAATTTTAAATTTCACGTACCAGTAGTTGTAGCGAATGAATACTGAAGCCACTCAAGACCATCAAGAAGCAAACACTACGGGCGCGCGTTTGCGTAACGCCCGCGAACAACTCGGGCTCAGCCAGCAAG
Organism: Klebsiella sp. K5-306; assembly: GCF_051835185.1. Classification (NCBI taxonomy): domain Bacteria; kingdom Pseudomonadati; phylum Pseudomonadota; class Gammaproteobacteria; order Enterobacterales; family Enterobacteriaceae; genus Klebsiella; species Klebsiella sp. K5-306. The sequence continues at coordinate 79,484 of NZ_JAIFJY010000003.1, forward strand.
CGGTGGCTGAGCGCTTATGCCTGAAGGTTTCCACGGTTCGTGATATTGAAGACGATAAGGCACCCGCCGATCTGGCTTCAACCTTCCTGCGCGGCTATATCCGCTCTTATGCCCGCCTCGTGCACATCCCTGAAGAAGAACTGCTGCCGATGATGGCGAAGCAGGCTCCCATTCGTGCGGCAAAAGTGGCGCCAATGCAGAGCTTCTCGCTGGGTAAACGTCGCAAAAAACGCGACGGCTGGCTAATGAGTTTTACCTGGCTGGTGTTGTTCGTGGTGATTGGCCTCAGCGGCGCGTGGTGGTGGCAGGACCACAAAGCGCAGCAGGACGAGATCTCCACCATGGCCGATCAGTCCTCCGCCGAGCTGAACGCTGGCGATAACAACAGCCAAAGCATTCCTCTGGACAATGGTTCGGCGAATTCTTCCGCCGATACCGCTGCTAACAGCGCGCCGGCAGAGACCTCTTCTGCGCCAGCAACCTCTGCTCCGGCTGCGACTGCGGCCCCGGTCGATAACAACGCCGTTGTTGCGCCTTCTCAGGCGAACGTTGACACGGCGGCTACCCCAGCGCCCGCCAGTCCAACTTCGCCGCTACCGACCGACCAGGCAAACGTGACCGCTGCGCCGGCCTCGGCTCAGGATCTGGTGCTGAATTTCACCGCCGACTGCTGGCTGGAAGTGAGCGATGCGACGGGTAAAAAGCTGTTCAGCGGGTTGCAGCGTAAAGGCGGTAATCTCAATCTGAGCGGCCAGGCACCTTATAAATTGAAAATCGGTGCACCGGCGGCGGTACAGATACAGTATCTGGGTAAACCAGTCGATTTGAGTCGTTTTATCAGAACTAACCAGGTTGCACGTCTGACCCTTAATGCCGAACAATCACCGGCGCAGTAACAGACGGGTAACGCGGGAGATTTTTCATGCATAACCAGGCTCCGATTCAACGTAGAAAATCAAAGCGAATTTACGTTGGGAATGTGCCGATTGGCGATGGCGCCCCCATCGCCGTACAGTCGATGACAAACACGCGCACCACCGATGTGGCGGCGACGGTAAATCAAATTAAAGCCCTTGAGCGCGTTGGCGCGGATATCGTTCGTGTTTCGGTGCCAACGATGGACGCGGCAGAAGCCTTTAAGCTTATCAAACAGCAGGTGAGCGTACCGCTGGTTGCCGATATCCACTTCGATTACCGCATTGCGCTGAAGGTAGCGGAATACGGCGTTGATTGTCTGCGTATTAACCCGGGCAATATCGGTAACGAAGAGCGTATCCGCATGGTGGTGGACTGCGCTCGTGATAAAAATATTCCCATCCGTATCGGGGTAAACGCTGGTTCTCTGGAAAAAGATCTCCAGGAGAAATACGGTGAACCGACTCCGCAGGCGCTGCTGGAATCGGCAATGCGCCATGTCGATCATCTCGATCGTCTCAATTTCGATCAGTTTAAAGTCAGCGTAAAAGCTTCCGATGTGTTCCTCGCGGTCGAATCCTATCGTCTGCTGGCGAAACAGATCGACCAGCCTCTGCATCTCGGGATTACCGAAGCGGGCGGCGCGCGCAGCGGCGCGGTGAAGTCCGCGATCGGCCTCGGACTGCTGCTGTCTGAAGGGATCGGCGATACCTTGCGCGTTTCTCTGGCAGCGGATCCGGTTGAAGAGATCAAAGTTGGCTTCGATATTCTCAAGTCGCTGCGCATTCGCTCTCGCGGGATCAACTTCATTGCCTGCCCGACATGTTCACGTCAGGAGTTTGACGTTATCGGTACCGTTAACGCCCTGGAGCAGCGCCTGGAAGACATCATTACGCCGATGGACATTTCGATCATTGGCTGCGTGGTGAATGGCCCAGGCGAGGCGCTGGTGTCGACGCTCGGCGTGACCGGCGGCAACAAGAAAAGCGGCCTGTACGAAGACGGCGTCCGTAAAGACCGACTGGATAACGACGATATGATCGATCAGCTGGAAGCGCGTATTCGCGCTAAAGCATCGATGCTGGATGAGGCGCGTCGTATCGATATTCAGCAGGTTGAAGCGAAATAACGTGTTGGGAAGCGATACGCTTCCCGTGTATGATTGAACCTGCGGGCGCGAGGCGCCGGGGTTCATTTTTGTATATATAAAGAGAATAAACGTGGCAAAGAACATTCAAGCCATTCGCGGCATGAACGATTATCTGCCGGGCGAAACCGCTCTCTGGCAGCGCATTGAAGGCTCACTGAAGCAGGTGCTTGGTAGCTACGGTTACAGCGAAATCCGTATGCCGATTGTAGAGCAGACCCCGTTATTCAAACGCGCTATCGGCGAAGTGACCGACGTGGTTGAAAAAGAGATGTATACCTTTGAGGACCGTAACGGCGATAGCCTGACCCTGCGTCCGGAAGGTACGGCGGGTTGCGTACGCGCCGGCATCGAACATGGTCTCCTGTACAATCAAGAACAGCGCCTGTGGTATATCGGGCCAATGTTCCGCCACGAGCGTCCGCAAAAAGGCCGCTATCGTCAGTTCCACCAGATTGGTGCGGAAGCGTTCGGTCTGCAGGGGCCGGATATCGATGCCGAGCTGATCATGCTGACCGCCCGCTGGTGGCGTGAACTGGGGATCTCCAGCCACGTTGCCCTTGAGCTGAACTCTATCGGTTCGCTGGAAGCTCGCGCCAGCTATCGCGACGCGCTGGTGGCTTATCTTGAGCAGTATAAGGATAAGCTCGATGAAGACTGCAAACGCCGCATGTACACCAACCCGCTGCGCGTGCTGGATTCTAAAAACCCGGAAGTTCAGGCGCTGCTGAACGATGCGCCGACGCTGGGTGATTATCTTGACGAAGAGTCCAAAGCGCACTTCGCCGGGCTTTGCGCGCTGCTGGACGATGCCGGTATTCGCTATACCGTGAATCAGCGTCTGGTGCGCGGTCTCGACTATTACAACCGCACCGTGTTTGAGTGGGTTACCACCAGCCTCGGCTCACAGGGAACCGTCTGTGCCGGTGGGCGTTATGACGGTCTGGTTGAGCAGCTTGGCGGTCGCGCAACGCCTGGCGTCGGCTTTGCGATGGGGCTGGAACGTCTTGTTTTACTGGTTCAGGCAGTGAATCCGGAATTTAAAGCCGATCCTGTTGTCGATATATACCTGGTAGCCTCCGGAACTGACACCCAGTCCGCAGCAATGCGTCTGGCTGAACAGGTACGCGATGCGTTACCCGGCGTTAAGCTGATGACCAACCACGGCGGCGGCAACTTTAAGAAGCAGTTTGCTCGCGCTGATAAATGGGGCGCTCGCGTTGCGCTGGTGCTGGGCGAAGCAGAAATCGCTGACGGAAACGTGGTAGTGAAAGATTTACGCTCAGGTGAGCAAACTACCGTAACGCAGGATAGCGTTGCCGCGCATTTGCGCACACTTCTGGGTTAATTTCCCGGGAAACATTAGTCAGGAGAAGGACTGCGTGGAACTTTACAATAACGAAAACGATCAGGTCGACGCGCTGAAGCGCTTCTTTGCTGAAAATGGCAAAGCGCTGGCCGTTGGGGTGATTTTGGGCGTTGGCGCGCTGGTTGGCTGGCGCTACTGGACCTCCCATCAGTTGGATACCGCCAGAGGCTCGTCTCTGGCTTATGAAAATGCGATTTCCGCGCTTAAAGCGGATAAACCAGAGGCGCTGAACGCGGCGCAGAAATTTGCCGCCGACAGCAAAAACACCTATGGTGCGTTTGCTTCTCTTGAGCTGGCGCAGCAGTTTGTTGAGAAAAACGATCTGCAGAACGCTGAAAAGCAGCTTCAGCAGGGGCTTGCCGCTGCTTCTGATGATAACCTGAAATCGGTTATCAATATGCGTCTTGCTCGCGTACAGCTACAGCTTAAGCAGCCTGATGCCGCGCTGAAAACCCTGGATGCCGTGAAAGGCGAAGGCTGGACCGCGATTGTCGCCGACCTGCGCGGCGAGATCCTGCTGAGCAAAGGCGATAAGCAAGGGGCGAAAGCGGCCTGGGAAGCGGGCGCGAAAAGCGATGCTTCGCCGGCGCTCAGCGAAATGATGCGTATGAAAATAAATAATTTGTCCATCTGAGAGGGACTCGATGCAATTGCGTAAATTACTTTTGCCAGGGCTGCTTTCCGTTACCTTATTGAGCGGTTGTTCGCTGTTTAACAGCGAAGAAGATGTGGTGAAAATGTCGCCACTGCCGACGGTGGAAAACCAGTTTACGCCGTCCACGTCCTGGAGCACCTCCGTTGGCGGCGGTATTGGCGAATTCTACTCTAACCTGCACCCGGCTTTTGCTGATGGCGTTGTGTATGCCGCCGATCGTAAAGGCACCGTTAAAGCCCTGAATTCAGGCGACGGCAAAGAGGTGTGGTCGGTTAACCTGGCCGAGAAAGACGGCTGGTTCTCCCGCGCGCCTGCGCTGCTCTCCGGCGGCGTGACCGTCTCGGGTGGCCATGTGTATATCGGTAGCGAAAAAGCGAAAGTTTACGCGCTGAATACCAGCGACGGCACCGTCGCATGGGAAGCGAGCGTAGCGGGTGAAGCGATTTCCCGTCCGGTCGTCAGTGACGGTATGGTGTTGATTCACACCACTAACGGTCAGCTGCAGGCGCTGAACGAAGCTGACGGCGCGGTGAAATGGACCGTTAACCTGGATATGCCAGCGCTCTCTCTGCGCGGCGAATCCGCTCCGGCTACCGCATACGGCGCAGCGATTGTGGGCGGCGATAACGGTCGCGTCAGCGCGGTGCTGATGCAGCAGGGGCAGATGATTTGGCAGCAACGTATCTCTACCGCCACCGGTCCGACGGAAATCGACCGTCTTAACGACGTCGATACGACGCCGGTTATCGTGAACGGTGTGATTTATGCGCTGGCCTATAACGGCAACCTGACGGCTTTGGATCTGCGCAGCGGCCAGATTATGTGGAAACGCGAGCTGGGTTCAGTGAACGATTTCATCGTCGACGGCAACCGTATTTACCTGGTTGATCAAAACGACCGTCTGCTGGCGCTCACCACCGACGGCGGCGTGACGCTGTGGACGCAAAGCGATCTACTGCACCGTCTGCTGACGGCGCCTGTGCTGTATAATGGCAACCTGGTTGTTGGCGATAGCGAAGGCTATATGCACTGGGTCAACCCGGAAGATGGTCACTTTGTGGCTCAGCAGAAGGTAGACAGCTCAGGCTTCCTGACCGATCCGGTTGTTGCTGACGGCAAACTGCTGATTCAGGCGAAAGACGGTACGCTGTACGCGATTACGCGTTAACAACAGCGGTAGTCTATTTTTGAGAAACGGCCCCTGGCAGACAGGGGCCGTTTTGGCTTTTTTAAAAACGCCGTGAAAATGGCGTTGTATCGATTTTAGTATGAGGCATTTAACATGATACCTGTGGTCGCGCTTGTCGGGCGCCCTAACGTTGGAAAATCCACGCTTTTTAACCGCTTAACGCGCACTCGCGATGCGTTGGTCGCGGATTTCCCGGGGCTGACTCGTGACCGTAAGTACGGTCGTGCTGAAGTGGAAGGCCGCGAATTTATCTGTATCGATACCGGCGGGATCGACGGTACCGAAGATGGCGTAGAAACGCGGATGGCGGAACAGTCGCTGCTGGCGATTGAAGAAGCGGACGTGGTGCTGTTTATGGTCGATGCGCGGGCGGGCCTGATGCCGGCGGACTCGGCAATCGCTAAACATCTGCGCTCCCGCGAAAAGCCGACCTTCCTGGTGGCAAACAAAACTGACGGCATCGATGCCGATCAGGCGATCGCCGATTTTTGGTCGCTGGGGTTAGGCGAGATTTATCCTATCGCCGCTTCACACGGTCGCGGCGTCACCAGTCTGCTGGAGCACGTCCTGCTGCCGTGGGTTGATGAGGTGAACCCGCCGGAAGAAGTGGACGAAGACGCGGCATACTGGGCACAGTTTGAAGCCGAGCAGAACGGCGAAGCAGTTGAAGAGCCGGAAGAAGATTTTAACCCACAGGATCTGCCGATTAAGCTGGCGATAGTGGGTCGCCCGAACGTGGGTAAGTCAACGCTCACCAACCGTATCCTGGGCGAAGACCGCGTAGTGGTCTACGACATGCCCGGAACGACCCGCGACAGCATCTACATCCCGATGCAGCGCGACGAGCGTGAATATGTGCTGATTGACACCGCCGGCGTGCGCAAACGCGGTAAGATCACCGATGTCGTCGAGAAATTCTCGGTGATTAAAACCCTGCAGGCGATCGAAGACGCCAACGTGGTGCTGCTGGTGATTGATGCGCGGGAGGGGATTTCCGATCAGGATCTCTCTCTGCTGGGCTTTATCCTCAACAGCGGTCGCTCGCTGGTGATTGTCGTTAACAAATGGGACGGCCTGAGCCAGGAAGTTAAAGAGCAGGTGAAAGAGACTCTGGACTACCGTCTGGGCTTTATCGACTTTGCCCGCGTGCACTTTATCTCCGCGCTGCACGGTAGCGGCGTAGGCAACCTGTTTGAATCCGTGCGCGAAGCGTACGACAGCGCAACCCGTCGCGTGGGTACCGCTATGCTGACCCGCATCATGACCATGGCTGCCGAAGACCATCAGCCGCCGCTGGTGCGCGGTCGTCGCGTGAAGCTGAAATATGCCCACGCCGGGGGGTATAACCCGCCGATCGTGGTTATTCACGGTAATCAGGTTAAAGATCTGCCGGATTCGTATAAGCGCTACCTGATGAACTACTTCCGTAAATCACTGGAAGTGATGGGCACGCCAATTCGCATTCAGTTCAAGGAAGGGGAAAACCCGTTTGCCAACAAACGTAATACTCTGACGCCTAATCAGATGCGTAAGCGTAAGCGCTTGATTAAACACATCAAGAAAAGCAAATAAGCTATCCGTCAGCATTAAAAATAGAAAGCCCGCATCCGTCGGGCTTTTTTATTATCGGCCACCGATCATGCGCAGAATAATAAACTCGCTTGAGGCTGCGTTATAAATGTGAGAAAAACCAGGGAGGATAAATATTTTTGTGACAATGAGGTCAGAATGAAAAGCTTCTTAACTCTCCTGATGCTGTTTCTTTTTCCCATAGCCTGTACCGCTGAATCACAACCTGTTGAACCGCGCGTTAAGCCTGCTTATCCAGCGAAAGCCGCAAAAAAAGGGATACCGGGTCAGGTTAAAGCGCAATTTGACGTTGACGAGAATGGGCGGGTGACTAACATTCAGTTATTAAGCTCCGATCCCTCCGGAATGTTTGATAATGAAGTCAGGGCCGCAATGGGAAAATGGCGATACGTTAAAGGGAAGCCTTCCAGCAATAACATCATTACCATTCATTTCACGCCGGGGCCGTGTTCCGTTGAGGTGCCAGCGCCAAATCAGCCCGGCAGTATTCGAAGCGGTGGCGTCCCTTTTCGCTAAGATGAATGCACGTGAAATAACGAAGGGACAATCGAAATAAACGCCGGGAACAGGGATATGAAAAAAACAATCGTGATGTTCGCTTTGGTCATATTAACCAGCAGCTGTACGCCGTTTCATCCTGCTGACTGTCATAAAACCTCAGCGCTTGGGAGCTGTAGCTCTGGACGATTCAGCGATGATGATGAATATGGCAGGCAGGCGAGATCGATAAAAGAGTCTATTGATTCCCGATTATCCAATCGCTACGGCTGGACGGGGAAAAAATGCACGATCCATGTGAGTTTCAGCTATGAGGGGAAACTGAATAGCATCACAACGAGTGAAGGTAATAAAAAATATTGCGCTGCGCTGATTGATGCCGCTAAACGGGCCACCTTCCCGCCGTTCACCGATAAGCAGGTGTACGACGCTTTTGCTCAGTCCCGGTTCAGTATGCAGGGTGAGTAAAATAAACGCGGCGATCCGCTCGGGAGCGAATAGTCTGCTGGAGTTCAGTGGCTGGCAGCAGCCACAGATTGTGCAACCGTGATAAAATAAAGCCACATACCCGTCGTCAGGAGTCACCATGGAATTTGATTGCCCCGTGTGCCATGCGCAGCTTGCTGTGCAGGGCAATAGCGCCCACTGCGCGCATTGCGCGAAAGAGTATGTTGTTGAAGCCCGCTGCCCGGACTGCCACAAGCCGCTGGAAGTATTAAAAGCCTGCGGCGCGGTAGATTATTTTTGTCAGAATGGCCACGGGCTGATTTCAAAAAAACGCGTCGAGTTTGTGCCGGTTTAATTTTTATCGCTGACGCAGCTTTCACCGTCGCGCCAGAGTTCAACCAGTGATTCTGGCGCACGCTCCTCCGGGATGAGAATAATCAGGCTGTGGTAGTGCTGCTCGCTGACGATCTGAATGCGAAAAAAACGCTGGTCGCCGCTGCCCGGCGAGTCGGGCTGCCCCGGCGGCTTGCCCAGCGGTAGCGATTGTTGAAGAATTGAAGCGATCCGCTGCTTCTGTTGCTCGTTGAGCTTCGCAACCACAATCTTACGCATTCCACTGAGCGCCGGGATCCAGGCGACGCCCCCCTCGCGAGCCAGTTCAATAATCGCATCATCGCTAAGATCGGCAAGATTCATAGCACCACTCCGACGCGCCCCCAGGCTTGAGTAATGGCATCAGCGATCTCTTTGCCAAAACGTTTTTCGCCATGGCGAACCGTGAGCCTGGCAAAGGTTGAAAAATCAGCGTCTTTTGCCAGAGAGTTATCACACACCGCGTCATACCAGGCGTGGCCCGCTTTTTGCCACGCAAAACCGCCGATCGCGCGGGCGGCGAGATAAAAGGCGTGATTAGGAATGCCGGAATTGATATGTACGCCGCCGTTATCCTGCTGGGTATGCACAAAATCTTTCATGTGAGCGGGCTGCGGATCTTTGCCAAGGATGGGGTCATCGTAAGCGGAGCCGGGCTGAGACATAGAGCGCAGACCTTTGCCGTGAATGCCTTTCGCGAGCAGTCCCTCACCTATTAGCCAGTCCGCCTTGTCCGCCGTTTGCTGGCGCTGATATTGTTTGACCAGCGAGCCAAAGACGTCCGAGAGTGATTCGTTAAGCGCGCCAGATTGTTCGAAGTAGATAAGACCGGCTTCGCTCTCCGTCACGCCATGGCTTAGCTCGTGCGCGACGACGTCAATGGCGATAGTAAAGCGATTAAAAATCTCGCCATCACCGTCGCCAAATACCATTTGCTGGCCGTTCCAGAACGCATTTTGATATTCGTGGCCATAGTGGACGCTGCCGGTGAGCTTTAGCCCGCGGTTATCCAGAGAATCGCGCTGGTAGCTCTTCCAGAAAAACTCATGGGTGATGCCGAGATAGTCATAGGCTTCATCAACGGCCACATCACCGTTGGAGGGCTGCCCCTCAAAACGGACCTGCGTTCCCGGTAGTTCCTGGGTTTGCCCGGCATCGTAAATGTCGCGCTCAAGCTGGCCCGGCGTGGTGACATGGGGAGCAGCGGGGCGTCCGGGAACATGCGCCATCAGGGACTGAACATGGCTGAGGGTATTCTGCGCGCAGCGCTGCTGCTGAAGCGAGCCATGGTCGACAATGCGGCGTAAAATATAGGGCGGAATCACATAACGAGGATAAGCAACAGGCATATCACGCTCCTTAGCCGGATAGAACCGTTTAAAAAGGGCATGAGAGCAGTATAGTTATCCCCGGTTGAAAAGGCAGAATAATCAGGCTTTTTTACGGGAGCGCGTTTTCTTCGCCGGCGTGATGTTTTTCACTTCGCTCTCCACCCAGCCATCGTTCAGGCGGGTAGTGAGAAGGTCTCCCTCGCGTACCTGTTTGGTCTGCTTCAGCACTTTGCCGTCGCTGGCGGAAGTCACGCTATAGCCGCGGGCGAGCGTCGCCAGCGGGCTGACGGCTTCCAGATGCGTGACCATATTGCCGAAGCGCTCGCGCTGCTCGCCGAGGCGGCTGCGGATATTTTCCGCCAGGCGATATTCCAGCTGTTGAATACGGCTCTGGGCACGGTGAATACGCGGCTGCGGATTTTGCTGATTCAGACGCTGCGTAGCGCGCTGCTGGCGCTGATCGGCGCGCTTCATCTGCGTCTCAAGAGCGAAACGCATGCGCTGACGCAACCTTTCCAGCTCCGTTTGCTGGCGAGCAAGGCGCAACTGAGGATGCTGCTGCTGCAGGCGGTGAAATATCTGGGTAAAGCGACGATGGCGGTTGGCAAGGAAGTAGTCCATCGCCATCTCAAGACGCTGCTGTCCTGACTGGAGCTGGCGCAGCAGCTCCAGCTGGTTACGGCTGACCATTTCTGCCGCCGCGGAAGGCGTTGGCGCGCGCAGGTCGGCGACGAAATCGGCAATAGTGACGTCAGTTTCATGGCCCACGGCGCTGACGATGGGAATCGGACTGCTAAATATCGCCCGCGCCACCCGCTCGTCGTTAAAACTCCATAAATCTTCCAGCGAACCGCCGCCGCGTCCGACGATAAGTACGTCGCATTCGCGGCGCGCGTTGGCCAGTTCAATCGCGCGAACAATCTGCCCCGGTGCGTCTTCGCCCTGAACGGCGGTCGGATAAATAATCACCGGCAGGGAAGGGTCGCGACGCTTGAGCACCTGTAAAATATCATGCAGCGCGGCGCCGGTTTTAGAGGTAATGACGCCTACGCAGTGCGCAGGGGAGGGAAGCGCTTTTTTATGCTGCTGATCGAACAAGCCTTCCGCCGCCAGGGCGGCCTTCAGCTGTTCATACTTCTGCTGAAGCAGTCCTTCGCCCGCAGGCTGCATGCTCTCCACGATAATCTGATAATCGCCGCGCGGCTCGTAAAGGGTGATGTTGGCGCGAACCAGTACCTGCTGCCCGTGCTGCGGACGGAAGGTCACCCGGCGGTTGCTGTTGCGAAACATTGCGCAGCGCACCTGGGCGTTATCGTCTTTTAAGGTAAAGTACCAGTGACCGGAAGAGGGCTGGCTGAAATTGGAAATCTCGCCGCTGATCCATACCTGGCCCATTTCACGTTCCAGCAGCAGCCGGACCGACTGATTGAGGCGGCTAACCGTGTAAATTGAGGGGGATTGAGATGGCAACATGTGAGCAAGATCAAATTCTAAATCAGCAGGTTATTCAGTCGATAGTAACCTGCTGAGATGGGATCGCAAGTATTATTTGCAAAAAAGGGTAGATGCAATCGGTTACGCTCTGTATAATGCCACGGCAATATTTATCCACCCTGGTCGAGATATTGCCCATGCTACGTATCGCTAAAGAAGCTCTGACGTTTGACGACGTCCTCCTCGTTCCCGCTCATTCAACCGTTCTGCCAAACACCGCCGATCTCAGCACCCAGCTGACGAAAACCATTCGCCTGAATATTCCTATGCTCTCCGCAGCAATGGATACCGTGACGGAAGCGCGTCTGGCGATTGCCCTGGCACAGGAAGGCGGCATCGGTTTTATTCATAAAAACATGTCTATCGAGCGTCAGGCGGAAGAAGTTAAGCGCGTGAAGAAGCATGAGTCCGGCGTGGTTACCGACCCGCAGACCGTTCTGCCGACTACGACTCTGCGCGAAGTTAAAGAGCTGACTGAACGTAACGGTTTTGCTGGCTATCCGGTTGTGACCGAAGACAATGAGCTGGTCGGCATCATTACCGGCCGCGATGTGCGTTTCGTCACCGACCTGAACCAGCCGGTTAGCGTATATATGACGCCGAAAGAGCGTCTGGTTACCGTTCGCGAAGGTGAAAGCCGCGAAGTGGTCTTTGCCAAAATGCATGAAAAACGCGTTGAGAAAGCCCTGGTTGTGGATGACAGCTTCCATCTTCTCGGCATGATCACCGTTAAAGATTTCCAGAAAGCGGAACGTAAACCGAACGCCTGTAAAGATGAGCAGGGTCGCCTGCGCGTTGGCGCAGCGGTTGGCGCGGGCGCGGGTAACGAAGAGCGCGTTGATGCGCTGGTTGCCGCGGGCGTCGATATTCTGCTGATCGACTCTTCTCACGGTCACTCTGAGGGCGTATTGCAGCGTATTCGCGATACCCGCGCAAAATATCCTGACCTGCAAATCATCGGCGGCAACGTGGCGACCGGCGCGGGCGCACGTGCGCTGGCGGAAGCAGGCTGCAGCGCGGTGAAAGTGGGTATCGGCCCTGGCTCCATCTGTACGACGCGTATCGTGACCGGCGTGGGTGTTCCACAGATCACCGCCGTTTCTGACGCGGTTGAAGCGCTGGAAGGCACCGGTATACCGGTTATCGCCGACGGCGGTATTCGTTTCTCCGGCGATATCGCCAAAGCCATCGCCGCTGGTGCTTCAGCCGTCATGGTTGGCTCGATGCTGGCGGGTACCGAAGAGTCCCCGGGCGAAATCGAACTCTACCAGGGGCGTTCTTACAAATCTTACCGCGGTATGGGTTCCCTTGGCGCGATGTCTAAAGGCTCCTCCGATCGCTACTTCCAGACCGATAACGCCGCCGACAAACTGGTACCGGAAGGTATCGAAGGTCGCGTCGCCTATAAAGGCCGTCTGAAAGAGATTATTCACCAGCAGATGGGCGGACTGCGCTCCTGTATGGGCCTGACCGGTTGTGGTACCATCGACACCCTGCGGACCAAAGCGGAATTCGTGCGCATCAGCGGCGCGGGTATCCAGGAGAGTCACGTTCACGACGTGACCATTACCAAGGAATCCCCGAACTACCGCATGGGCTCCTGATTTTCATCGCCCGGCCACGCGCCGGGCGATTTATTTAACCTGTATCACTTGCCTCGGAATTATCGTCAATGACGGATAACATTCATAAACATCGTATTCTTATCCTGGACTTCGGTTCTCAGTACACCCAGCTGGTTGCGCGTCGCGTTCGTGAATTGGGTGTCTACTGCGAACTGTGGGCATGGGACGTGACGGAAGCTCAAATTCGTGAGTTCAATCCTAACGGCATCATTCTTTCCGGCGGCCCGGAAAGCACTACCGAAGATAACAGCCCGCGCGCGCCGCAGTATGTCTTCGAAGCTGGCGTGCCGGTCTTTGGCATCTGCTATGGTATGCAGACCATGGCGATGCAGCTGGGCGGCCACGTTGAAGCCTCTAATGAGCGTGAATTTGGCTACGCGCAGGTTGAAGTTCAGACCGATAGCGCGCTGATCCACGGCATTGAAGATGCGCTGAGCGCGGACGGCAACGCTATGCTGGACGTCTGGATGAGCCACGGCGACAAAGTCACCGCCATCCCATCTGACTTCGTTACCGTTGCCAGCACCGAAACCTGCCCGTTCGCCATTATGGCCAATGAAGAGAAGCGCTTCTACGGCGTGCAGTTCCACCCGGAAGTGACCCACACCCGTCAGGGCCTGCGTATGCTGGAGCGTTTTGTACGCGAGATTTGCCAGTGTGAAGCGCTGTGGACCCCGGCCAAAATTATCGACGACGCCATCGAACGTATTCGTCAGCAAGTGGGCGACGATAAAGTCATTCTCGGCCTCTCCGGCGGCGTGGACTCGTCTGTTACCGCAATGCTGCTGCATCGCGCTATCGGCAAAAACCTGACCTGCGTCTTCGTGGATAACGGTCTGCTGCGTCTTAATGAAGCTCAGCAGGTTATGGATATGTTCGGCGATCGTTTCGGTCTGAACATCGTTCACGTCGAAGGCGAGGCGCGTTTCCTGGCTGCGCTGGCGGGCGAAAACGATCCGGAAGCGAAGCGTAAAATCATCGGCCGCGTGTTTGTTGAAGTGTTTGACGAAGAAGCGCTGAAGCTGGAAGACGTGAAATGGCTGGCGCAGGGGACTATCTACCCTGACGTGATCGAGTCTGCGGCTTCCGCAACCGGCAAAGCGCACGTTATCAAATCTCACCACAACGTGGGCGGCCTGCCGAAAGAGATGAAGATGGGCCTCGTTGAACCGCTGCGCGAGCTGTTCAAAGATGAAGTGCGTAAGATTGGCCTCGAGCTGGGCCTGCCGTACGACATGCTGTATCGTCACCCGTTCCCGGGCCCGGGTCTCGGCGTGCGCGTGCTGGGCGAAGTGAAGAAAGAGTACTGTGACCTGCTGCGTCGCGCGGATGCCATCTTCATTGAAGAGCTGCACAAAGCTGACCTGTACAACAAAGTGAGCCAGGCGTTCACCGTATTCCTGCCGGTGCGTTCCGTCGGCGTAATGGGCGATGGCCGTAAGTACGACTGGGTGGTCTCCCTGCGCGCAGTTGAAACCATCGACTTTATGACCGCTCACTGGGCGCACCTGCCGTACGATTTCCTCGGCCGCGTGTCCAACCGCATCATCAATGAAGTTAACGGTATCTCCCGCGTGGTGTATGACATCAGCGGTAAGCCGCCGGCTACCATTGAGTGGGAATGATTAACAGCTACGTTATTGCTAATCATATCTACTCATTATGAAATCCAACCCTCTGTTTTTACAGAGGGTTTTTCTTTATATCACTTCAATTCTATTCACTCTATCTCACTTTTTTTGACGGTATTTATGACGGTATTACCTTAAAGGTATATTCTCATACCGTCAGATTAATGGATGCTATACGGGTGAAACGTGCTTACCGATACCAAATTAAAAAACCTCAAGCCTCAGGACAAACTCTACAAAGTTTCAGACCGCGACGGGCTGTATGTTGCCGTGCTCACGTCAGGGAGTGTCTCGTTTCGGTACGACTACAGAATCAACGGCCGCCGGGAAACGCTGGTTATTGGTCAGTATGGCCGTGACGGTATCACGCTTGCTCAAGCAAGGGATGAATTGATAGCCGCTAAAAAGCTTCTCAATGCAGGCCAGTCGCCAGCTGCGGCGAAACGTGACGGTATCAAACGGATCCGCGGCGCCGAAACATTCGCGGTACATACCGACGCCCACATGAAACATGTCGTCCTTGCTGAAAGCACCAGGGCAATGAAGCAGGCGGTTATTGACAGGGATATCCTCCCGGCGCTGGGGAATAAGTTGATGTCTGAAATCACTACGCCTATGGTGCGCGACCTCTGCGACAGGATAGTCGAGCGCGGTGGACGTGCGACGGCGGTGCAGGCGCGTGAAATAATCAGCAGCGTCTACCGGTACGCCAATGACCGCGGGCATGGGTTATTCAATCCTGCCGCAGATATCAAACCTTCGGCGATCGCCATGTTTAAACCGCGAGACCGTTGCCTGCAGCCGGAAGAAATAGGCGTTCTGTTCAGGGCGCTGGATACCGTCAGCACGTTGCCGACTTTAAAACTGGCGGTAAAGCTCATCCTGATCACTATGGTGCGCAAAACAGAGTTCATCATGGCGACGTGGAAAGAAGTGGATTTCAGCAAAGGCACCTGGACGATACCCTCTGATAGGATGAAGGGGAGCAGGTCGCATGTCATCTACCTGCCGTCCCAGGCACAGGATCTTATGGTAGGCCTGCAGATGTGCGCCGGTGGCAGTGACTATCTTCTGCCCGGGCGCTACAGCACCAGTAAGCCGTTATCGAATGCAGCTCTTAACTCCGTTATCGATCGCGCAGTAGCTGCTACCGCGGATGCAGGGGAAAGTTTACAGCCTCTCACGGTGCACGACCTGCGCCGCACAGCGAGCACGCTTTTGCATGAAGCGGGATTCCCGTCAGACTGGATAGAGAAGGCGCTGGCGCATGAACAGAAGGGCGTGCGGGCGGTTTACAATAAGGCGGAGTATTCCCGCCAGCGCGCCTACATGCTGCAGCAGTGGGCCAATATGATTGATGCATGGATAGACGGGGAGCATTACGACCTGGTGCCGTTCTCCCCTTCAGCGTTTGAAAGGTGGATGACCGAACAATAATCCACCTGTTTTCGTGAATGCTGGGCACGCTAACCTGTCATCATGGATCTGCTGGCAATAAGGACAAATTCGCATATGCGTAGCGGTACTGTTCTCAAAGGTCTCTCGCAGAAACTGAACCATCGCGTTTGCAGAATCACGCTGTTCGCGGTAGCGCTCCGCCTCTCTCTGCAGACGCAATATTTCCCCATTGCGCTGGTTGATAACAGCGCGAGCCTCTTCGAGCTGGCGGATAAGCGATGCCTCTTCCGAAATATTCATGCGGCCTCCGTTTTTACTACCGGCACGGCGCAGCCTGGCAGCAGTTCAACCGCCGGCGCTATGCACTGATTTCCCCACACGTCGAAACCGTGAGACGACTGGCGCGCGAATAGCTCAATACGCGGAACATCGCCCAGCAACTGCACCAGTTTCTCTCGGATAACGTCAGGCTTGCGCGAGTTCTCCAGCCGCGGAGCCGTGACGTGATGGCATATTGAAGCGTCCATTCGTTCCGGCAACTTGCCGCGCACCGCAAACAAGCAGTCTTCGCTGTTTGCCCGGGTCATGTGGCCCATGCCGATCGCGCTATTTCCTTTGTGCTTATTGATCTTGTGCCAGGTGAATCCTTTCATTGTCATCAGTCGGAAGCCCCAGGCCTCGACAACCTTCAGCGCTTCGACAGGCTGCGTCGGAACCCACCACATCGCCAGCAGACAATCGTCGGCGGAGAGCTCCCACACGGGCAGCCGGCAGATATCCATAACATTCATCACCGGGTACTTAAACCCGGCGCCGCGGTCGCCGTCGGCTGCCTTATCGCGGTATGACCAGGGCGGATCCGCATATATCAGTGTGTATTTACCGGTCATGCTACCACCTTCTTGCTATTCAGTTGTTCATCCACGCGCTGAGCCTTCAATGGGTTCTGGATGACCTGGCCGCCCGGCGCCAGCCACCCACGGCGCAATGATGAATAAACCAGGGTGACACTACCTACGCGAATGTTGTCGTGCGGATTAGTCATAAACCACCCCGGCAGTAGCGCAGATCCCAGCATAGCCACCACGACGCAGGCCATTACCTTTGCCGATGCACTGATCCCTGCGTACCGCAATGCGTGCACGCTCAACCTCTCCGGTCGCGGCATCCATACACTCAAGACACAGGCGGGCGGCCAGGCGATACTGGCCTTTGTTTTCGCGCTCTATCGCTCTTTGTTCAAACGCAAGGGCTGCAGGTGTAACGGCGATGACCTTTGATGCTCTACGCTGCGGAGCGTACTGAGCGTGATATTTTTCAATACGGTTCATTTTATCCAGCCTTCTCGAAAGATTACCGCCAGCAGGAACAGCCAGGCGGATACGGCGGCCAGGTAGTAAAACCATCCTGACCACCTTTTCCAGTACTGCGCCAGCGACATCACGTAGCGTTACCTACCGGGCGAAATACTCGCTGTTCAACCGGCGGCTTTTTTCCGCCAAACTCTACCGGGCTGGCAGCCATTCGTTCATCAAGCCACTTCTCAACCTCTTCCTGAGTCCATGCGCAGCGCTTGTCCGTGATATACCAGCGCTTAGGGAACTGGCCGTTCTTCTCCAGGCGATCTATTGTGCTCATTGATAACGGCACCACCGCCAGCAGTTCCTTTTTGCCTAATGCACCTTTCATATTTCTTCTCCTGTTTCAGTGCGGCGCCGTGGAGCCGCGGTGGTGTTATTCGAATTCTGGACGCATATCATTAAGCGTTGTCATAAAGCCCTGGTGGTATTCGTCACCTAGCTTCTCAGCCATGGCGTTGATCTCATCTTCGGCACGTTTAAACATCGCCTTGGCGTCCGCTGCGGATGAATCCAGGCTGTTCAGAATTGCGCTAACGTATTCCCGCGCTTCTTCGCGATCAGAGTCAGAAACGACTGTCAGGCTCGGCTGATCATCATCAACAACGGAATACTCGCCGGTGATAACTGCTGCGTTATCCTGACTCAGGCCAGCTTCAGCGCGTTCATCCATCACAACAGCTTTTTGTAGTTCGATAGATACAGGCAGGTATTTGAACAGGCGGCGGATCACTGTCTTTTTCGCCATTTCGTCGAAGTGATCAACCCACGGACCGCTGCTGCCGGCTTTGCTCAGCGCACGTACTTTTTCAACGTCTGCCCGGCTCATAACCTCAAACTGGACACCGCCATCTTTCAGTCGCGCGACTGCGTAAACATGAGTCAGTTCTCCGCGGTCACCAGTTTCGCAGGGTGAGTGCTCGAGGGTTTCATCCAGGCCATACGAGTAGCTGAATTTGTCGTTTTCATGGACGGTACGCGCTGAGATGCTCAGGATCTGCCCGGAGCGGCGGGCAAGGTCAATCATCCCGCGGTATCCGATAATTAGTTGCGCTTCTGTCGATACTGTTTCCCAGCGGCCATTAACTTTCTGGCGCTTGTCGAACGGTATCAGGTACGCGTGGCCAAGAGCACCGCCCGGTTCCAGTCCAAGCTGAGCACATTGCATAATTGCCCCGAGGAAACTTGCCTGGTCACATGCTGCCAGTTTTGGAATCTTTCGGATCTCAGTGGTGGCGATGCGCGCCAGGCGATCAGCGGTCATGTGCTTTGGAAGAGCCAGCGCCATCTGAGCCTTAATTTTTGGATCTGCGAGAAGTCCTGCCAGCGTGGTTGGTTTCTCGTTATGCTGTGCAACCTGATTTCCTGTCGCTGCTGCTTTAAGTGCGTTGGTAGACATTTTTTCTCCTTACTTCATTCTGAATACGCGTGATGTCGTTGCTGTTTTGAATTTTTCGTACAACTCAGGGTGCTCAACCTGGAATAACTTCTGGTCGAATCGATTGCTTACCTGAGATTTCCATGTGCAGATCGTCTTACCGTCCAGCGTCAGAATTGAGTGCTCCTGCATGTACAACTTCAACTTCTCTTCTGAAACGGCAATTTCTTCTCCCAGCGACTTGTAGCGCGATTTCATGTCGCAGAGGTCGTTGAACAGCGCTAGTGCCTTTCCATCAGCCTCTATGCTGGATCCGGCATCCTTCTCAAACATCAGAGAGATATCGCTTACGGTGGTGGCCTCAGGCGGGTTTAGGTTTTTCACCCGGTCCCAGAAAGCGACCTCTCTCTCCAAAATGGCCTGGATAGTTTCTTCGTCCCGCTCAACCCGATAGATACGGAAATCATCACCGCCAATCAGCACTCCGAAGACGCATACCTGTTTATTGGTAACCATCAACCCATGCATGGCCTGAGCCGTGTAATGAACTGGGATCGCATCTGTCTGAACTTCCCCCCATTCCTTAGCCTTGAACGGGCTAACCGTTTTTATCTCGATGTTCTCGCCGGTAGCCGCTTCTGCATCGATCTCTGCTGCGATAAAACCGTAGTCGCGGTGGATATAACGGTTGCCACGATGAATAATTTCGAGGCCGGTCTCTTCAGAAAGAAGGTCGATAACGTATGGCTCCATGCGTTGGCCACGCGTGAAAACTTTCTGCTTTGAATGGTCTACTGGCTTGATGCGTGGCTGAACCTTATCCAGATAAACCTCAAGCGGAGTTCGCCAGGGGCTAATCCCGAGAATACCGGCGACATCGCTGCCGCCGAGGTATTTGGTTCTGTCCATGCTTCCGGCGTTCTGCATCATGCCGCTGTCCTCGCGCTGTCGATCTGGTCTGCAAGATCCCACTTGCCGATGATCCCGGTCAGTTCACTGATGAATGCCGCCAGTGATTCTTCAAACTCAACGCTTTCAAGTGCAGCGTTAATGACGTCCTGGCGGACCCTGGCGCGGCGCAGATTGTCGAATGCCGGGAGCAGGTATTCAGTCTTAAGCGTTTCCTGAAGCTCTACCTGCCTGGCGTGCAATACTTCGGCGATGCGATAGTCGCTGTCGAAACCGGCCATAATTTTTTGCAGATTGCGTTGCTGTTGAGTATTCATAGCCACCTCAGTATTTGATCTGGACCGCAGATACTTTCCCGCTGGCGATGGCGATCAATGCTTTCTCCGCCATTTCCTGTGTAAGCCCATTTTCAATAAGGTCAGAAATTGCCTGACGATTGATTGTGCGGCGATGTTCTTTATCAGCTGCGCGCCGCGCTTCTTCTTCTGCAATGCGTTTCTACTCAGCCAGGCGAGCCGACTCTTTTTCTTCGGCTTCACGGCGGATTCGCTCGGCTTCTTCCTGGGCCTTGCGACGTTCTGCATCGATAGCTGCCTGTTTGTCGGCTTCTGCTTTTTCTGCCGCGGCTCTTGCTTCACGCTCAGCCTTTTCTGTGGCTTCCTTCTGCTCACGTTCGGCGCGCTCCTTCGCCAGAATCGCCTCGCGCTCTCTGGCAGCTATCGCGTCTATTTCACGTTGCGCCAGTTCTGCCGCTTCACATTTCGCTTTTTCTTCAGCCTGACGCTTAATCTCTTCTTCGTGTGCTATGCGCTGGCGCTCTGCCTCTGCTGCTTTTTCGGCACGATCGCGGTCGATATCTTTATTCATCAACAGCGCCATCTCGTGATCGAGCTCGACTTTTGCTGCCAACTCTTCAGCTGCTTTTTTTGCAGCCTCTTCAGCATCCAGACGGGCCTTTTCTTCTTCCCATTGAGTTGCTGGGCTACGAATTTCAACAGCCAGTTCGTCAAGCGCGTCACGAATCTTTTTACGGCTCGCATCTACCAGTGCCGGGCGCTTTTTCATTTCTGCAACCAGCGCTTTCCCTGCATCATCAATTACCGTTTTTGTGCGGCGGACGGTTGAAGCCATGCTGATATAAACGCCACGACCTTTAACCGTATTTACGTCACCAACGACTGACGTCGCTTTCTGGCGTATGTCAGAAATAAGGCGATTGATGTAGTCATCGCTAATGAATGCTGCCTCAAGTTCTGCCGCTGCTGGCAGTGTTACCAAAACCAACTCTTTTGATTCGCTCATTTACCCATCCCCATTTCCGTTTTTGCCGCCAGTTTGCTGACGAATGCCCAGCTGATAGCCTCCTGCAGCGTGCGAAACTTCCAGCTCATCAGCCCGCAAGCTGTGACGCAGTACCAGCCGTTAATGATTTGCCATTGCATACAAACCTCTCTATTACCGTTTGGTAATAATCAGGCGTATAAGAAAGCCACCGGCGGTGGTTTTCGGGTAATTAATACGAGTCCTGATTACCTTTAAGGTAATAATCCGATCAAAAAATGATTATGTCAATAGAGGTGATGAGAAAAATATTACCAAAATGGTAATTGCGAGGCGCGGTAAGAGTCATGCCTCCGGATGGCGGGGAGTGTCAGAAGATCAGCTTTCTCTGTTCTGACTGAAAATGAAGTCAATGAACGCGGTGATCTTGTTCTTCTCTTCCTGCGGAAGTTTTTCGAAAGCCTGGTGGTCATACTCAATCATGCCGCGCGCGTCAGACGGAATAATCAGCTCGTAGGCTTCTCTGCCAAAGGCCCGCGCTATGGCATGCAGAACGCCGATGCTGGTGCTTCCGTCGCAGTTCAGAATGCGGTTAACGGTGGCCTGGCCAATACCTGCAGCGTCAGAGACTTTTTTCTCAGAGTTCAGAGTAGGGTGCGAACCCATCCAGAGGCCGAGGGTGAAAGATGCCTGCTTTTCCACGCTCCATTCATCCGGGTTAAGGAGCCCGAGCTGCGCGGGTGCATCAGACATGTGATCGATGTCCAACCAGAAACGTTCCTTCCTTGCGAAAGCCTCAATCTCGCGTGCGGCATTGCCGCCGATGTTTTTCGTACCCTTACACCACCTGTTAACCAGGTTCTGCGATTTCTTAATCCTTTCGGCGAATCTCAACTGCGTGTTATCGAAGTTCTGCCGGATTATTTCGTTGAGGTTATCACGTCGTATGTCGTAGATGCTTTTCATGTCTATTATGTTTTGCCTGCAATTATTACCTAACTGATTAAATTTAATAGAATATTACCATAAAGGTAAACTTACCAAAATGGTAATAATCATTGATTTATTCACCAGAAAGGTAATAATTTACCCATGAATAGACAGGCTGAGATAAGCAAACTATGAGCGAAGAAAATAAATTTAATTTCAAAAAGTGCTGGCTTGATTTGTCGCCCGCTGAGCGCGAGGCGTTTGCTGCGGAAGCCGGAACAACCAGCCATTACATCCAGACCCATCTCACCGGGCGCCGCAAGATGCCACGCAAGCGTTTGATGGATGGACTGTTTAAAGCGTGCAAGGCCCGTGAATGGACCAGGAATAAAAACGACCTCGTCCTCTACTTCTGCGACCTCTGATCTCCTTTCCTTCCCCCCGTGCCGCCACCCCCGGCGGCTCCTGGCATCCTCTCAATACCGAAATGGTAATATTTATCCGAATACGGTTGATCTTTTTTCGCCTTGATGCAAAATTACCAAAGATAAATAACAAAGGGGTAAACCGATGAAGCGAATTACACAGCGCGAGGCGCTCGAACTCGGCCTGACCCGGTTCTATACCGGTAAAAAGTGCATCCATGGCCACGATAGCCAGCGCTACACAATCAGCGGCGAATGCGTCCAGTGCAACAACGACCGTGCGCGTCGTCAGCAGCAGTTACGCTCTGAGAAATTAAAGGCAGCCAGAAAGGCGCGGGAGGCAGCATGAAGCCCGCGGCCTACTACAACGAAATCGATCCCTTTGCAGCGGAATGGCTGCGGAATCTAATCGCCGGCGGTCACATAGCCCCGGGCGAAGTTGACGAACGGAGTATTGAAGATGTCACACCTGACGACCTCAGAGGATTTACCCAGTGCCACTTTTTCGCCGGGATTGGCGTATGGTCCCATTCACTCCGCCTCGCCGGATGGCCTGACGATAAACCAGTCTGGACTGGCTCCTGCCCGTGCCAGCCTTTCAGCGCGGCAGGCAAAGGAGATGGGTTTGCTGACGAGCGGCACCTTTGGCCCCACTTCTTCCATCTCATCAGCGAGCGCAGACCTCAGCATGTCTTTGGCGAACAGGTTGCAAGCGGTAACGCAAACACATGGTTCGACCTTGTACAAGCAGACCTGGAAGGACTGGGATACGCCTTCGGGCTTGTGCCGTTTACGTCAGCGGGCATCGGTGCGCCGCACATCAGAGAGCGGGCCTACTGGGTGGCCAACGCCAACCACGATCGACAACAACCAGGTTGCAGGACAGGCAGCAGCCGCGAATGCGCCAAACAGGGGAACAACATTGGGCGGGGCAGTCAGAATGGCGGGCTGGGTAACTCCAACGTCACGCGACTGGAAGGACTCGGCGGGAATGACTGCGCAGCGGGACGGGAAAGAGCGACTGGACCAACTGCCGCGCCAGGCGTTCACCTGTTGCCCCTTGAGGTTAACGGTTTTTGGCGAGATGCGGACTGGCTTCTTTGTCGAGATGGCAAATGGCGTCCAGTTGAACCCGGCACATTCCCGCTGGTTGATGGGTCTGCCGCACGCATGGGACGAGTCGAGCCCGGGGTGGCAAGAGTGGCAAGCAGCAACCGCGTCGGCCGCCTGAAAGGGTACGGAAATGCCATAAATGCCCAGGCTGCGGCGGCTTTTATACGCGCTTATATGGGGGTGTCACATGGCCAGTAGCTGGATAAAAGTTGAGGTAATCACGCCAGATAAACCAGAGATTTTCCAGATAGCGGAAATCCTGAATATCGACCCCGACGCAGTACTCGGTAAGCTCGTTCGCATATGGGCATGGGCAGATCAACAGACCGTTGACGGTAACGCTGGCAGCGTTACAAAAGGAGTGCTCGACCGTATCGCTTTTATTACAGGATTCGCTGACGCACTGATCGCCGTTGGTTGGCTCGCCTACGACGGTAATAAGCTTGTATTGCCAAACTTTGAGCGTCATAACGGAGAAAGCTCTAAAAAACGGGCACTTACAAACAGAAGGGTTGCGGCTCACCGTAAAAATGAAACGCAAAAAGTAACGCAGTCAGCGTTACAAAAAGCGTTACCAGAGGAAGAGGAAGAGGAAGAGGAAGAAGTAAAAGATAAAAGCCCCCCTAACCCCCCAAGGGGAAGGGAGCCTAAAAAATCATATCCGTATCCTGAGCAGCTCAATGCTGAAGCCTGGGAGGAGTGGAAGGCCTACAGGTCAGAAATGCGGTTTAAATCCTACGCGCCAACCGAACGGAGCGAGGGGGCGGCGATCACCGAGTTGATTAACTTATCTGGTGGTAACCACGCGCGACAGATGCAGATCGTGAAGCAGAGCATGGCCAAAGGCTGGAAAGGGCTGTTTGAGCTGAAAGGCGGAACGGAAAGGCGAGATGTAAACGCCATCTCTGAGCCTGATACGCAGATCCCGCCAGGATTCAGAGGCGGGCCGACACACTGACGGAATCGGTAGCGCAGTAGCGCATTTTTTTACGTCTTCAAAATTACCAAAATGGTAATAAAATGTGCGCAAGACTATTGATATCGATCTGAATATAGATTTATATTACCAATAAGGTAAACGTCATGAAGAAATCATTGCAGGCGCTCGGGAGACTCAAAGCCGGGCAGATGAATAAAACCGAGACGGCTTACTGCCAGCACCTCGAACTGCGCAAGCGCTACGGGGAAATCGCCTGGTACCGGTTTGAAGGAATCAAGCTGAGGCTGGCTGATAGCACGTTCTACACGCCTGACTTCGCAGTGATGCTGGCGAATGGACAGATGGAATTGCATGAAGTGAAAGGGTTCTGGACCGACGATGCCAGGGTGAAAACCAAGGTCGCAGCAGACCAGTATCCATTCCGGATCATCGGGGTAACGAAACTGCCGGCCAAAGCGGGCGGCGGGTGGAAGGTCGAAGAGTTCTGAATCGACGATCCTGATAGATATCAAATGAATCAATAAGTTAAACGGGTAATCGGGGGTAAGTATGGACTTTGAACATTGCAGTCGTAGCACGCTGTTCTGGTTTGCGGCACTGGTCAATGTTGCCGGGTGGGTTGCAGTAATCGCTGTGACCTGGGGCGTATGCATGATGATCGAATGGGTGACGGCATGAACACAGAACAAGTAAACGAGCTCATTCAGTCGCTGGAGTCGGCAGGCGAGCTGTCGATCAAAGAGACAAAGGTTATGGCGCTGGCGAAAGCTTACCAGCAGCTGGCTGCGGAGAATGTGGCGCTGAAAGCGGCAATTGATGCAACCATAGGATGGCAGCAATCTACCGATGTGGAAAACGTTGAAAGCGTGAGAATGTTGCTCGATATCAATACCCCCGCCACCGATCGCATCGTAGCCGGGATTAAGGCTGATGGTGCAGAAGCATGCGTTAGAGCGCTGGTAACTTCGGATGATAACGACTTCACCGATGCGCCGAACATCTGCGCGGAAGTAGCGCGTTTGCTGCGCGAGGGGGCCAAATGAGCAAATCACTAAACGCACGCTGTATCCGCCGCTGGGAAGTGGAGTTTAAGCCTCTCTGCGACTCAAAACACAACCCCCACTGGCGCAAAAGAGACCTGCGCGGTTACATCCGAGAAGCCGCACTCACCACCGCTTACAGCATGGTTGAAAGCATGGCTGAGCGTAACGCCAAAGTTGACTATGACGGCTCACCAAATGGCTGGAGCCCTGAATTCTCAGCCTGGTACCACGAACGCCGGGAGCAGTATCTCAAGGAGGCTCGTGACTTTCTGAACGAAGAAGCCACTACCGAAGAAATCGACGAAGAGATTCAGAACGAGTTGGAGGCCTGGAATGACTGATATCACCGAACTGGCGCAGCTGCGTGCTGAGCTTTCAAATCCGGCAATTGGCAGTAAAGACCATCTGCGAAAACTCGCTTTATCGCTGGTAGAGGCGCTGGAGAAGGCGCAGCAGGCTGACGACGAACTTTGTAAGCTCTTACCTCCCGGTGTTGAGTACATGGACCCACCAGACGGAGGCGATGTTGAGCCGATCGAGCAAGTCCGTCGAATGGTGGCTGATTACCGCCAGCGCATCGCCGAGCTGGAAGAAAGCAACGCTCAGGTCATCCAGTCTCGCGACCACTACAAGCGCATGACTGAGGAAGGGTTAAAGCAGTTGGCTGAGTCCCGCACCGTGAAACTGCCGGATGATGAGGATGGTCAAGCATACGGATTCGGAAAATGGGCAAACGGAAAACTCCCTGCGACAGCTGGAACCATGACAATTGCTTATTGCGAAGATGCCTGGCGGGCTGCCTTTGAAGTGTTCTCGTCTACCGCTGGCATCAAGGTGGAGGCTGAGTAGATGGGCGTAAAAAAAATGATATGCGTCAGCTCCACTACGCCAGCCTGGTTTACTCCTGGCGCCGTATACGACTCAGAACCTCGCGGTACCGATATCTGCATTTGTGGCGACAACCTCGTTTCTGACCTCAATCAAGAGGACTGGTACGAAATGAGCCAGCGTGCTGATGGGCTGTGGTTCTTAATCGGTTTTCAGCAGGCAATTTTATTTCGTGGAGCCAACCAATGACCAGCAAATTAACCAAAGAATGGTTACAGCATCAAATTTCAGCAATCGAAGCCGTTGGCATTACTGATAGCAACACATTGGCCGCATTCAAGCTGGCGCTGGCCGCAATGGACAGCGAGCCGGTGGCGTACATCGATAAACAGTGGACTTTGGTCTATTACGTCCCACCGATGAGTATGGGGCTAAAGATTGGTGACAAGCTCTATCGCCACGCGCAGCCAGCAAAAGGCCTTGAGCTGGCAGGCTGGCAATTCAAATCAGTAAATGGCGACTGGTTGGGGCTTATTGATGAACATGGTAAGAACCAGGCCGTTCGTGAGGGTTGCGAGGTTCGTGAAGTTTTCGCTATGGCCGATGGCGTCAATGAACGCGACCAGGTACGCCGCGAGCACGCCGAGTGGTCACAGGCTACGTTCGGTAATGTCGGCACGGTAGGCCCGCTGAAGCACCTCAGCAAAGAAGCGCTGGAAGCCGCTGCCGAACCTGGCGACCTCTCCGAATGGGCTGATATGCAATTCCTGATGTGGGATGCCCAACGCCGTGCCGGTATCAATGACGAGCAGATTACTCAGGCAATGATCGAAAAGCTGGCAGTGAACAAACAGCGCGAATGGCCTGAGCCGAAAGACGGTGAGCCACGGTTGCATATCAAAGAGCAGCCAGCGCCGGTAGTGCCTGACCGCTCCATATTTGAAAAATGGTGGGAATCACAGAACGGAGCGCCCCTCGATGGCTGGGATTCGTTACGGACAACTGACGGCTATTGTGACGATGGCATTGATGGTCAATTTGAAGCCTGGAACGCCGCCACGCTCGCAGCCGCCCCGCAGGAGGTGCCAGATGGAAAATGAGAGCGACAACGTCATCACTCTGGTGCAGCCCAAGCGAGACGAAGAGAAGCTACTGAATATCACCGTAACCGACAGAAAGGACTACAGGCAGCAACACTGCAAGCATAAAGCCGTTGAAGTCGATGAGAAAGGGCGGATCATTCTGTGCCTTCAATGTGGCTGTGCCGTTGACCCTTTCCAGTACGTTCTTCAGTGCGCGACTGATGGCGAGGCTGTGGTGAGAGAGATTCAGCAGCTTCATAATCGTCGTGATGAGCTGCGCGAAGCCGTCGCCAACCTCGAACGCGAAGAGAAAAACGCAAAGGCCCGGTTGCGCTCTACCAGAACGTCAATCCTCTTCGCAGAAAACGATCTGAAAAATACCGAGCAGGGGATAAAACAGTGAGCAAGTCCCCCGCAGAACGCAAAGCCGCGCAGCGCGCGCGGCAGTCCGCCGCCGGTGAACGCAAGATTGAGCTGGTGCTGGATGAACAGGAGCAGGAAATGCTGGCGCGGAACTGCGCCGCCCGGCGCCCTGGGCGTGCGCCGTATGAAATGGCCGAGTACATCGCGCTGCTGATCCGTCAGGATGATGCCCGGGTTCGCGGTAAGATTAACGCCATCAGCAAACGGCGCTGTGGTAAGTGCGGCGATCAACTGCCGGTGGCATCATGCCCGTGCGCTGGAGATTCCCAATGCTGGGCAACTCTTGGCTGGCATGAAACAAAGTTACCTCTGTGACATGTCACGACGATTTGACTAAATCCTCACATGATTATACTGTTTAAATATACAGTATTTTTATGTGAGGTCCACTATGGGTTTTCCCTCTCCAGCAACCGACTACATCGAGCAGCGTCTCAGCGTAACCATTCTCTGCCAGTTTGACGCCAACTGCCGCGCTATCGAAACCAGTGCAGGCTATGCAGTTATCAACGTATCCATCAGGCCAAAGCAGGGCTCTCACGTGCTCATCTCGTTTTGCGGCAGCGCGCAGTTCGCCATTGTGCGCGGGCGGGCGCTGATTACCAGTGACGGAGAAGCGATCGAGGGTGACGCTCTGAATGATGTCGAGGTTAAAGGGGTGGTGACATACCTGATAAACCGGGAGGGCTGGCACAACGAAGATGATATTCCGATCATGTAACATCGCGAATGGCATGATACTATTACCAAAACGGTAATTATTTGCGGAGCAGTTACCATGCCAAAGGACCCCAAACGCAAATCCACGCAGTACAAGCCGCTGACGGCAATGCAGGAAGCTTACGCCCAGGAATACACGAAATGCCCTGAGAATCAGACTCAGGCGGCGATTAACGCCGGATTTTCGCCTAAGACAGCAGCCGTCAAAGCCAGCGTGATGATGCGCGATGAGCGAATTCAGAAACGGATAGCTGAGCTCATGGAAGAGCGCAATAAGCGCCTGCGTGTCAGCGCTGATTACGTTCTGCTGCGCTTGGTGGAAATCGACCAGATGGATGTGCTGGATATCCTGAACGATGACGGCAGCCTTAAGCCTATCCGAGATTGGCCGAAGATATGGCGCACAACCCTCAGCGGCTTTGACCTGTCGTCAACCATCATGAACATGGATGAGTCCTCGATAGAGACCATCCTCAAGAAAATAAAATGGCCCGACAAGGTGAAGAACCTCGAGCTGATTGGTAAGCACGTCGACGTAAATGCGTTCAGAGAGCGCCTGGAGGTTTCCGGCACAGTCACGATTGCCGACCGCATGGCCGCCGCCCGGCGCCGCGTCAAAGAACAGGCTGGTGGTGAAGAATGACAGCCGCAGCCCTGTCGCCGGAAGAGCAGCTTGTCGAGGATATCGCCTCTTTCACGTATGACCCGCTGGGCTATGCGCTGTATGCGTTTCCGTGGGGCGAGAATGGCACAGAGTTGGCGCACGCCACCGGCCCCCGTAAATGGCAGGCTGATGCATTCAGAGAGATACGTGACCACCTGCAGAACCCCGCGACGCGTCATCAGCCGCTGATGCTGGCCCGTGCATCCGGTCACGGTATCGGTAAATCTGCGTTTATCTCGATGCTGATTAACTGGGGCATGTCCACATGCGAGGATTGCAAGGTGGTGGTGACCGCCAACACCGACAACCAGCTGCGTACCAAGACCTGGCCGGAGATCATCAAATGGTCGAACCTGGCCATAACGAAAGAATGGTTCACCTGCACCGCTACGGCGATGTACAGCAACGACCCGGGCCATGATAAACGCTGGCGCGCTGATGCAATACCATGGTCTGAGCACAACACCGAGGCGTTCGCCGGACTGCATAACGAGCGCAAGCGCATCATCGTCGTATTCGATGAGGCCTCCAATATTGCCGATCTGGTGTGGGAGGTAGCCGAGGGGGCGCTGACGGACGAAGATACAGAGATTATCTGGGTGGCATTCGGTAACCCGACGCGTAACACCGGGCGATTTCGCGAGTGCTTCCGTAAGTACAAGCACCGCTGGAAGTGCGCGCAGATCGACAGCCGCACGGTGGAAGGCACCAACAAGCAGCAGCTGCAGAAGTGGGTTGACGACTACGGCGAGGACAGCGACTTTGTGAAGGTCCGCGTGCGCGGGATCTTCCCTGATGCATCAGAGCTACAGTTTATCCCCACAGGCCTGACCGATGAGGCCATGAAGCGAGTCGTTACCGCGGCGCAGGTGGCGCATGCTCCGGTGATTATCGGCGTCGACCCGGCGTATTCCGGCGTGGATGACGTGGTTATTTATCTTCGCCAGGGACTGCACAGCAAAGTTCTCTGGACCGGCAACAAGACCACGGACGATCTGATTATGGCAAAGCGTATCGCCGACTTTGAGGACGAATACAAAGCCGATGCGGTATTTATCGACTTCGGATACGGCACCGGGCTCAAGTCCATCGGTGACGGATGGGGCCGCTCATGGCAGCTTGTGCCGTTCGGCGGCGCATCAACGGATCCGCAGATGCTGAATAAGCGGGGCGAGATGTTCAACGCCTGCAAAACGTGGCTTAAACTCGGTGGCGCACTGGATGACCAGGAGACGGCTGATGACCTGTCGGCGGCAGAGTACAAGGTCAGGGTTGACGGTAAGATAGTCATGGAGCCTAAGGAAGATATCAAAGATCGTCTGGGACGGTCGCCCGGCAAGGGTGATGCTCTGCTGCTAACGTTTGCCTTCCCGGTCGCCAAAAAGTTAAATATACCTGGGCAGCAGCAGGGCAAGGCTATCACTGACTACGATCCTTGGGCATAAGAGGAAGACCACAGTTCATAGCGGATGAATTGCTTAAACTCTTTCGGCTGATTTTCACTTTTTAGATGAAATATTTTCTCTCTGAAATGCCATTCACGGCCATCGTGCAGAAGGAAATCCCACTGGATATAACCGGCGACGGATATTTGAACTTGTTGTTTTTTGAAAAGGCTGTGATCATCTTCGGCACTAAGTGGTGCCATGGCGAGCAACTCATTTTCATGTGTGAAAATATGGTCTTGCATATCCAATCCCCCCATCGATTTAATTCAGTCAGTATACACAAAGCCCGCGCATCGGCGGGCTATTGTGACATGTCACGGTGTTAAATGCGCGAATAACCAGATTCAAATGCTTCTGCCGGACTGTATGATTCGTAGCCATCTTCATACTGAACGTAATAACCGCCTTCCTGTGGTTTGTGCTTATCAATGTATTCCTGAGAAACAGGAAAATCATCATATCCGTAATCGGCTGGAACGATGAAGTTTTGAGTGCCAACAGAATAAACCTGCTGAATCTTTAGCGCCCATACTTTTTTATGGCACTGGTATTTCGGCATTTCTAATAAACATTCATTCATGATTTTCACCTTAAAAAAATGCCCGGCGAACCGGGCGAAATGGAAGCAATGAGGGGTTCCATCCTTGGCTGGGTGTCACAGGGTTTACAGCATGAAGTCATCGCAATGGCGTCCTGCTGTAAAAAGGGCGGTGGTCAGTAAGTGGGAGAACTACTGCCACCGCCAAGACTGCATCACACTGGTACTGCATCACGGTCCTGAGGCGTGATTGGGTTGTGGTGGCCGGTGCTGATCTCCGGCTTGCCGATTCCTAGTGTCGTGTGGGCGCATCCCTTCGGCTACGCATCCGGGCCAGTTAATCCCCGGAATCACGGTAAAATACCGCATCCCACTCAAGTTAGCGCATCAGCCTGCGCATTCACCACAACGGAAAGAGAACTGGTTTGGCTCGACATTATGCTGGGTGGAACAGCCCGATAACGTCCAATTCTCTTACCTGTTGCATCCTCGTCTCTTCCGAGGTGTCACACCGTATCGCCGGGATGGTGAATCCCTTGTCAGTGCATACCGTTCACTGGCTTGCACATTCCGGCTACCCGCTCGGGGATAGGAATATCAAGGAACCCCGCCGGACCGCTTCGGCATAAATGCCACGATGCATGTGCCATACACCGTTTAATTACCTTAAAGGTAATAATTGCATCTCATAAAGTCAATACACTACGCTAAATAAATCATATGTGATTAAATTGGTAATAATTTAAACGCGTATGGAGCATCGCTATGTGCATCGGAAGTTCGCCATCTGTACCCGCAGCGCCGGAGATTCAGGCAGCACCGCAGGAGCAGGATCAGGCCGTAGTCGATTCCCGTGATGAAGAAATCCGCCGCCGCCGTGCCGCCGCAGGCAGAGCATCGACTCTGCTCACTGGTGCCCAGGGTGACACCTCAACAGCCAATACCAGCGGTAAAACGCTGCTCGGCCAGTAACAGGAGCGCGGGGAATGGCAGCGGAAACCCTGAAAGAGCAACTGCAAAAACAGCAGGCTCAACTCACCAATGATCGTTCATCGTTCGAACCGCACTGGCGCGAACTGAGCGACTTCATCAATCCGCGTGGTTCCCGTTTCCTTGTCACCGATGTAAACCGCGATGACCGCCGCAATACGAAAATTGTTGACCCCACCGCCACACTTGCAGCCCGCACGCTATCAAGCGGCATGATGTCGGGGATCACTTCACCGGCGCGCCCGTGGTTCAAGCTGGCAACGCCTGACCCTGACATGATGGACTATGGCCCGGTCAAGCTCTGGCTTGAAGTTGTCCAGCGCCGCATGAATGAAGTGTTCAACAAGTCGAATCTTTATCAGTCTTTACCGCTGCTTTACGCCAGCCTGGGGAATTACAGCACAGGCGCGATGGCCGTCCTTGAAGATGACAGCGATGTTATCCGCACGATGATGTTCCCGATCGGCAGTTACTACATGGCTAACTCCGCACGCGGCAGCGTTGATACCAACTTCCGTAAGTTCTCCATGACTGTGCGTCAACTGGTGATGGAATTCGGCATGAAGAATGTCAGCACCTCGGTGAAAAGTCTCTGGGATGCCGGGAGTTACGAAAGCTGGATCGAGGTAATTCACGCCGTTTATCCGAACATTGACCGAGATACTGCCAAGCTCAACAGCAAAAATAAGCCGGTCAAATCGGTTTATTACGAGGTTGGCGGCGACAGCGACAAAGTGCTGCGTGAGTCAGGTTTCGATGAATTCCCCATTATGGCGCCGCGCTGGGAAGTCAACGGCGAGGACGTTTACGGCTCTTCCTGCCCGGGCATGATTGCGCTGGGGCAGGTTAAGGCCCTGCAACTGGAGCAGAAACGCAAAAGCCAACTCATCGACAAAGCGACAAACCCGCCGATGGTTGGTCCGTCATCGCTTAAGAATCAGCGCGTTTCTCTTTTGCCTGGCGATATCACCTACATCGATCAGGTCACCGGCCAGGACGGGTTTAAGCCAGCCTATCTGGTTAACCCGAATACCGCCGACCTGCTCGCCGATATCCAGGATACCCGGCAGATCATCAACAGCGCCTACTTTGTCGACCTCTTCATGATGTTGCAGAACATCAATACCCGCTCGATGCCGGTTGAAGCAGTGATCGAGATGAAAGAAGAGAAGCTGTTGATGCTGGGCCCGGTGCTGGAGCGTCTGAACGATGAATGCCTGAACCCGCTTATCGATCGCACCTTCTCCATCATGGCGCGTAAAAACCTCCTCCCGCCGCCGCCGGACGTCCTGCAGGGTATGCCGCTGCGCATCGAATACATCTCCGTTATGGCGCAGGCGCAGAAATCTATCGGGCTATCCAGTCTGTCATCCACCGTTGGCTTTATTGGCCAGCTTGCACAGGCCAAGCCTGAGGCACTCGACAAGCTTGATGTTGATCAGGCTATCGATGCCTTCGCTGAAATGTCCGGCGTATCTCCGACGGTCATCGTACCGCAAGAGCAGGTTGAGCAGATTCGCCAGCAGCGCGCGCAGCAGCAACAGCAGCAGCAGGCGATGGCAATGGGTATGGCCGCCGCGCAGGGTGCCAAGACACTCAGCGAAGCGCAGACCGCAGATCCTAGCGTTCTCACTGCACTTTCTAACGCAGCAGGCGCTCCTGCAGGTGGTCAGCAATGACAGATTTTGATGATGACCAGTTAGCTGCTGAATCAGCACGCAAGAAGGAAATCCTTCTACAGCGCGACATCGACGACATTCGTTTCGTCATGGATAGCGCGCAGGGCCGCCGGGTTATCTGGGCTGTTCTGGAGCAGGGAAAAGTGTTCTCTGCCTGCTTTGCCGGCGACCCACAGGTTACAGCTTTCAACGAAGGGCAGCGCAACCTGGCGCTGGCATTGTTTCAGCGCGTGATGGCGCACTGCCCGGATCAGTATCTGAAGATGGCCGCAGAGGCTAATGAGGAAACCAAATGAGCCAGTTACAAACCCAGCGTGTAGTTCGTCTGAATGGCGCAACGCAGGTTGTCGAGGTTCCCGATCCGGCGGCGGCGGTAATTGGCGCGCCGACAACGACTGATTACGGCGGCGTGAAGCTTGGCGCCTCTATTGCGGCGGCAGCGGCTGCCACTGCAACGGCAGATACAGCTTCTGCTGCAACCGATGTTGCCGGACTTCTTGTAGACCATAACGACCTGGTGACGAAGTACAACGCGCTTCTTGCGGATGCTGCGGCGCTTCGTACAACGCTGAACGCTGTTCTTGCGCAGCTGAAAGCCAAAACGATCCCGGTTTAAGGAGATAACCAATGAATCTATTTGAGCGCCTGCTGTATCGCCGCCTTTGCAATGAGCAACCAGCTGATGGTGGCACGGCGCCGGCGGCGGCATCTGAACCTGCAGCACCTGCTGGCGACACCTCTACTCCGGCATCAGAGCCTGCGCAACAGGAAGGCGAAAAGCCTGCCGATGAAGGCGCAGAGCAGAACGATAAGGCCGATAAACAAGATGGCGAAAAACCGGAAGAGAAAGACGAACAGAAACCGGAAGGCGCGCCGGAGAAATACGAATTTCAGGCAGGCGAAGGCGTCGAGCTGGATGCAGAAGCGCTGAAGGACTTCGAACCGGTTGCCCGTGAACTGAACCTGACCAATGAGCAGGCGCAGAAGCTGGTGGATGCATACCCAAAAATTCTGGCCGGTGTGCAGCAGCGTCAGACAGAAGCCTGGCAGGCGCAAACCGAGCAGTGGGCCGCTGACGTTAAGGCCGATAAGGAAGTAGGCGGAGACAAGCTGACGGCAAACCTCAGCGCAGCGCAGCGCGCACTTGATCAGTTCGGTACTCCCGAGCTTCGCGAATATCTGGACGGCACTGGACTGGGTAACCATCCGGAGCTGGTGAAGGCATTCATTAAGGTCGGTAAAGCGATGTCGGAAGATGGCGTTATTACTGGCAAAGAAAGCGGCCAGCGTAGTGCTGCCGAAGTGCTCTATGGCAAATAAGAGAGGATATAACCATGGCTGTTAAAGGCTTAACTGCGCTGACGCTGGCAGACTGGGGCAAGCGCATCGACCCGAACGGGAAAGTCGATAAAATTATCGAGCTCCTTTCCCAGACCAACCCAATCCTGCAGGACATGCTGATCGTTGAAGGCAACCTGCCGACCGGTCACCGTACCACTATCCGCTCAGGCCTGCCGTCAGCAACCTGGCGCCTGCTGAACTACGGCGTGCAGCCGAGCAAATCGACGACTGTGCAGGTAACCGATGCCGTTGGCATGCTGGAAACCTACGCGGAAATTGATAAATCACTGGCAGATCTGAATGGCAATACTGCCGAATTCCGCCTGTCAGAAGACCGCGCCTTCATTGAAGCCATGAACCAGCAGATGGCGCAGACGCTTTTCTATGGTGATTCCAGCGTTAACCCGCAACAGTTCATGGGCCTGTCTTCTCGCTACTCCAGCAAGTCAGCAGGCAACAGGCAGAACATCATCGACGCTGGCGGCACCGGAACCGATAACACCTCAATCTGGCTCGTTGTATGGGGCGAAAACACGGTTCACGGCATCTTCCCGAAAGGTCAAAAGGCTGGCCTGCAGATGGAAGATAAGGGCCAGCAGACCCTTAAAGATGCCAATGGCGGCCAGTATGAAGGCTACCGCACTCACTATAAGTGGGATAACGGTCTGACTCTTCGCGACTGGCGCTATGTTGTGCGCATCGCAAACATCGATGTGAGCGATCTGTCTGATCCGGCGGCCGCCGCAAACATCGTAAGCCTGATGGTGAAAGCACTGCACCGCATCCCTAACCGTGGCATGGGGAAACCGGTTTTCTACATGAACCGCACCGTGGCGCAGGCGCTTGACCTCCAGTCCCTGGATAAAGCCTCTCTGGCGTTGAGCGTTAAAGAGACAGAAGGCGAATGGTGGACCAGCTTCCGCGGTGTGCCGATTCGCGAAACCGATGCGCTGCTGGAAACTGAAGCTCGCGTGGTTTAACCCCTGACAATAATCAGCGGCCCGGGGACGGGCTGCTAACTGGAGAGACAAAGATGATCCTCGACAAACTGTTGATGTTCTCCGAAGCGCAGGCGGTTACGGCTACTGCTGCTTCAACTGATGTGATCGACCTTGGCCCAATCGACGGTACCCGCCGTGATATCGGTATTGGTTATCCGCTGGAATTCTGGGCGCTGGTGACCACCACCGCAACCGCTGCTGGCGCTGCTACTGTAAACGTGCAATTGCAGACCAGTCCGGACAACAGCACCTGGACAACGCTGTATGACAGCGGTGCGCAGGCTCTGGCTGCACTCACTGCCGGTAAGCGCATTGTGTCGGAGAAAGTCCCGGCGGGCGTTCTACGCTATCTGCGTGTGAACTATTCCGTGGCAACCGGCCCTCTTACTGCTGGCGCGTTCACTTCCGGTATTAACCTGGATGTGGATGCAAACACGCCGTATCCGATCCGCTCCAAAGTGACAGGCTAAGGGCAAATCGATGTCTGGTGAAAAAGCAAAATACCGCGTTCTTCGCTTGTCACATATCAACAACAATCTGTGGCCGGAAGGCTCAGAGGTTGAATATGACGGCGAGCCTGGCAGCGCTCTTGAGCCGCTGAACGATGCGGCAAAGGAAGCCAAGGCAAAGGCCAAATCTAAAGGCAAGGCATCAGCAACGGTTAAGGCGGTTTCTGAGCCGCTGAACGATGCGGATCCTGATGATGATCTGGATAAGCTCCGCGAAGAGTATGAACTGCTCTTTAACGAGAAACCTCATCACAACAC
The DNA here is from genome assembly GCF_051835185.1 of Klebsiella sp. K5-306. Lineage (NCBI taxonomy): Bacteria > Pseudomonadati > Pseudomonadota > Gammaproteobacteria > Enterobacterales > Enterobacteriaceae > Klebsiella > Klebsiella sp. K5-306. Next base: position 116,003 of record NZ_JAIFJY010000003.1, read on the forward strand.
CAAAGCAGAAACGCTCCGCGAGAAAATCGCAGAGAAGCGAAAAGATTTAGGCGTCTGAGCCTCGGAATAAAACGAGGGGCTTAGGCCCCTTTCTTGTAGGAGCGTTCTATGGAAATGGTCAATCTCAAAACCGGCACCGACAGTTACCAGGATGAAAGTGGCGAGACTAAAACCCGCGACGAATATCCGTGGGGGCTGTGCATCACCCTGAATAACGACACGCTGAACAAGCTTAATGCTCAGCCGCAAAACGTCGGGACGGAAGTGATGATTACTGCCAAAGCGGTGATCAAAGGCATTTCTGCCCGTGAAGGTGATGATGGCACTTTCCGCAGCGCGGATCTGCAGATTACCGATATGGCGCTGGCGCCTGTTTCGGGTGAGGCGCCGAAGACGGCCGCACAAACTCTTTACGGTGAAGGGGGCGAATAATGGCCTCAGTTATTGAGATCTGCAACCGCGCGCTGAGTAATATCGGCAACAACAGGAGCATTAACAGCCTGACGGAAGCCAGCAAGGAGGCCGGGCAGTGCTCTCTTTATTACGAGTCGATTCGTGATGCTGTCCTGGCCGATTTTGACTGGAATTTTGCGACCAAGACTATCGCGCTGGCTGACACCAACAACCCGCCGCAGGACTGGGATTATGCGTATACCTATCCCACTGACTGCCTCCGTATTATTGAGATCCCGCTGCCTGGCGTACGGTATCCGACAGCTGCTATGCGCGTGCAGTATGTGGTCGGCGCGGATAGCGCCGGCACGGGGCGACTGATTTACACCGATCTGCCGCAGGCCTGGCTTCGGTATGTTGCCCGCATCACCGACGTGAACATGTTCGACTCCATCTTTCAGGAGGCTCTATCCTGGCGCCTGGCCGCAGCTATTAACATGGTTCTCACGGGTAATGCCGACCTCGGCAATAACGCCCTGAGCAAGTATAGCCAGATCATCCTCAGTGCTGGCTCTCATAGCATGAACGAATCGCAGGAGCCGCAGTTGCCGGACGATCCGTTTACCGTCGCGAGGATGTGCTGATGGCTGTTAGCTGGATACAACCGAGCTTTTCTGGTGGCGAGATTGCACCATCATTGTATGGCCGCATCGATATGGCTAAATACCAGGTGGCGCTGCGCAAGTGCGATAACTTTATCGTCCGGCAGTATGGCGGGGTAGAGAACCGACCCGGCACACAGTTCATCGCCGCGGCGAAATACCCGGATCGCAAATGCCGCCTTATCCCTTTCCAGTTTTCGACGGTGCAGACCTATGCGCTGGAGTTTGGCCACAATTACATGCGCGTCATCAAAGACGGCGGCCTGGTGCTGACCACCGGCGATGTAATTTACGAACTGGCAACGCCGTATGCCGATAGTGACGTTTTCGGCCTGAAGTTCACGCAAAGCGCCGACGTAATGACGATCGTGCATCCTTCCTACCCGCCTAAAGAGCTGCGCCGTTACGCGCATGACAACTGGCAGATCGTTGACGTTCAGACTACCAACGGCCCGTTTGAAGATATCAACGTCGACGAATCAGTAACCGTTTATGCCAGCGCTACCACCGGGACAATTACCCTTACTGCGAGCTCGGCCATATTCGGGGCTGAGCAAGTCGGAAAGCTGTTCTATCTCGAGCAGCCGGCGGTCGATTCTGTTCCCGTCTGGGAGACCAGCAAAGATACAAGCATTGACGATATTCGCCGCGCGGACAGTAACTATTATCGTGCCAATACTGCAGGCAAAACCGGAACGCTGAGGCCCTCACATACAGAGGGTATGTCCTGGGATGGCTGGGGCGGTACCGGCGATGATGATACCGGCGTGCAATGGGAGTATCTGCATAGCGGGTTCGGCATTGTAAGGATCACTGCCGTCGCCGGGGACGGGCTTACTGCAACCGCAGATGTTGTTTCGCGAGTGCCGGAAAATGCGGTGGGCGTCGACAAGGCCAGCTATAAGTGGGCGCGGTACGCCTGGAACAGTGTGGATGGCTACCCGGCGACGGTGGTCTATTACCAGCAGCGGCTGTACTTTGCTGCATCTCCTGCATACCCGCAAACAATCTGGGCCAGCCGCACCGGTGACTATAAAGACTTCGGCAAAAATAACCCAATCCAGGATGATGACCGGATTGTTTATACCTATGCCGGGCGGCAGGTTAACGAGATCCGCCACCTTATCGATGTTGGATCGCTGGTTGTTCTGACTTCCGGCGGTGAGTTTGTTGTGACCGGCGACCAGAATAAGGTGCTTACGCCGTCGGCGTTCTCCCTGAGTTCTCAGGGCTCAAATGGCAGCAGCGATGTGCCGCCTATCGCCGTTTCTAATATCGCGCTCTTTATCCAGGAAAAGGGTAGCGTGGTGCGAGATCTGGCCTACTCGTTTGATGTGGACGGCTTCCAGGGTAATGACCTGACTATCCTCGCCAATCACCTTTTCCAGAAACGCAGCATTGTCGACTGGGCATTTTGTATTGTCCCGTTCTCCAGCGCGTTTTGCGTGCGTGACGACGGCAAATTGCTGGTGCTGACCTATCTGCGTGATCAGCAGGTTTTCGCCTGGTCTCCGCAATCCAGCGCCGGGAAGTATGAAAGCACGTGCGGCATCAGCGAAGGTAGCGAAGACGCGATCTATTTCGTGGTTAACCGCACCATCAACGGCCAGACGAAACGCTACATCGAGCGGCTAGCGAGCCGCCAGTTTACCGATGACCTTGACGCTTTCTTTGTCGATAGTGGACTGACTTATGACGGACGCAATACCGGCAGCCGGGCGGCAACTATCAGCGGCGGCAGCGGCGACTGGAGTTATCAGGTTCCGTATACCCTGACGATGAGCGGCAGCAGCTATTTCACTGCAGGTGATGTTGGCGCGCAGATCCAGTTTCCCTACACCGGCAGCGACCCGGACGATGGCAGCGATGTAGCCATGCAGCTGCGTTGCGACATCATTTCGGTCGAAAGCGGTAACTCGGTGACCATGACGGCAAACCGGAATATTCCTCCTGTCCTGCGCAACACCGCCACCACTAACTGGTATATGGCCCGGCAGGTATTCGCAGGCCTCGATCACCTCGAAGGGCAGACCGTCAATATCCTGTCGGATGCCAGCGTGGAACCGCAGAAGGTTGTTACCGGCGGCACTGTTACGCTGGAAAATCCCGGCGCCGTGGTCCACATCGGCCTGCCGATTAACGCCCAGTTTGAAACCTTGGACATCAATATTAACGGTAAGGAGACGCTGCTCGATAAGAAACAGCTTATCAATACCGTAACGTTAGTGGTGAACGCCAGCCGCGGAATCTGGGCATCAACGCCCGGTGGCCAGTGGTACGAATACCCTCAGCGCGAATTTGAGTTTTACGACGATCCGGTTGACGACGCCACAGGTAAAGTCGAGGTCAAACTCGACAGCAACTGGGATAAAAACGGTCGGGTAAAAATCCGTCAGACAGACCCGCTGCCCCTCTCTGTGCTGGCGGTGATCCCCCGTATTACCGTGGGAGGTTTTTGATGATTAACGCTCAGATAGTCCCGGCCACCGCGGCGCACATCGCTGAAATTATCCCCCGCGTTCGCCTGGCCGACATCGAAGAGTTTGCCGCCACCAATGGCTGGAGTGCTGCCCGCGTCCTGGAGTGCGGTTTACGTACATCAACATTCTGTTGCGCCGGGCTGATCAATGGCCGGGTGGTAACTGTCTTCGGCGTTGCGCCTAAATCTATGATTGGCGGCGCCGGCCTACCATGGCTTGTTGGTACGGATGATCTGGAAAAATACCAGCGTACTTTCCTGCGCCGCTGCGGAAAGGTGGTCAGTGCAATGCTGATCGCTTATCCGCATCTTGAAAACTATGTTGATGCTCGCAACCACGTCGCCAAAGCGTGGCTCCACTGGCTTGGCTTTACCCTGGAAGACCCGGCGCCGTACGGCGTGCAGGGGCTACCGTTTCACCGTTTCCACATGGAGAGAAAGTGATATGTGCGATCCAGTAATTGCTGGCGGCGCCGTGCTTGCCCTGAGTGGCGTCCAGGCGCTTAGCCAGTACCAGAACGGCAAATATGCCTCAGCAGTAGCGCAACAAAATGCAAATGTCGCAGAAGCTCAGGCGCAGGATTCAATCAATCGTGGAAACAGCCAGGCAGAAGAGGTGCGCCGCCGCAACCGGCAGGCAGCCGGGACACAGGCGGCGACCATGGGAGCGACCGGCGCGGATCTTTCCTCTGGCAACGCTCTGGACATTTTCGGCGATACTGCCCAGTTCGGCACGCTGGATGCTCTGACGACGGTTAATAACGCTCAGCGTGAGGCTTACGGTTATCAGGTGCAGGCGGCCAACTATCAGGCAGAGGCCAGTTCAGCACGTAAGCAGGGAAATATCGGTGCGGCAACAACGTTACTCACGGCACCGCTGAAAGCGTATGGCGCATACCAGGCATTCGGCGGTACCTGGAGCCCATTCACGCAGAGTAAAGCTGCACCAATCTCTGCTGCCGTCGGCACACCAACCGGTCGATAAGGAGATAATTATGCCAGTTGTACCAACCGTCACCGGTCGCCAGGTTGAAAGCCGCGGCGTGCAGACCGGAGGATTTCAGGCCGTCGCTCAGCCAAATATCAGCGATGCGCTGGTGAATGTGGGTAGCCAGGTGCTTGACGTATTCGGCCAGGCTAAACAGCGCGCCGATGTGGCAATGTCGCAGGATGCATCCCTGCAACTGACGCAGACAGCCAGCGACCTGATGACCAACCCGCAGAATGGCCTGCTTAACCTGCAGGGTAAAAATGCCCTCGGCAAGGGGCAGGAGTATACGCAGCTGTTTGACGCAAAAGCGCAGGAGCTGGCGATGCAGTTGCCGGAGTCTGCCCGCCAGGGTTTCCTGCAGCAGGTGCAGCAGCAGCGCATTCAGTTTACATCGCAGGCCGGTCGACATGAGATCGGCCAGCTTAATGCCTACGAAGAAGGGCAGTTCCAGGCAACGCTGACCACCGGCGCTAAAACAGCGGCGTCGATGTACGGCGATAATGGAAGCTATGTTCTGGCTAACCAGCAGGCGTTTCAGCAAATAGAAAGCTTCGGTGCAGCGCATGGCTGGAGTGACGAGCAGATACAAGCCAAAAAGGTAGAATTTAAAGAGAAGGTCGCAGATGGCGCGCTTTCTCAGTGGTCAGCAAATAACGCGATCGGATTCATTCAGAGCAACGGTGAGCTGAGCGATACGGTCGCCGGTTCACGGCGGGCTACTGTTAACCCTTATGGTGGTGAGCCATCATCTACGAAAGGAATGGTTACCCAGGGGAACATTAACTTATTCAACCGACCATCTGTAAAAAACGAAGATGGTACTATCAGCACGGTAAGAACTATTTCCATAGGCACAGATGCTGGTGAAGTCCTGATACCAACGGTCAGTGATGACGGTAAATTACTTTCAGATGATGAAGCAATCGCGCTATATGAAAAAACAGGAAAGCACCTTGGAATATTTGATAATCCTGATGATGCGACTGCATATGCAGAAAAGTTGCACGAGCAGCAAGATCAGTATTATGTGAAAGGTGATAGCAGCGATGCCAGGGGTATCCGCAACAATAACCCAGGTAACCTCGAAGCGAGTTCATCAAATCCATGGGTAGGCCAAACGGGTAGTGATGGCCGGTTTGCAAAATTCGAGACTCCGGAACATGGGATCCGCGCGCTGGGCCGCAACCTCATATCCTACCAGCGACAGGGGATTGATACCATTGGCGAGATCATTAACCGCTGGGCGCCGCCGTCTGACAATAACGACACGGCCGCATACATCAAAGCGGTTTGCGCGCAGCTCGGCGTCACTGCTAACCAGCCGCTTGATGCATCAAACCCTGATACGCTGCAGGCTCTCTGTGCCGCCATCATTAAACATGAAAATGGCACGCAACCATATAGCCCTGACCAGCTATCAACCGGCGTCAGCGCCGCGCTTGGCCTCTCTCAGTTGCCAAGCAGCAATAAACGTTACACGGGAAATGCGGCATTCGATGCTGCGTCTCCGGAAGCACAGGCGACTTTCCTGCGCCAGGCTGACCAGATCCGCCGGCAGCAGCAGGCTGAGTACAGAACCGCGATCGATGGACAGGTACGAGACGCGACCGCGGCTTACATGCGCGGCGTTGAGTTTCCAAACCCGCCTGGCGAAGCTGATTTTATGGCTGCCTACGGCGTACGGGAGGGAAACCAGCGATACACTGAGTTCAAAAATACGCAGATCGCCGGGCAGTACATTGGCTCATTCCGCAACATGCCGACCAGCAGCATCACCGCCTACGTCAAACAACTTGAGCCGACGCCGGAACAGACCGGGGAAGGGTATGCGTCGCGAGCCGCGCTTTATGACAATGTTGTTACTGCGGCGAATCAGGTAATTAAACAGCGCCAGGCTGATCCTGTGCAATTCTCCCTGGCCTCCGGGCAGGCCAAGCCTATTGATATGACCAATCAAAATAACTTTGGTCAGAGCATTGCGCTGCGCGCATCTCAGGCTGCTGAGATGGCAAAATCATACGGTACACCGTTAACTTTCTTTTCTAAAGAAGAGGCCAACCAAATCGGAACATTTTTCCGCGATGCCCCAGTGTCACAACAGTCTGCGTATCTCGACACCATCAGGCAGAGCACCGGCGGCGGTAAGCCGTACATGGCAGCACTTCAGCAAATCAGCGCGAATGCGCCGTCTGCTGCTGTTGCCGGAATTCTTATGGACAAGCCTGGCGGCGTGGTTGCTGAGAAAAACTGGTTCAATCCTGACGTGTCTGTGTCGCCCTCTACCGCATCGCAAACCATTCTGGCTGGTGCCGCAGCACGCAAAGGATCGAAAGAAGCCAAAGGCATTACCATGCCGAAAGAAAACGATATGCGGCTCGAGTTCAGCAATACCGTTAAAGATGCATTTGCCGGTGACGCACAGGGCGCATCTATGGCGTATGACGTTGCGAAAGACTACTACGCCGGAGTAATGGCGCAGAAGGGCGATCTCTCTGGCGAGCTGGATTCTGACGTCTGGGAGCAGGCGATAAACGTCGCTACTGGCGGCGTGCATGACTATAACGGCATGGGTAATGTCCTCCTGCCGTGGGGCATGTCTTCTGAGCAGTTCGATAAAGAGGTTAATCAGGCATGGGAAACGCAGGTTACCGGTGCTGGCGTTAAGGCTCCGCCTGGGCAGTACGGCCTGCAAAGCTACGGCGACAGCCAGTATCTCGTGAAACTTGGTACCGGATACCTTCTGAAACAGGACGGAACACCGGTTGTTATCGATCTCACGCAGCATCGTCAGCGCTTCTCTGGAGATATCCCTCAATGAGTTACTTCGGGCTTAACTCGGCAAACCAGAATCAACAGCTGGATGATGCGGCGTCGAATCCTGCTGGCTTCAACAGTGATATTGGCTTCTTCGATAATGCAGTCGGCGCTGGCCTGTCTGGCCTCTATTCTGGTCTGGTGGCTAAACCAGACCAGTTACTCTGGGCTGGCATGGACAAGCTGGTTTCACCTATCGCTAAATTCGTAAACGAAAACACCTCAGTAAACGATACGTCTGCGGAATACATTGCCGAGCAAAGAAAACTGGCACAGCAGCAAGTTAAGCGCCTGACACCAGACGCGGCCACTACAGGGACTGCTGGGCAGGTTCTGCATGGGCTGTTCGATATGGGTGGGCAGGCTGTAGTTGGTTCACTACTTGCTGGCCCTGCCGGCGGTGCGGCGGCAGTGACATCCCTGCAGGGGTTTTCAGAGTATGAGCGACTTACTGCGCAGGGTGTAGATTTCAGGACGGCACAGGAAGCAGGGCTGGTGCAGGGCATCACTGCTGGTGCAGGAACCCTAATACCAATGAGCCTTGGTCTGCGTGCTGGTGGCGCACTGGCTGAAGGTGTCGGCGCTCAGTTATCACGATCGGCGCTTGGAAATGCCGCTGGTGCCGTTGCGCGCGCTGCGCCTGATATCGCTTATGCGGCAGGTACCAACGTCGCATTTGGTATGGCTATGCGCGGCAGCACAGCATCCATCCTGCGAGATAATGGCTATGAGGATATGGCCTCTCAGTATGACGTGTTCGATAAGCAGGCGATGGCGATCGATGCCGTTCTCGGCCTGGCATTCGGCGGTGTTGGCCGGTTCGTAAACTCGCGTGGTGAAAATGTTCGCCCACCTGATTTTATGCCTGCCGACGTCGATGCAGCGCTGGCAGCCAATGCTGCTCATCATGCTGAGTTTGATATCGCTCCAGGCATCCCGGTTAATGTGCTGTCACGCGATGCGCATGCTCAGGCACTACGGCAGGCAATGCAGGATGTCAGCGCAGGCCGATCGGTTGATGTGGCGAGTATTGTTGATCCAGCGGCGTTCACCAGCATACCGACGCGGCGCAGCATTATATCGCAGGCACTGGATGAGATGCTTTCTCAGGCAGATGAGGGCGCAACCGCCAGAGCTCTTGAAATGCGGACGCTTGAGGATCAGGCTGCGCAAATTCTTCCGCGTGGCGACCGCAAGGTTTATCAGTCTGAAATAGCCAACAGCGAACGCATTATCACCAACCTCACTGAGCAGCGTAATCAGATACTGGCAGAGCAGCCGGCTGGCAGCGGCAAAACGCTGTCCCGTGCTCGCGCAGACAAGCAGGCAAGACTGAGGGATGTAGACCAGCGGATCAGCGAAGCACAGGGGAGGCTGGAATTCTCTCGTAACGCACTGGCTCCGCATGAGCCTGGTGGCGAATTCTTCGAGGCAAGGGCAGAGATCGCCCGCAGGCAGCAAGCAGAGGCAGAGCTTGATGCTCAGGCTCTTTCATTTTTCCGCACGGCAGAAGTGCGCTCCGCCGATGAAGTCGCACCGCTGGAGCCTAACGCGGCTCTCCGGGACATAGAAACCACGCCATCGCCAAGAACGGCAGAGAATCAGCAGGACATTGATGTGATGGCTGCTGAAGAGTCACTGGCATTATCGCCAGATATGATGATCACCGTTCTTGATGATGACGGCAATCCACAGTCCAGAAGCGCGCGTGAGGTGCTTGATGATGCTGCACGTGAAAATGAGCAGGCAGTGCGGGACTCCAGACTTTTTGATGTCGCTGTTGCGTGTTTCTTAAGAGGATAAATTATGCGTCAGGAATGTATTAACGCCGTGCAGCAGGCCGCAAGCCGCCGACTCACGCAGCAGGAAATCAAGAATATTGAAGACCGTATTTACCGGAACATGCGGCAACTGGCCCGCAATGATCCGGCTTCGTGGCGGGCGATGACTGACGCCGAACGGCTGCGCCGAGCCGGGCAGTTAGCAGCGAACGAACTCACTAACGAAGCTGCGCTGAAGAAGCGCCGCGTGGCACTCACCATCGCAGCAAGGCAGCGGCTCGACGCCTTCATAAAGACCTACCAGGGGAAAGACGGCAAGCTTGAGGCGCTTAACCGGACCATCGCCTTTCACGCTGACGGGAAATCAAATTTCCTGTCGGTAGAATCACGCGGCAAAGCCACACGCGACTATGCACTAAGCCAGATTCAGGAAGCATTTGAAGCGGTAGACCCGAGATTCTTCCACCTGTTTGAGGACGAGGCCAGCGTGCGCGATCTGGTTTACGAGATGCGCGGGCAGGACACTGGCAACGTCAGGGCTAAGAAGGGCGCAAAAGCATGGGCTGGCGTTACTGAACTGCTGCGCCAGCGCTTCAATGACGCTGGTGGTGATATCGGCTACCTGGAAAATTGGGGCATCCCTCAGCACCACTCAATGGAGAAAGTCGGCAGGGTTCCGCAGGATAAGTGGGTTAGCGACGTCATCGGCAAACTGGATCGCAAGTACTACATCAAAGATGACGGACAGTTGATGAGCGATGCTGAGTTGACAACCTTCCTGGGCGAGGCATACAACACCATAGCCACCGGCGGGCTGAACAAATTAAGCGATACTGGCATGCGCATTTCCGGCGCGCGCTCTAATCGCGGTAATGCATCCCGTCAGATCCACTTCAAAGACGCAGACTCCTACCTTGAGTATCAGCGAGAATATGGCGATCGCTCTCTGTGGGAAGTAATGGTCGGGCACCTTGAAGGTATCAGCAAAGATATCGCGCTGGTTGAAACATACGGCCCGAACCCCGATCACGTTTTCCGCTCTATCCTGGACGAGATTACGGCTGAACAGGCCACTGCCAACCCTGAGCGTACTGGCAGGATTAAGCGCCTGGCCAACAGTACCGAGAACCTTTACAACTTTATCGCCGGGAAGACGCAGCCGATCGCTAATCCGCACATCGCACGATGGTCGGACAACATCCGAAACTGGATGGTGGCGAGCCGACTTGGTTCCGCGCTGCTGGCTTCATTCTCTGACCTGGGCACGATGTATATGTCGGCGAAGGTAGCGAACATCCCGATGAACCGACTATTTATGAACCAGCTTGAGGCCATGAACCCGGCGAACCGCACGGAGCTTGCCCGCGCCCGTCGCGCTGGGCTGGCTATGGAATCGTTGCTCGGCAGCGTTAACCGCTGGGCGATGGACAATATGGGACCGTCGGTTTCCCGCTGGGCGGCAACGGCGGTAATGCGCGCCAGCGGCCTGACAGCATGGACCGATGCTCACAAGCGTGCCTACGGCGTGACGATGATGGGCAGCCTTGGCGAAGTGGTCAGCCGGGCGCCGGATCTGAGAAGCCTTGATGACAGCGATTTCCGCATACTGAAGAGCAAGGGCATTACTGAGCAGGACTTCAGCGTATGGAAACTGGCGCAACAGGAAGACTGGGGTAACGGAAACACTACGATGCTCACGCCGGAAAGTATTATGCGGATCCCTGATGCTGCTGTTATGCACTTAGGACTGCCGGAGCGAGTCAGGTTTGAGGCCATGCGCCGGCTGTTGGCAGCAGTATCTGAAGAAGTCGACATGGCAGTCATTACGCCTGGCGCGCGTGAGCAGCTGCTTACCGGTGGCGGGTTGCAGCGCGGCACATGGAAAGGTGAGTTAACCCGCTCGGTTTTCCTGTTTAAATCGTTCCCGATATCTGTTGTTTTGCGGCACTGGACGCGTGCAATGGGGATGCCTTCCGCTGGTGGCCGGGCTGCCTATATCGCCGCATTCCTCGCCAGCACCACGATGCTGGGCGCGCTGTCTCAGCAACTTAACGACCTGGCATCCGGGCGTAACCCACGGGAGATGACCGGAAAAGATGCTGGTAAATTCTGGCTCGGTGCACTACTGAAAGGTGGTGGCCTTGGCCTGTATGGTGATTTTCTTCTTTCTGACCATACCCGTTATGGCGGCGGTGCGCTGGCTTCAATGCTGGGGCCTGTGGCCGGACTGGTTGATGACGTGGTTAAGCTGGCTCAGGGTATCCCGCTTAATGCCGTTGAAGGAAAGCCGGAGCAGACAGGTGGTGATCTGGTTAAACTCGGCAAGGGGCTTATCCCCGGTGCCAACCTATGGTATGCAAAAGCAGCTCTTGACCATATGATATTTAATCAGCTGCAGGAATACTTCTCGCCTGGCTATCTGCGCAAGATGGAGCAGCGTTCGAAGAAAGAATTCAATCAAACATACTGGTGGCGACCGCAGGACGTAACGCCGGAATAAGGGGAGGGGAGCTTGTTTTTAATTGTTTTGTCTGTGATAGTTTCTTGTGGGTTGTTATTCGCTGACTGATACAAATATTTTCTTAGCCCCCCAGCGCAGGCTATCTGCTGGTTTATTTTTGTTATGCAGGGAATAATTCTTGTGGCGAGCCTTATTCAAGGTAAGCCTCTAATTTTTTCTGAATAAATAGGTGACTACATGCAAGCTATTGGCTTTATCGTTTACATAGTGGTGGGGCTTTTTCAGTTGGCGGCAATTATGGCTGGGCTGGAATCATGGTGGGGTTTGCACTGGATAATAGCTGCGCCAATTGCATTCATCATTAGCTACATACCACTGGTTGGGTCTATCGTGGGAATGGTAGGAGCTATGGATGTTTGGCGATGGGAGTGGTGGCAGGCTGGGCTTCTTTTCTTTGGTGGCCTGGTTTTTGCTATTGTCTGCGGAGGAATGTCTTCGTTCTTCGAATGGCTATCTTTCAGGAGAAGAGCGTGACATGTCACAAAGGCCGCGATAGCGGCCTTATTTATCACTGACCGCCGGGGCGAGAATCAGCAGAACGCCCGCCGCAACGTGAGCCGTCAGCAGCAGTATCACTATCATGCTGGCAGTTACCAGCAAAAGCCTGTGTAGCAGAACCCAGAGACATCAGAACAAACAGGACAGCGATTACTTTTTTCATTTTCACTTACCGTGTGTAGACCACTTAATGTGGCGATGGGATTGTAGAATTATGTTCGGTTTTTATCCATAAAATCTTCATGGTCTGGTAAGTTGCCGTTATCTCAGATGCTGCCGCAACTGCATTGTGCAGAAGTCCAAGTGTGTTTGCAGCTCCCGCATCGACAACTGCGAGCTCGTCACATAGTTAACCAGTGCCACCAGTTCCGCCGCCGCACCGCTGACATCGTGGCCGTCTCGCTCCATCTCCCTGAGCAACTCCATCAGCTGTGATTTTACAACCAGGGATCTGACCCCTTCCGGGGTGTGAATACGATCCGCAAAACCTTCGTCGACAGGATACTGGTATCGCTCTGGCATTAGGAATACTCCTATAAACACTGTATATATATACATATATCAAAAGGTAACAAAGTTTTCCAGAGCTCTTTTGTTTACCTTAATGGTAATGTTTTTGCTCGTTTCGATATGTTTTATTCATATATGGTTTGATGGGTAATAGAATGATCTCCAGTGTGGCGCGCCGGGCGCTGCGATATCCGGAGATTTCATATGACGGTCTCAACCGAAGTCGACCATAACGACTACACAGGGAACGGCGTTACCACATCTTTCCCGTACACGTTCCGTATCTTCAAGAAGTCAGATCTCACCGTCCAGGTTGCCGACCTTAACGAAAATATTACGGTGCTGACTCTGAATACCGATTACTCCGTTACCGGGGCGGGTACCTATTCTGGCGGGAATGTTGTGCTGATGTCACCGCTGGCCAACGGATGGCAGATTTCTATCTCACGTGATCTGCCAGTTACCCAGGAGACTGACCTCCGTAACCAGGGGAAGTTCTTCGCAGAGGTGCATGAGGATGCGTTCGACAAGCTGACCATGCTTATCCAGCAGTGCTTCAGCTTTCTCCGCCTGGCCCTGCGTAAGCCATCATTCATCGCGAACTATTACGACGCACTCAACAACCGCATTCGTAACCTGCGTGACCCGTCACAGGCACAGGACGCGGCGACGAAGAACTATGTTGATGGTCAGATCATTGACAATACGAACGCCTGGAAGGAAGGAGACATAGTTCTTGACCAGAAAATAGATGCAAATTTTCGCAGAACAGTCAGGGTGCCAGAAAATGATGTGGATTTGGTCCCCGCTATAGCAGCCAGGAAAGACTCGCTATTTGGGTGGAATAGCTCAGGAAAACCGGTGCCAATCTTCTCCATGACTGAAACTGCAGATTTGGCGATAAAACTAGCATCAAATCAGGCTGGGCTTGGCGCTTCGTTGGTCGGTTTGTCTCCGGCGGGAAAAGTGCAGGATGCCATTAATTACATAACGCCGCAAATGTATGGAGCTATATCAGGAAGTAGTACGGTTGATAATACAGTTGCAATGCAAGCAGCAATTAATGCTGCGAGCGGCAAGGTTCTAGATCTGCGTGGCGGGCCATGGCGTGTATCTGCAACGCTCGATTTTACCAATTTACGCGGGATAATTACTGACTATACAGGAAGGATTTTGGTAAACCCTGTTGGGTTCTCCGCTCTTCATTCGCGTAAATTTGCAGTAACATTTGGAAACCCTGATACTCCTTTTGGGGCTAATCGGTGTAAACATTTCACATGCATAGGATACCTTTTAGTTGAGTCAGATAATCGTGATGCTGAGCTTAGCGGAATCTATATTAAAGGCTCACTTATGAGTTTCGGGAGTATTCGCACTACTAGGTTTAATGGTCACGGACTGCGAGCCGATGCGTGGTGGGATACCTCGGTTGCATCCATTTCTTACGAATTATGTGGAAATACATCTTTATACGCACTGGACTTAAACCCGTATGGAGATACTTCTAACTGTTTATTTATAGGTAGAATTCAAGTTGAAAAGGCGTATCACAAACAGATGAACATTAATATTATTAGGTCAGTGATAGGGTCAATACACTCTGAGCGACTAAAAATATTAACGTTGGATGACGGCACTACAGGATTACCGTCTGGTTTAAAATATCAAAACACAAATATAAATATAACCAATACTACAATTGGTCAAATGATTTTAGATGCTGCGGAAGATGCTGGAGCAGGAACGGTTAGCGTGACGCCTTCCGTAAGATTAAATTTATATGAGAGCGAGGTAAGCAGCTTTTATCTGGCGACAAGTGTTGTTTCAAGTACGTTCGGACAAAACGGGGTTATTAAATCGTCTTCGTTCTATAAATATTACAACCCATCGTATTCCGTAACGATGATCGGTTGCCGGGTCACAAGAACAGCAGGAGATGGTTTAGCAGTAGTCGGCGGCTCGGGATTTTTAGCCCTTAATTGCACCTTTGATACTTTCACGCCGGACTATAACTCCTCTGGAGTAACGTTACAAAAATGTACCGTAAATGCTAACTATAACTCGACAAACACGGCGGTGTCAGGGGTCGTATTTGATCAGACTACGTTTAACGGAAACGTAAGTGGAACTGGCCCGACCGAAGTGTCTAAACCTACTGAATTCAGGTCCTGCAATATTCTTGGCACCTTTTCCGGAGCATTTCAACACAGGGCAATCATTAAAGGGGGATATATTAATGCAGTATCTCTTGTATCAAGAGCCTACGCTGAGTTTGAATCAGTTAAAGGTGGATCGTTTACGTACACAGGAGACCGGGCTTTTGTGACTCGCGGATGTAGTTTTACAACTGTTATCCTCTGGGCGCCGCCAACATTTGGAGCCTACATGGTGGGACAAAGGACTCAAAGGATAGGCGCTATGCCATCAGGAACGGGAGTTGAGTATGTTAATACTACTGATGCAGGCGCTACTTTTTTTGCAATTTCTACTATTCCATAAGGTAAATATATGGAGATCATAGGCTACGAGGGCTTTTATTTAGTTAAAAGCAAAGGTGATTATATTGGTGGGCAATATGATTCAGAATTGTCAGCATCATATGCCATTGAAAAGCTTGACGCTCGCTTAGCTGAGGAGTTGTGGTCAAAGAAAGTATCTGGCCAAAATGAATCAATAAAAAAACATATATCGGTAGAAGATATTGATAGTTATTTACTAGAGGCATATATAACATTATTAGCGAAAGATAAATCAAATAGTCCTCTATAAATAGAGCCCCCCTTGAGTGGGGCTTTTTATTCATGGTGTTTCTATCGCTCTCATAAAATTACCATTTATCCATATGTGGATTGTTGTGTATGATGATCTTACCAACTTCAGGAGGTTCATCATGCATAGTAAACGGTGGTCACCATGCCAGGAACGCTAACCGCTGATACAGTAAATCAGGGGCTTAGCTACGGTGCTCTGGCGGCAGTCGTCGCTGGAGTTCCGCCAGAAGTGGCGCTGGGCTCACTCGCGGGGGCGGTAATATTTGTCACCTCAGCGGTTGAATATCCTATCCGGCGCCGCGTTCTTTTGTCCCTTCTCAGCTTTCTCTGCGGTCTTCTCTTCTACAAGCCAACAGCATCAGTCCTTATCGGGCTGGCCAGCATGATCCCGACAATCACGCAGGACTCTTTTGAGCGCGGAATTGTATATTCCGCAGGCGCTTTCGTTGCGTCCATTGTCGCCGTTCGGGTTGGCATCTGGCTGTATCACCGCTCTGATAATCCACGCGATTTAATCCCGGGAGGAAAAGACGATGACAGGCCATGATCTGCTGCTTATCGCCAACGCCATCATATGCGCAGGTATTGCGCTACGGGTGATGTTCTTTCAGCGCAACGGATCGCGGCACCGTCGGTGGGGAGGATGGATTGCCTATTTCCTGATTGTATCGGCGGCCAGCATTCCAGTACGGGCGGCGTATTCATTCTTCTACCACTTCCCCATGGCCGCAGATCTGTCTGAGGTCGTCATTAATGCAGTGATGCTTGCCGCTGTGCTGAAAACTCGCGGCAACGTCGTGCAAATCTTCAAGATATCGAGGTCGTAACATGGATATTAACCAGTTTCAGAAAGCAGCTGGCATCAGCCAGGTACTGGCTACACGCTGGCATCCACACATCGTGGCAGCCATGAAAGAGTTTGGCATCAGCAAGCCTGATGATCAGGCGATGTTCATTGCCCAGGCCGGGCATGAAAGCGGCGGTTTCAGCCGCCTGGTAGAAAGCTTTAACTACAGCATTGCCGGTCTTGCTGGCTTTGTTCGCGCCGGGCGACTGACTCAGGACCAGGCGAACACACTCGGCCGCCGCCAGGGTGAACCGTCATTGCCGCTGGTGCGCCAGCGCGCTATCGCCAATCTGGTGTACAGCAAACGCATGGGGAATAACGGACCTGGTGACGGTTATAACTTCCGCGGGCGCGGACTTATCCAGATCACTGGCCTGACGAATTACCGCGACTGCGGCAATGGGTTAAAGGTCGATCTGGTAACGCAGCCAGAGCTGCTGGCGCAGGACAGTTATGCAGCGCGCAGCGCGGCGTGGTTCTTCGCAACAAAGGGTTGTCTCAAATATACCGGCGACCTGGCGCGCGTGACCCAGATTATCAACGGCGGCCAGAATGGTATTGACGATCGCCGTGTGCGGTATCTGACTGCTAAAAAGGCGCTTGTGTCATGATCACCGCCATCGTGAAAGCGTACTGGAAACAGCTGTTTATTGTCGCGATGCTTGCTGCTCTGGTGGCCGGCGGCGTTGTCGCCTGGAATGTTTACGGTGGCAGGCAGTACGACGCCGGCTATGCGCAGGCAAAGGCAGACCGCAAAGCAGAAGATGAGAAAGCCCGTCAACACGACGAACAGGAGAAAGCAACCAATGAACGTGAAGCCCAGCAGAGGATCGACCAGGCGCGCAATGATGCTCTTGACGCTGCCGCTCGCGCTGGCCGGCTGCAGCAGCAGCTCGTTGCCATCCGTGAGCAGCTCAGGCAGTATAACGCCACTGTCGGCGCTGGGACGTCAGCCGCAGACACCGGAATTTTGCTCACCGACGTGCTCGAAAAATCTCTCGAACGAAACCGACAGCTGGCAGAATACGCTGACCGGGCAGCAGAAGCCGGAAGGGTATGCGAAAGGCAGTACGATCAACTGACGAAACAGGGTACTGTATCCCGGTGACGGTATATAAAACGGTACGCAGAATTTATAGTTTCATAAACTTGTTTTCAGTCAATTAGTTACAATCGCTGTAAATAATTGAGTGGGAATAAAATTTATTCTTTGCGGTAATTGAATAAAAATAATGCCATTAATGATTTCTTACCTCATTAATGGCATTTTTTATGGAGTGTGAAAAGGTATGGGCTAGCGCTACAAGGTGATAAGCGTACGTTTTCGCCGATGGTTTGTGAACGATAACGGATTTCAATATTAGGGGATGATCTGCTGCGCAAAGGAATTAATCGCTCCCTCATCACTAATATAAGATGGATAAATCGTCGCGAGGTGCTTCTTCATGGGGAAAACGCTCTTTCCTCCCGGTGCAATCATCCCTCCGTTGGCAACCACTGTTTTCCCTTCTTTATCCTCGGTGATATTCGCCAGGGAGACAAAGTACGGGGTAGGATTTGAACCTTCAATTCCACCATTGACCTTTTTCCAGATGATTGACTTTCCTGCCTGATTGGCGCTGCCGGCTAATCCCTGCGGGCGGTAAAAAATTTTAATTCTTGAACGAACCGCCATTTTTAGCTGGTTTTTATTGTCTTTTTTCGTCGCCGGAATTTCCAGCACGTTTAGCCAGAATAAGGATTCTTTATCACCGGGCAGCTTTTCTCCCGTATATATCATGCGCAGCGTCTGGCCTTTACCGCCGTTGATGCGGTTAATAGGAGGAGTAATCGTAAAGGGCGCTTTGGCCGTCTCCGGCGTGGCATTAGGGTCCCCGGCGTCAATCCAGACCTGTGCGAGAGCCGGCTTATCTCCAACATTATCAATTTTTACCGTTACTTCACGCTCTTTTTCCGGATAGACGAAGCGGGTTCCGGTGATGACAATATCGGCTAAAGCAGAACTTATCCCGCAAAAAGCGAAGATGATTATCATGATATGACTGTAAATTATTTTTCGAGGCATAATATATTTCTCCCTTATAAACTATAGCGTGCAGACCAATGCTAAATCGTAAGGTTATCCTTCATTGTTACGCTTTATCGTGCCTCAGTTTTAATGGGTAAAATTTAAAAAAGAAATTTTACCCACCATATTAAAAAAGAGACGAATATGACTTTACTTTCCTGAAACCACCGTCACAAATAGGTAATAGTAAAAATGACGGAACCATTAGCTGGCCCTGCCGTGACGTTGGTATCAGACTGAACATAGCGAGCTTTTAGCGGGATGGTATAGGTGGCGTTATCTTGTTGTGTAAGATTGGTCAGGTTAAAGCCGCCGGAACCATCCAGCGGTATGCTGCCGGATATATTTCTTTGTGATAATTCAATGCCGACCCCGGTGGCTGCATTGGCTCCAGAATCCAGTTTGGCCAGTGAAGGGTTGCCTTCAATGACGCCGTTAGCGCTTTTAAAGGTAATAGAGACAACGTTTTCGGCATTGGAACCGGTAAGTTTGTCCGTGTTTTCAGTATAGGTGTAATTGCCATAACCATAGAATGGTGGGCATCCCTGCAGTACGATATCAAAATCCTTCCACTCGGTAACCGTTCCCGGGCTGGTAAAATCACCAACCGCATGGTTGTCAAGATTCACATCAATATTGGACGTTGCCAGCTGACAGGTTTTGGTGTGGATCATTGTTGAACCCACGAAATTCAAATTGACAAAAACATTGTTTACAATGAAAGGGGAGTTTGAACCAGAGGTAATCTGAAATGTTGGAAAGGATGAACCATCAACCTGCTGAGTACCTCCTGCAATAGGACCGGTCTTGATAAGTTCTACGGTTACTTTCCAAAATTGGCCCAGACCTTGGGTAAGAGTGCCATAGCTTATACTTTGACTTCTCTCCCAAAGGTGAGGGAAGGAAGTATAATCTACCTCTATCCCGGAAAGATAAAAAATAGCCCCAATACCGGAAACGTTGGTTGGGAATATATCTTTACCACCTGACTTCACTGCCGGCCCCGACGGCGTGGATATAACCTCAGTTTTTGTATATGTGTTCATTGTGTATGGCGCGGATGCAATATCTTCAAGCTCAACGGTACATGCGAATGATGTAGTTCTGCTGGCACTTCGATAGTCCTGGCGATATAAAATTTTACCTACCGGAACGTCTTCACCGGCGGTGGATATTCCGAGACCAACAACGGGGATTGAAATGTTATCGGTATATAACTTTGTGAATTCACAATGAAGAGCCTGGGCCTGAGATGTGAATATGCAGGCCAGACCGAGGCTCAGGTATTTTACCGGCCGGAATTGTGTTTTAAAAAAACGAACGACAGTTAATAACACTTTCATTTAAACCCTCACAAATTACCATCAGTGCATATCATGTTCAACCGGATTCGGGAGAAACGGTAAACGTCCATTGTTAACCAGAGAGGCGTTATCGCCGGTGGCTTGAGTGCTTTCCCTGAAAGTGTAATACTCAACGAATTCACAAAACTTCAGCATCATATGCAAATCTTTTTTATTCGTTAATCTCATCTTCTTCATTAAATTGGTTCTCGACTGATATACCGTTTTTTTGCTTTTACCCAGTGCGAGAAAAATTTCATCCATGCCGTATCCCGAAATTAAAAAAAAGAACAGCTCCTTTTCGGAAAAGCTCAGAGAGGACAGCGGGTTACTCCTTGTTAAGGAGTGCTTTTTCTGCCCGACGCTGTTGATAATATGCAGCAGCGCTTTCTTTATTTTACTGACCGAGCCGCACAGCGGCAGGAAGGGGACCCGGCCAAACTTCATATCGGTTAAGGAAATGAAAACGTAATAATCTGCCCTGATAATTTCTTTGTAAATTTTATACCAGGCACCTCTTAGGTGATAAATGTATTCGGTATCGATAAGTGCCACTCTGAAATGTTCAGGCTTGTTAATAAAAGCAGGGTGATACCCTGAGCGCACCTTCTTATCGCCCGCCGTACATTCCACTATTAACGACTCGAGGGCCTTTTTCAGGTATACATTCTGGGTCAGAACGTTGACTTCGGTGGTCTGTGTAAGGTGATTGATAATCATAATGTCATCCCTGTCGGAAATTAAACGGCCGTACCGCCATGCGCGAATGAACAAGGAACCCAACGCCGTGACAATCAGGTCTGGCAGCGTGGTGCTGGTTTTTCATTTCTTTTTTATTTGCACGTTTCGGTCAACTTTCTGAACCCTGATGGTTTCTCATCGTTGACCCGATAGGTTATCCGGCACTGTTCATTATCCTTGCTGCCCCACTTCACGGTCAGCTGGCCGGCGGCGGCTTCGGTCAGCGCATATATTTGTCCCATCTGCCCAACGTTGCCGACGTTGGCTCCGGATGCATCAAATACTTCCGCGCCGAAAGGTAAGGGCTCGCCTTGCAAATTTTTTGCACTGATAAGCAGCGGGATCCCTTTGCGGGTATTGAAAACAACCTTGCTGACTGCGCCCCAGTGAGGTGCGACCTTCTCGGTGGTATTGCTCAGCTCAACTTCCTGTGACAGCCCTTTCGGGTCAATACTGACCTCGTTCATTTCATACGGTGTCAGGTACGGAATAGCCGCGTGTCCAAAGCGGTCAATTTTCAGCCCCGGATAGCCGCCGACTTTGGCGCCTTTCGCATCCTTCGCCTCGACCACGGCAAAGGTGTCTCCCGTATAAGGCGTGGCCACCACGCCGTTCTGCCAGGCAATCACCGTCCCGCTGGCGGCCAGACTGGTGTTCTGGTAATGCTTGCCGGCGCCATAGCTGGCCGTCAGATGGCTGTAAGGCGTGCGCCATCCGCCGCTCGCGGTCATGCTGCTGCCGGTGCCCTGGTTATAGTTCGCCGCCGTCATCCCGTAGTTATACTGGTTATCCTCCCCGTAGGTGCCGGAAAGGCCCAGCTGTTCACCCATGCGACCGTTGCCGCTTTTGTTCAGACTGGCGGTGAGCATCGGCACATGCTTCTTATCGTATCCACCCAGCGGGGTGGAAATGTTCAGCAGAAAGTTGTTTTCCATTTTTCCGCTGTAGTTTCTGACGCGTCCTGCGCTGAGGTTATAGTTAACCCGGCCGAAGTTATTGCTGTAGCCCATTTGATACTGAATGTCAGACTTACCGTTGTTCCAGTAATCCTGGGTGTACCCGGTGACATACAGCTGTCCCCATCCCGGGCCAAGCCCCTGGTTCATCGTAATATTCAGGCGATTTTTGGGACGCCATATTCCGGAGGCCAGACCGCCGCGTTTTTCTTCATCAATGGCGCGCATTGCGGTCTGGAAGTCGTAATATCCGGACGTGGAGAATCGGTACGCTGCGATAGTCAGGTTACTGTCCGTATCCGGTAAATACTTGCTGTAGCTTACCTGGTAGCTCTGGCCGCTATTCGCAGTCTCGTCTGTAGTTTTCAGGTGTACGCGCGCCTGGGTGACATCGACAGAAAAAGCGCCGATAGCCGTGCTAATAGCCATACCTAGCTGCACCGCATAGTAGGCGGCGCCGCTGCCCTGGATCCCGGTGTATCCGGTCAGGATATTCGACAGGCCGCGCTGATAGGTCGCCTGATACAGCGTTGGGTTAAAGGAAAGGCTGGGATCGTTCAGTCGTCCTGCCACCACATCATAGCGGTGCGCGCCCGGGCGCAGAAGCTGGGTCACCGACGCGTAAGGCACCTGGAAGCTCTGCACGCTGCCGTCGGCTTCCGTGACCTTCACGTCAAGATTGCCGCCGTAACCGGTGGGATACAAATCCTCAATCACGAAAGCTCCGGGCGGTACCGTGGTTTCATAAATGATGCGATCGTTCTGCCGTACGGTTACCCTGGCGTTGGTACGCGCGATACCGCGGATATCAGGCGCATAGCCGCGGCGGGACTGCGGCAGCATCCTGTCGTCGCTGACCAGCTCAACGCCCCGGAAAGGGAGGGTATCAAAGAGCTGCCCCCCGGTGGAGGTTTCGCCAAGCAGCACCCGGCCGAGGATGGATGAGATATCTTTTTGTACGTAATTATTGATGGACTGATACTGGCCGCCGTTGCTTTGCTGCCAGCTGTAGTTACCATCATGGCGGAAATACCAGCCACCAATATTCAGTCCGCCGTTGAGGCCAATATAGGAGGATGTGTAATCCCTTCCGTGTGAGCGGGTGGTGTAAGTGCTGGCGTTATAGCCCAGTAGGGCCGCAGGAATACCGGTATCCCATAATGCCGGGCTGACATAACCGCGAGCCGTGTTACGCAACAGGGCCTGTGGGATTTCGACATCCAGCCGCTGCGTGGAGGAGTCATAGATGATGCTGACCCCGGGTAATAATTCTTCAAGGTTATAGCACGCACGGTTCTCCCGCAGAGCGGTGGTAAAAGAGGCCGGGACCTTATCGAAATTCAGATTGAGATTTTTAATCAGGCCGGCAGTGATACACGGGCGCACTTTTTTATCCGCCTGCTCGGCAAATAAAACCGGGCTCTGAGTGACTGATTCACCGTTAACGAAAATATCCGTTGACCATGTTCCGGGCGTGGCGGAGCCGCCATTTTCAAAGCGCGATAAATCGATTTTTTCTTCACCCGAGGTATTCAGGAAAATGGGGTCAAAAGTAAGATTGTCTTCATTCGCGGGAGACGATGAAAGCGATGTTGCAACGACCTGCCGCGGGGTCATAATTGCAGCCATGACAGCGATGGCAATCAATGAATATCCAAACTGAAGACGCATGACTTTATTTCCTCATGGCTGAAGCGGTAAAAAATATAAAAAGGGCTTATAAGGTGTATTCGACTTTTCTGAGTGCGCCCCAGTCATTCACATATTCATAAATCAGTAATGAACCTGCACCGGCGTTTACGGATTTCGGCAAATTAAAGGTATAGCTGCCCATTGGAGGAACCATTTCGCCTTCAACCGAGCCATTTTTGCCGGCGTTTTTCAGCGAAACGGACACCAGCGAAATAAAATAGGGTGAGGAATTAGAGGCAATCAGTTTTCCCCCGGATACGGTCCACTTAATTTTTTCAGCCGCTTCGGTGACTTTTGCTCTGTCAGTGAGGCCCGCCGGGCGATAAAACAGTTTTATTCGGGTACGAAAAGCCACCTGCAGTTTATTTAAACTGTCGTCTTTTTTGGATGCCGGCACCTCAAGAAGATTCAGCCAGTAAACGGACTCCTTGTTTTGCGGCAGGGCCGGTGAGCCGGTATAGCTGATTCTGAGAGTCTGACTTTTATCGGCATTAATACGGTTGATCGGCGGCGTCAGAGTAAAGGGCGTACGGATGCGATCCGGCCT
This sequence comes from Klebsiella sp. K5-306, assembly GCF_051835185.1. Lineage (NCBI taxonomy): Bacteria > Pseudomonadati > Pseudomonadota > Gammaproteobacteria > Enterobacterales > Enterobacteriaceae > Klebsiella > Klebsiella sp. K5-306. The sequence continues at coordinate 139,617 of NZ_JAIFJY010000003.1, forward strand.
GGCATTCATATCACCCTCATCAATCCAGCTTTGTACCAGAACCGGAAGCGTGCCGGTATTCGTCAGTCTGACAGACACTTCCTTTTCATTTCCGTTGTAGATCACGCGCGTCCCGTTAACGATAACGCTGGCCAGGGATGACCATGACGTTACCGCCGCAGCGAGGCAGGCTACCGTTGAGAGTGTTCGGATGAGAGATGAAGGTCTCATTGGGGGCTCCTTGTGACAGGGGGAGAGTCTCCCCCTGATATTCCTGATTACTTGTACTGCAGGTTATAAATGACGCTGCTGGTGACGGTACCTGGCGTGGTCTGGGCATTCGCGAAATATTCGACAGCGTATGGCAGCAGAGCGGTACCGTCGGTATTGATATCGACATAAGCCATGCCATCAACCTGATCGGTGTTACCGATGTTAATCGGCGCATAGCTGTTGGAGGCGTCGAGCAGACGCAGATCAACGTTAGTGGCGCTACCGCCAACGTTTTTCAAACGACCGGTGCTGAGGTCAACGGTGTTACCCGGCTGGAAGAAAGCGGCTACTTTGGAGTGGCCGCCTTCGGTACCGATGACGCAGTCAGAGATATTCATATTGAAAGAGGTCCGTCCGGTGGTGTCGCCGCTGGCAGTCAGCTGGTTTACGCCGACGGTCGGCAGGATGACGGTTGCGTCGGAGCCCTGGCCATTGATATCCACTTCGCAGGTTGTGTCGGTCAGTTCACCGTTAAAAGTAATGGTCCCCGTGGAAGCAGCCTGGGCGGAAAATGCTGCGAGAGCGAAAACAGCAAAGATTGAGGTACTAACAACTGACTTTTTCATAAAATTATCCTTAATTGATTACTTTTGGTTTTACATGATTTCGACGAAATACATCGCCACAGCATCATGAGTACTGTGTCTCTCTCGGAGAGGAATTTAGAAAAAATAGCTTTATCAAGGTTGTGTAAACACAACTTTAAAAGATAATTCGCCGCTGTTTAACTTACATATATCTATATGTTCTGGTCATGTTTTTCTGGCTTAGCAGTCTCAAACATCTCAAAGTGAGAGTTGTTGAGGGCGTAACATAACAACATTCCAATTCTCACATTGGAAATTAAAAAACCATTGTTATTTACTCTGTAGATAATAAAGCGGCTGAAACCACACTTTGCCAAAGTTTTTTTTAGCGAGTTAATGGCCTGCCACAGCCGCTGCTTGTTACACTTGAGGCCATAATTCTCAAAAACATCCCGCATTATTTTTTCATCTTCAATCATTCTTTCGTTTGAATGATTTAAGATATAAGAAAGCAGTCGCGCCATTGTTGGCCGCAGACGAATGCTGATGCCTGTCAATGTATTTACTAATAAGGCAGGTGATATCCTGAACTCTAGATTATCCCCAATGCAATATCCATAAAGGTGATGATCTAATTTTCTTGGGTTTTGCGTCATTGAAAATGATCTCCTTTTACCTTTGCCTTATCCGTGTTGTGGCATTCTATATGTTAAAAATGATTAATCAATCAGACATATATGTGATGATTAATGGCTGCTTACTGATTAATGTTTGGTTTTAAAATCTGTTTTTTTCTTCTTTATTGGTTTTTTTGTCTTTTTCGTGCGTTCCTCATCATTAATATCACCCATATTTAGATACTAAGTAGTTAACACTCTGCGTAAGATATTTTTATATTACGTTTTCGGTATGAATCAATTATAGGGAGCCGTTTGATAAATTTAAGATTTTTCATTTGAGGAACTTATTCATAAATAAAAAAAATGTGTTATGAAAGTGAAACTAACTTATGCTTGATTAAAAATGATTAAAATCAAGTGGTTGATAAAAATTGTGAAGGTATTGGTTTTGTCTTATATAATCTAATTGAAGGTTTTTTGTATGTTTCCTAATGGTTGTTACTTAATATGTAACTTTATTGTTGTTGATTTGGATTTGAGGTGTTGATATTTTGTATGCAGAATATTTATGTACTAAATGATTCAGTTATATTTTGGCCAGAACAGAATCTTTTGTCGTGCGTGTCTGATAGTAGTAAAAAAGTGCAATTGACAGGCCCCTCAGCTCGCTGCCTGGAGTTATTGATTTCCAGAAAAGATCTGGTGCTACAAAATGATTTCTATGAGTATGCCTGGCAAGGAAGTGGATTTATCCCGTCTCCTAATACTTTGTATCAGAGCATATCTGTCATTCGTCGGGCATTCAGAGAGATATGTGAAAATGAGACTGATTATATTCTAACCGAAACCAGGAAAGGTTTTCGACTAAACCCAACGGTAACCGTGTTGGCTAAAATGCAGGATTATAACGAGGATGACAGTGAAAAAAATGAGAATGGGACAGACGCACCAGAACAAACTGTCGAACCCGTGATTTATCAAAACAGAAAGCTAACTCACTTTACAACAATGGCTTTTATACTAATCATCATGATGATGTCAGGCACATTAACTTTTGAAATATATGGTACACAAACCAGAGGCTACAAATTCTTTGAAAACTACAGTGGCCCAGTTTTTATGCCCGGGAGTACGTGTAAGTTTTTTCTATCCCCGAAAAATGGCAAAGACCGATTGTCTATTTTGAACCTGTCATTTTTGAAATGTCAGCATCAATATTTCGTTTATGTAACTATACTTCCCTATTCGCCTGATATCTCAGTTATTTCGTGCGATAGAGCTATTGATTTGAGACCAAAAAAATGTGAAGTCATGGATTTGAGAGATGAAAATGTATTTTAAAAATAGCAGAATTATAATCTTAGTTACTGTTTTGATATCAATTATTATTCCGGTGATGGTGTTTTTTTATGTCAACTACAAAAGCACTCATTTTCGATGTGATGCTACATATTCGGCGAGGAAATCTGGTAAGCTTCTGGTTTCTAAAAGCAGCCTTGTCATTAATGGCAGGCACGGTACTATAATGATGGATGGGCGTATTACTGATGGCAATGCAAATGTGTATTTTTTTAAACTGAGAAATTATCTTGAAATTGAAAGAAATAACTTTTCCTATAACTTTACCTCACAAAAAGTGTCAATTTTACCGGAAAGCTTAAATCATTCGAAAGTGCTGAGTGATTTTCTTGCTGATGTATTAATTAAAGAAGGTGTAAGTACCTTTTTTTACCTTTATCCTTTAAACGATAATTATGTTATTACAAGTGGTAATATGCCGATATTTTTTTGTATAAAGCACTGATGTGGTCGATAGTAGAAATGATCGCTAAGTGTTATTAGTTCATCTGATGTGATAATTAATTATGGCAGAGAATGGAGGTTGATAAAAACGGCTGGCAGAGGACATGGATATGCCACCGCAGCCGCTTGTGATATAAAAAAACAGGAAATATACATACCAATAAGCAGGATGCTTTTACTGATGATTTCCTGTATATATTTTCTACTTTAACATAAAGGTTATCGATACCAGACTTTCCGGTGACACGCCATCAGGTACGTTTTTATATAAGATATCTGCCTTGCCATACAGCGTCATTGCACCACCTTTACCACCCTCTGAAACGACTTTTCTAAGCAACGGATCACGGATTTGATTAAAATTAACATTAGTATTCATGGTGTTAAGTATAGGCTTGCCGTTCAGGTTTTTCTCCAGCATATCGAATGTTACTATCTCATTCGCACTGTATTTTTTCGATGTCGATTTATCGGTAACTAAAAATGAACCATTTGCAAGTACTTCATATTTCTTCTTGTTAATTAATTTAAGGATCTTTTTAGCATAGTCGCTATTAATGCTTTGCACGATTCGATCAATTTTGACCACATTTTCCATTATCTCTGGTTTATTTATTTTGAGTGATTTATTGAAAGCATCATTCATACCGTCAATCATCAATGAAGGCGCGAGTTTAATGTTGTTTTTAGTGATTTTTTCAAATTCAGCGTTAATTTTATCATAATAAAAAACACCCAAGGAATATGAGTTTTTGCCTTCGGGGGTTTTTAATAAATTGGTTTTTAAAATAGCTGACTGCTGCGAACTTTTTTCCAGGCTGGCCAGCTTATTAGCAGCCTCGGCAAGCTGTTTATGTGTAGCCTCAGATTCGCTGAGCAGGCGGGCGTTTTCCTGGCCCAGAGAGCTCAGTTCTTTTTTCTGACTGGCGGCGGAGAGTTCGTTTTGCTTACGCAACGCTGCCAGCTGCGAAGCGGCCTCGGCAAGCTGTTTACGTGTAGCCTCAGATTCGCTGAGCAGGCGGGCGTTTTCCTGGCCCAGAGAGCTCAGTTCTTTTTTCTGACTGGCGAAGGACAGCTCTTCTTGCTTGCGCATGGCGGAAAGAGTTGAAGTGGCATCAGCTAGCTGCTTACGTAGCGCGGTATTCTCAGCGTTAAGTTTATCCTTTTCATTAGTGAGAACGGAGATAGTTGCTTTTTGGGATTCCGCATTACCAGAGCCACCGTTCAATTTTATTTCATTGTACGATCCCAATAGTTTTTCATACTTCATCTGGAGTTTTTTATTTTTTTGTTCTAACTTATCATTGATGCTGGCTTCACTATTAATATTCTGCGATCTGTTATCCGATGGTTCTACTGTTTCATTTGCACCAATACTCTGTAAGTTTATATTTTTTATGGCGTTAAGAAACTCGCTTTGTTCAGCTGATGCTGTTTTATTTAGGGCAATGAACACTAATAATGAAGCAATTGTTAGTTTGTTTAATTTTGTCATATGAAATCAAACATCCTTGTTTCTAGCTCTTGGCTTTGTTGATCGAATTAATAGTATTTTTTTGAAATTCTTCAATTAACATAAGAGATATGTTGTTACATATTTCATTTAATTTATAATCAAAAAATGGCGTTATTGTTGAACTTACGTTTGTCGATGACTCATCGGCTATAGACGCATAAAATTTTGCATTATTAACTAAGGTATACAGCTCTTTGGTGCTTTTCTCATATTTACTATCTAACTGGGATAAGGTTTTAGCATCAGTAATGCAACGTTGAAATTTCAACATTTTTGGCGGTTGCTCTCTCAGCTTTTCGGGGCTTTTTTTAATTGGTTTAGCGCACCCCTGTAAAAAGAGTACAGATAGCGTGATTATAATTACTGGAAGCTTTTTCAAGGTGTCCTCCATGGACCAAATTACTAATAGGCGTAAGGTATCAAAAAAGAAATATATGTACTACAGGTTTAGAGACAGGGATATTGAATTACCGGAGTGGTTGTTTTTTTGATTCACTGTAACTTATTGATACTAAATTGTTTTTATTTTGCCTTAATAGTTTGTGGAGTAATTGGCTACAATAAAATCAGATTTAATTACTATATGTAACATCGGTTTTTTATTTTTTCGCATTAGCCTGAGGGGGCTATCTTCTGGGCGGCGGATTTTAGATTTTTTTTAGCAGAATAAATATATAATACCTTCCTTGTAATCTTATATAGTTTTATTCTGCTGATTTTTTAATCTCTATTGGCGATTCCACGTTGACCTTTTTTTAAGAGAGATGGCAGAGGGGACGTTATAGACAAATTTAATCCTGTGGTTAAGTAAGAGTCTCTGGTTTATTGGCGCCATTTCCCGTCAATTCAGCTTACCGAATGGTCGCTGTTAGTCTGTATTGATTGATAGCAATCATTATTGCTAACCCTGCTACCACCAGGGACAGAGCGGCAGAGACCGCTAAGCAGCCTGACATCCCAAGATAATGATTAATCCATGCGTAGGCAAACGGCGATATGGCGGCCAGCAGTTGCGCGGGAATCAACAGAATGCCGGTTAGCCGGGCATAATCCTCGGCGGCAAAGAGCTGCAGCGGTAAAGTGGCCTTAAACACGGTGGTCAGGCCGTTGATCGCGCCGTAACCCAGTACAAATCCGCCGGCTGCCCACGACAGAAAAGCGCCGCTCAGTCCAAGCGCAAAGCAGAGCGGCATCAGCGAGGTCGTCAATATCGTTAGCCGCAGCGGTGTGAGCGCGTAGCCGGATGCCACTTCGAGAAAGCGCGCGCCGGTTTGTCCAATTCCCCATAGCATTCCCACCGCGACAGGGAGCCCAACGCTGGCGATGAACTCGGGAAGATGCGTTGACGTGCCGTTGGATACAAAGGTAACCAGCGCAATCAACGACGCGTACAGCAGGGCCGGACGTCTATCATGCTTTGACTGCTGCTGGTTTTTTTTCACCCTTACCGGCAACGGTAATTTGGTATTCGGCATTTTCCACAACAGAAGAGCGCTAAGCAGGCCAAACAGGGCGTAGACCAGCAGCGCGTGCCGCCAGTCCATCCGCGTCAGCAGCCAGGCGCCAAGCGGCCAGAACAGGGCCGAGGCTAATCCTCCGGCCAGCGTCACGCGCGATATGGTCAACCTGGCACGCTGCCCGTAAAGATTCACCAGCGCCGCGAACAGCGCGTCGTACAGCGCCAGCCGCATACCGATGCCGGTAAGAAGCCAGGCGGCGAACCAGCCCGTCAGGCTATGGACGTAAGCCATCAGCAGACACCCCGCTGAAATCGCCAGCGTACCGGTAATCACTATTCGCTGGCCGCCAAAGCGGGCAAGAAGCCGGGCGATAAACGGAGAAAGCGTCGCCATCATGAGCATGGCGAGGGTCAGTCCGAAATAGATTTCCGTGGCGGTCCAGCCGGTCTCCTGAGCGATAGCCCTGGCAAAAGTGCCGGGCATATAAAACGAGATTCCCCAGTTAATCAGCTGATTGCACCCGGCGGCCAGCGTGATAAAGCCCGGCGCGGAGTGCGAGTTCGCAGGTGTATTCATGATTTTCCATTCAGTTACGCTGTTGTCGGCAGCATACCTTGCGCGCTATTGTGCAGGCAGGCCGGTCCGTTTATGACCCTTATAAGAGAAACTTTGTGATGATGACGCTCAATCTGGGAAATCTGGCGACGTTCCGCCTGGTCGTACAGCGCGGGAGCTTCTCCGCTGCGGCAGACGTACTGGGATTGTCGCAGCCTGCGGTCAGCCTGCAGGTACGTCAGCTGGAACAGTTTCTACAAACCAGGCTGCTTGAGCGCACCGGGCGGGGAATTAAAGCGACGGCGGCCGGTATCGCCCTGCTGGCCCACAGCGATCGGATTGAACAGGCGGTGGGCGCGGCGGTGCAATCGGTGAGTGAATTCAATCGTGAAATCAGCGGCTCGGTAACGCTGGGATCCGGAGCAACCGCCTGTATTCATCTGCTACCTCCGTTACTGCAGAAGCTACATCATGAGCATCCTTTATTGACGGTGAGGGTCACGGTTGGCAATACGCTTGAGGTGGTTCGGGCTATTGAAGAGAATCGGCTCGACCTTGGGCTTTGTACGCTACCGGCGAATGGACGCAGTCTGGCGGTTATGCCGGTGTTAGAGGAGGAGTTTGTGTGTATTTTCAGCGATGGGCAGGATGAGTTACCGTGGTCGCTGACGCCAGAGATTCTGCAATCATTACCGCTAATCGCTTTTGAATCGGGAAGCGGAACCCGGGATCTGATCGATGGCTGGTTTCTTGCCGATGGGCGGGCGATAGCGCCAGTCATGCAGTTAGGCAGCATTGAGGCGATTAAGCGCATGGTACGTGCGGGGTTGGGGTTCAGCATTGTGCCGAGAATGGCGGTAGAGCATCCGCAGGATCGTATTGGCTTAAATGTTCAATCACTGACTCCGCTGCTGCATCGTCAGTTAGGCATAATCATGCGGCAGGATAAAATTATCAGCAAAGGTATTGCTGAGATCCTGCGTTTACTGCAGAAGTTGGAGAATGGTCAGGCGTAGCGTGTTTTCAATAAAGCAATGGCTGAATCAACCAGCGGGTGGTGACGCTCGCTGTTCCACGCCGCCGCCGCGGTAACAACCATCTGCTTCTCTTCCAGGGCCTTTATCACCACATTAGCCGGCGCCAGTTTGCGGGTGGAGGCGGGAACCAGCGCGATGCCCTGGCCGCAGCTGACGAACGCAATTTGTGAACTTACCGAGCGGACCTCATGCAGAATGCGGGGAGTAAAACCGTGGGTGCGACACAGCGAGGTGAGGAGATCAAACCAGGCCGGGCTGACCTGGCGAGCAGACATTACCATCGGCTCCTTTGCCAGCGCGCGCAGGCTGACGCGATGCTGTAAGGCCAGCGGATGATCGACCGGTAGCGCGACAGCCAGGCGTGACTCTTCCAGCGGCAAAGTCGTGATGTGGCCTTCGGTCTCACCTTCCAGGCGCACAAAAGCCAGATCCAGTTCACCGTTCTCCAGTGCGGGGATCGCATCGACACTATCGATTTCCCGGATAAATATTGTTAGCCCGGGCGTAGCGCGCTTAAGCTCCTCAAGCAGTGGGGGTAAGGTCTCCAGCATGGCCGAGGTTATCGCCCCGATATTCAATACCGCCGAGTGGCCTGCGGCGATTTCATCGACGGTTCTGCCCAACTGGCTGAGCTGGTCGGCGAACTGGCGTACCGCGGGCAGGAGTGCGGCTCCGGCCGGACTCAGGCGGGTCCCGCGCCGCGAACGCTCGAACAGCTGGAGTTTCAGCCCGTGCTCCAGGAGCTTGATTTGTTCCGTTAGCGGCGGTTGCGACATCCCGAGGCGCAGCGCCGCGCGGCCAAAGTGTTCCTCTTCCGCTACTGCGAGAAACATCCACAGCTGCTTAATACGACGAAAATCAATATTGCTCATGAGAGATATTCTGTTACTTATTTAGTATCACAGAGTTTATTTTATAAGAATTTACATATCAACATAGCTGGTTATGATTCCAGCCCAGGAATGATAAGCAATGAGGATATGATGAAAATACAGCCGGAGTTGACATGGCAGCGCTTGCCAATGACGGTGCAGGGCATCGGGCTTGATATCGCGTCCATTAGCCGTGAAGGAACGGGGGAGCCGGTCGTCTTTCTTCACGGTTTTGGCTCCAGCAAAGAGGATTACGCTGATTTCGTGCGCCATCGAGCCTTTGAGGGGCAGCCGTTTATTGCCTGGGATGCACCGGGTTGTGGTGAGAGCCAATGCGCTGATTACAGCAAGATGGGGTTACCCTTTCTGCTTGAGACGGCGCTGAAGGTGATTTCCCACGCGGGGTTTACGCGCTTTCACCTGGTCGGGCATTCAATGGGAGGATTAACATCGCTTCTGCTGGCGCACGCTTTCCCCGAGCGAGTGCTAAGTTTTGTGAATATTGAGGGCAATATCGCGCCGGAAGACTGCTTTTTGAGCCGGCAAATTGTGCAATATGCTGAGCCGGACGCGGAACGTTTCTTCGCGCGCTTTATTGAACGCACTCGCCAATCGCCAGCCTGGGCCAGCGCGCTCTATGCCAGCAGCCTGCCGCAAAAGGTTCGCGCTGAGGCGGTGCCGGGGATTTTCTCTTCGATGGTGGATTATTCTGACCACGGTGAGCTAATGGCGAAATTCCTTAATTTACCGTGTCCAAAAATGTTTATGTACGGCGACCAGAATGCCGGGCTAAGCTATTTATCTTCTATTGCCCGCCGTGGTGTAAAGTTGGCGGAAATTCCGCATTGCGGGCATTTCCCTATGTATTCAAACTCGCCGGAGATGTGGCGACAGATAGCTTTATTGCAGCAGGCCTCACGATGAATAAAGCGTCATCTTCACAGCTGATCGGCGTGCTATTTTCCGTCTGCGCGGCTTTTGGTTTCTCGTTTAAGGCAATATTCGTCAAGCTTGCCTACGAGCAGGCAACGGTAGATGCCATTACTTTACTCATGCTGCGGATGACCCTGTCGTTACCTTTCGTTATCCTGGTTGCTCTACGGGTGCTGCGTAGCGGTGTACCACTGCAGCGTCGTGATTATCTGCTGCTACTGCTGCTGGGAATAGTGGGGTATTACGGTTCGGCGATCCTGGATTTTATGGGCCTGCGCTATATTACCGCCGGGCTTGAGCGGCTGATCTTATTTACCTACCCGGCGCTCACTATTCTGATTGGCGTCCTGTTTTTGGGTAAGCGTTTCGAAAAAAAGGTACTCCTGGCCTTAGCGCTCTCCTGGTCGGGAATTTTGCTGGCGTTTGTCCACGATCTGCAGATTAGCGGTGATATGCACAGCCTGGTGCTCGGTGGTGGTCTGATCGCCGCTGCGGCCTTACTGTATGCCATTTATAATGCCGGGTCAGAGGTGGCAATCCGGCGTATGGGGTCGATGAAGTTCTCGGTTCTTGCCCTGCTGGTTTCATCTCTTGCCACGCAAACCCATTTTTATCTTGCTCAACCGTTATCCGCGCTTAACCTGCCGTGGCAGGTATATCTATGGTGTGGCGCGATGGCGCTCTTCTCAACCGTATTACCGATCTTCTGGCAGTCGGCGGCCGTGCAGCGCATTGGTGCGGAACGCGCCGTGCTGATCGGCCTTCTGGGACCAATGCTAACAGTATTCTTTAGCTGGTGGTTACTGGGAGAACCCATTTCGCTGGCACAAATAGCGGGCACATTGTTAGTGATGGCTGGTGTGCTGGTTGTGCTTCGGCATTAGTCTTTTTGAGCGTTTATTTTTGCTCAGGCGCTTTTGCTGAATCCGAAGGCTCAACGGTGATAGTGGATTGCTGTGATTGCTTTTTGTCCTGATGATGGTACCAGGCACCGATAGAGGAGTAGACAAAGCGTCCAAAGAAGAAGATAAAGCTGATAAGCAGTACGATACGGGTCATGCGACGGTTAAATCGATGTCGTTTACGCATACTGGGTGCCTGACTCACAAAAGGTTCCTTAAAGTATACCCAAAGGCTGGGCGATGTGCGTATTAAGGCACAGGAAAGCGGAAGGGTCAATTGATGAGGATGTAAAAATCCCGCAGGCAAAACATTAATTAATGTTATATAAGATAATCCTCGTATTTACATGCTTTCTGCTTATGGCGGATGAATGTTAAAAAAACGGTATTATTAATATCAGCTACGTGATTTCTTGATTTATATCAATCGTCTGTTCGCAGCGATAACTAAAATCACCAGCCAGTTCCGCGTTGTTATTCCTGGCGCGATTATGACGGTTGGTTGGATGCCTGCCTGAATACACCCTGCAGGATTTAGGGTTATCCGTAGAGCATCTATGAACTTAATTAAACTTTACAGGCAATATCGGGATAAATGGTGGGCGCTACCGCTTATCTTACCTGTATGTTTGCTTCCCGTGTCACGATGGGCTAATACCGTTGCGTTGCTGGATGGTAATGAAGTCTCTCTTTACTATTTACCCCTGGCGCTAGTACTGAGCCTGATGCTGTTTTTCGGCTGGGCCGCATTACCGGGGATCGTTCTCGGGTTGTTGCTTTCCATTACGCGCGGCATGTCGCTGGAAGATACTATCGGCGTCATTTTCCATTTTCTTATTCCGACCGTTTTATGCTGGGGCGGTTATCGCGTTTTTGTCCCGCGAAGGCAGCAAATCTCGCATGGCAACGTAAGTCTGATGCCTCAGCGATTGTTCTGGCAGATGCTGTTGCCGTCCCTGATCTTTCTTATCCTGTCGCAGCTGGCCGAGTATCTGGGCATTCATCCACGCGCTACCGGGTTGATAGGGGTCAATCCCTTAAGTTTGCGTTCGCTTATCACCTTCCAGGCCCTGATGGCGGGATGTTTAACCGGCGTGCCGTTGTGCTACTTCGTTATTCGAACTATCCGCAATCCGCTTTATATCCGCGGGTTTATATCGCAAATTCGCTTACAGATCGACCCAAAAATAAAGCGCTTTGAATTTGTTATATGGGTAGCGGTGCTGATAATTCTATTATTCCTTCTATTGATGCCGCTGAATAGTACGAGCACCATATTCAGTACAAATTATACGTTATCCTTGCTGATGCCGGTGATGTTATGGGGGGCGATGCGCTTTGGCTATCGCTTTATTTCATTAGTCTGGTCACTTGTTTTAATTATTATTATTCACTTTCACTATCAATATCTCCCGCACTCCCCGATTTATAACAATCAGCTGGCGATCACCTCCTCCAGCTATCTGGTATTTTCATTTATTATCGCCTATATGGCAATGCTGGCGACGCAGCAGCGAGTTTTTTACTCGCGCATGCGTCGGATGGCCTTCATCGATCCGGTCGTACGCTTGCCTAATATCCGGGCGCTGAGTCGGGCGTTAAATAAATCCTCATGGTCCGTGCTGTGTTTCCTGCGCATTCCTGAACTGGAAATATTGGGCCGCCACTACGGTGTTCTGTTGCGTATTCAGTACAAGCAGCTGCTGGCCGAGTCGCTCAGCGAGTTACTGCGCCCTGGGGAGGATATCTACCAGATGGCAGGGCATGAGCTGGTGGTTCATCTGAACAGTGAAGGCCATCAGCAGCGCATTCCCCAGCTCTATGAGCACCTCAAAAAATTTCGTTTTGTCTGGAATGGTATGCCGCTGCAGCCGCCCGTGGGATTCAGCTATTGCAACGTTCGCTCGCCGGTGATGCATCTGCATTTGCTGCTTGGCGAACTCAACAGCGCGGCCGACCTTTCTCTGGCGACCGGAAGCCCTGAAAACTTACAGCGCCGCGGCGCCATCAATCTGCAGCAAGAGCTGAAAGACAAAGTCGCGATAATGAATCAGCTGGTGAAGGCGCTTGATCAGGATCGGTTCCTCCTGATGGCGCAGCCGATTGTCGGCATCCGCGGGGATAGCTACCACGAAGTCCTGCTCAGGATGTTGAACGACAATGATGAAATCGTCATGCCGGATATCTTTTTACCGGTAGCACACGAGTTTGGCTTCTCGGCGCGTATTGATAGCTGGGTACTCGAACATACGCTTATGTTTATGGACAAGCAGCGCAAGAAGCTGCCGGGAATGCGTCTGGCGATAAATATCTCACCTTTTTCAGTGAGCAACAGCCATTTTCATCAACAGGTGCAAGCGCTGCTGGAGCATTACGACATTGAGCCCTGGCAGATTATTTTTGAGCTGACTGAAAACCATTCACTGACAAATCCGGAACAGGCGCGTAAAACCCTGGCGCAGCTTCAGGAGCTGGGATGCCGGGTGGCAATTGATGATTTTGGCACCGGTTATGCCAGCTACGCGCGGCTGAAAACGATGAATGCGGATTTGCTGAAAATTGACGGCAGTTTTATTCGTAATCTGGTCTCCAGCAGTCTGGACTATCAGGCCGTTGCTTCCATTTGCCTGCTGGCCCGGATGAGAAACATGCAGGTAGTGGCCGAATATGTCGAAACGCCGGAGATTCGCCAGGCGGTGATTTCGCTGGGGATTGACTATATGCAGGGCTACGAGATTGGCAGACCAGCGCCGCTTGAGGCGCTGGTTATGGCTTGACAGGACAACGGGCCGGAAGTCCGGCCCGCGTGAGATAAACTAGCTGGCCGCGTCAGGCTTCTCTTCCTCGCTGATTTTTAGCCACCAGTCAGGTACGCCTTCCCAGTACTCCTGCTCTTTTTCCAGATCGAGCAGTACCAGCGCATTCTGGCTAAACCAGTCGTGCGGGAAGGTCAGCGTCCAGTGGTTGGCCTCGGTTTTCAGCGTGAGGGTCGGCGGCGTGGTCGTCGCCTGGCGCTGGTTATTCAACAGCACGCCAAGGCGCAGCAGCTGAATCAACGGCAGAAACTGCTTTTTCTTAAACAGCGTAAAACGCGGCAAATCATCCAGCTTAATCGCTTTACGGTGATAGCGAACCAGGGTGGCCATCAGCATTTGCTGTTCCTGATTAAAGCCCGGCAGATCGCTATGTTGCAGAATATAAGCCGAATGACGGTGCATGCCGCTGTGGTTAATGTTTAAGCCAACTTCATGGAGCATGGTTGCCCATTTCAGCAGCGCCGCCAAATGCGGATTGGCAAGCTTGGGATTCTGCTCCTGCCATTGCTCATAAATATGCGTGGTGGTCTCCAGGACGCGTCGCGCCTGCTCACGGTCGATGTTGTACTGGTTCGCCAGGCTTTGCGCGGTGCGGCTACGGATATCCTGATGACGGAAACGTCCTTCCATCTCGTACAGCACGCCCTCGCGCAGCGCGCCGTCGGACAAGCGCAGCTCTTTAATCGCCAGCGCGTCAAAAACCCCGCACAGGATAGCCAGACCGGGCGCAAAAACGGCTTTTCGATCTTCAGACAGCCCGGGCAGGCTCAGCGAGTCGAAGTTTTTATACTTCAGCAGCTCTTCGACCAGCATCTCGAGGCGCTCGGGAGTGATGAACCCGTCTTTCTCGCCCATCGCCACCAGCACTTCGTGAGCGGCTTTAATGGTGCCGGACGCGCCCAGGGCCACGTTCCACCCCTGGATGCGGAACTGCCAGGCCAGCGTTTCCAGCTTCTGCACGGCTGAAAGTCTCGCGCGCTGGAAATTCTCTTTATTGATGACGCCGCCAGCAAAATAGGCCTGAGAGAAGCTCACGCAGCCCATACGGCGGCTTTCCACCAGGCGAGGTTCGAAATCCTCGCCGATAACCAGCTCGGTAGAGCCGCCGCCGATATCGATGACCAGCTTACGGCCTCGTTCCGGCTGCGTATGCTCTACGCCCATAAAAATCAGACGCGCTTCTTCATTGCCGGGGATGATTTCAATCGGGTAGGGGATGACCTGCTCCGCGCGCTTGAGGAATTCTGCGGCGTTTGTCGCCTGGCGCAGCGTGTGCGTGCCGACGATGCAGACGCTGGATGGGTCAAAACCCTGCAGGCGCTCGGCGAATAGCGACAGGCAGTTCAGCCCGCGCGCAATAGCCTCTTCGCTCAGTACAGAGTTTTCATCCAGGCCGTCGGCCAGATGTACGCGCTGTTTCAGACGACCGATGATCTGCATTGCTCCGTCAACGACACGGGCGATCACCATATGAAAACTGTTCGAACCGAGGTCGACCGCAGCGAACTCCTGCGGCCGAGGGGCATTTTCGTTTATTGGCATAGGTTAATCGGGCTGTTCAAGTGATTTGAGGTAGTCGTATATCGCCATCTGTGCGCGCACTTTGCGGCGATTGCCGCGCGGCACGTAGCGATTACTCAGTTCTTTATCAAGATAGCGTGCTTTGACCGTATCGTTGAAGAGGAGATCGAAAATATCGAGTACGCGCTGTTTCAGACGCGGATCCAGCAGCGGCGCGGCCACTTCAATACGATAGTCAATATTACGCGTCATCCAGTCCGCGGACGATAGCCAAACCTGCTTATCGCCGCCGTTTTCAAAGCAATAAACGCGGTCATGCTCAAGGAAACGGTCAACAATGCTGATGACGCGAATATTTTCGCTGATTCCTTCGAGGCCAGGGATCAGCGAGCACATGCCGCGAATAAGCAAATTAACCGGAACGCCTGAGCTGGAGGCGGCGTAAAGGCGGTCTACCAGGCCTTTATCGACCAGATTGTTCAGCTTCAGGGTGATTCCTGATGGCTGACTATTTTGCGCGTTGGCGATCTCGCGATCGATCATCTCATAAAGCAGTCGGCGCGAGTTTTGCGGCGATACCAGCAGGTAATCGAAGCTGACCGGACGATAGGGGTTTTCGATAAAGTTAAATACCCGGCGGACTTCATTGGTGATGCGCGCATCGGCGGTCAGCAGCGAATAGTCGGTGTACAGACGCGCGGTTTTTTCGTTGAAGTTGCCGGTACCGATGTGCGCATAGCGCACGACTTCATCACCCTCTTTACGCGAAACCAGGAACAGCTTGGCGTGAATTTTGAGACCCGGAGCGGAGAAGATAACGTGCACGCCAGCTTCGGTCAGGCGTTTAGCCCAGTGAATATTGGCTTCTTCATCGAAACGCGCCTGCAGCTCCACGACCACGGTCACTTTCTTACCGTTGTGGGCGGCGTGAATCATCGAGTCGATGATTCGTGAATCTTTCGCTACGCGGTAGATGTTGATTTTGATGGCCAGCACGCTCGGGTCGAAAGAGGCCTGGCGCAGCAGCTCAAGCACGTGTTCGAAAGTGTGGTACGGATAATAAAGCAGCACGTCGCGTTCGCGAATTGCATCAAAGCCGTTACGGAATTTATCGAACCACAGATGGCGCAGACGCGGCATCGGTTTATTCACCAGATTGGCTTTGCCGACGTTGGGGAAGCCGATAAAGTCTTTAAAATTGTGGTAACGACCGCCCGGCAGCATAGAGTCGTAGTTAGAGATGGAGAGCTTGTCGCGCAGCATTTCGACCATCGCGTCCGGCATATCGCGCTGATAGACGAAGCGCACCGGCTCGGCGGTCAGACGCTGCTTCAGGCTGGAGGACATCAGCTCCATCAGGCTCGACTCCATCTCATGCACCAGATCGTATTCGGCATCACGCGTCATTTTCATCGAGTAGGCATTCAGCGCATCGTAATCGAAAAAGCCCTTGAAGATATCATCCAGACAATAGCGCAGAATGTTGTCTAACAGAATCATTGGCTTGCGACGGCGCGGCGCTTCCGGCGGCAGATTCACAAAACGCGGCACCTTGTCTGATGGAATCTCGAGAAGCGCGTAATTGATGCTATCCCCGCGAATAATCTCGACGGCCAGATAGGTGTAATCATCCTTCAGAAACTGCACCAGATCCGTTTCGCGGTTAATCAGGATCGGCGTAATGTGCTGACGAAGATACAGCTTGAAGTAGTTGCGCAGCCAGGACTGCTGGTTGACGGAGAGCTGGCGTTCGTTAATCAGGAAAATCTGGTTACGCGCCATCTCCAGCAGCAGCTCATTGTATAAACCGTCAAACTCCTGATCGGCCTTGAGCACGCGAGCCTGGATTTTTCCCAGCAGATGGCGAGAGTGTGCGGTACTGCCTTGTTCTTCGCTAATGATGATGCGGCGCTTCAGTTCGGCAAAGCGCACTTTGTAAAATTCATCGAGGTTGTTGGAGTAAATCCCCAAAAAACGCATGCGCTCGATCAGCGGATTGCTTTTGTCCGCCGCTTCCTGAAGTACGCGCTCGTTGAAGGATAACCAGCTGAGTTCTTTTTCGATGTATAGCTTTTCCTGGCCCATTACAGCTCACACTCCGTTTTACTCACAGGACATAGACTATTATGACGAAATTTTCCGCATAGCGATTCACTCTGTCACAACAATATGACAGTAAGAAGAATTATTTCTCCAATATATTTGATTGTTAAACGATTTTAATCAAAAAAAGCCCCACGTGGATAAACGCAGGGCGGGAGGTTACTCTTCGGCAGCGTAGCCTTGCGGCGGTAGCTTCACTTCATCAAGCCAGGCTTCGTTGCCCTCCGCGCGCAGGCGGCCGTCGACAAACCAGCTAATAGCCAGGGGATAGATATCGTGTTCCTGCGCCTGTACGCGGGCGGTAATGTCGTCTTCGGTATCTTCAGCGAAAACCGGCACCTTTGCCTGCAATACCACCGGACCGCCGTCCAGCTCATCGGTCACGAAATGCACCGACGTCCCGTGCTCCTCATCGCCATTTTCCAGCGCCTGGCGATGGGTATGCAGCCCCGGATATTTTGGCAGCAGGGAAGGGTGGATATTCAGCATCCGCCCCTGATAGTGGGCGACAAAAGCCGGACTAAGAATACGCATATAGCCGGCCAGTACTACCAGATCCGGCGCATAGGCGTCGATCTCGTGCATCAGCTCGCGATCGAAGGCTTCCCGGTTGGCAAACTGGCTGGCGGCGAGAGCGTGAGCCGGAATATTCGCCGCGCGCGCGCGCTCAAGGCCGAACGCGTCGGCCTTGTTGCTGAAGACTGCACGCAGGGTGCCGTTGATTTTTTTCCGGGCGCAGGCGTCGATAATCGCCTGCAGGTTGCTACCGTTGCCGGAAATCAGCACCACGATGTTTTTCATTCAATGACCACACGCTGTTCGGAATCAGAGGCTTTGATATACCCTATTTTCCACGCGTTTTCACCTTTGTCGTTCAGGAAGGCAATCGCCTTATCCGCCGCGTCTGCCGGCAGCGCGATTACCATGCCGACGCCGCAGTTAAAGGTGCGATACATTTCGTGGCTGCTGACGTTACCCGCGGTTTGCAGCCAGTTGAACACTTCCGGCCACTGCCAGGAAGATTCATCAATGACCGCCTGGGTGTTGTCCGGCAGGACGCGCGGGATATTTTCCCAGAAGCCGCCGCCGGTCAGATGGGCGATAGCGTGCACGTCTACGTTGGCAATCAGGTCGAGCACGGACTTCACATAAATGCGGGTCGGGGCCAGCAGGTGGTCAGCCAGCGGTTTGCCGTTGAGATCGGTGGTTTGCGGGTCAACGCCGCTGACTTCGATAATTTTGCGTACCAGAGAGTAGCCGTTAGAGTGCGGTCCGCTGGAGGCCAGCGCCACCAGCACATCGCCATCGGCTACTTTGCTGCCGTCGATAATTTCTGACTTTTCTACCACGCCGACGCAGAAACCAGCCACGTCATAATCTTCTCCGTGATACATGCCCGGCATTTCCGCCGTCTCGCCGCCCACCAGCGCGCAGCCTGACTGCAGACAACCTTCGGCAATGCCGCTGATTACGCTCGCCGCAGTATCAACATCCAGTTTGCCGGTCGCGTAGTAATCAAGGAAGAACAGCGGCTCGGCGCCCTGAACCACGAGGTCGTTTACGCACATGGCGACCAGGTCGATACCGATAGTGTCGTGGCGCTTCAGGTCCATCGCCAGACGCAGCTTGGTGCCGACGCCGTCGGTGCCGGAGACCAGAACCGGCTCGCGATACTTCTGCGGCAGCGCGCACAGCGCGCCGAATCCGCCCAGTCCACCCATCACTTCCGGGCGGCGAGTTTTCTTCACCACGCCCTTAATACGGTCGACGAGAGCGTTGCCTGCATCAATATCCACGCCGGCATCTTTATAGCTGAGAGAGGTTTTATCGGTCACTGCGAAGTCTCCACGCGTTTGCGGTAGCAATAAAAAACGGCGCAATTCTAACAGGGAAAGCAAACGTTTGCGAGCCTGCTTTGCAGTCGATGTAAAACGGCCGATAAGTGCGCAAATTTGATACCGTTCACGAAAATGAAACCGGGTACATTCTTCTGCTTGCCAGCGTTCTCAGGAATAATCATCATGCCACTGAAACCGGTTTCTTTCCTGCTGCTACGCGAGATAAACCGAGAATTTGATGGATTCTGGAGGAAAGCTGAGGATGAAAATTGCCGCATTCGATATCGGTGGCACGGCGTTAAAAATGGGGGTAATGACGCGCGAAGGCGAGCTGCTGGATAAAGGAAAGCAGACCCTTATCGACAGCGATGGCGACCAGATCCTGCAGGCGATGCTGGCGTGGATCGCCGCTCACCCGGAATGTAAAGGAGTGGCGATCAGCGCTCCCGGCTACGTTAATCCGCACACCGGCTTTATCGAAATGGGCGGCGCCATCCGTAAGTTCGATAACTTCGCTATCAAGGCCTGGCTTGAGCAGCAGGTGCGATTGCCCGTCGCCATTGAAAATGATGCTAACTGCGTGCTGCTGGCCGAGCGCTGGCGGGGTAAAGCCGCCGACATGAGCAACTTCCTGGTCCTGACCATCGGCACCGGCATCGGCGGGGCGATTTTCTGTAATAACCAGTTGGTCCACGGCGCACGTTTCCGCGCCGGCGAATTCGGTTATATGCAAACCGCGCGTCCGGGCACCCGCGATGTGCGGCGCTATTCGATGAACGAAAACTGCACGCTGCGCGTGCTGCGCCATCGCTACGCTGAGCATCTCGGCAAAGCGCTGGATGACGTCACCGGCGAAGAGATTTTTGACCGCTACGATGCGGGCGACGCGACCTGTCGACGGCTGGTCGCTGAGTTCTTTAACGGCCTGGGTACCGGGCTTTACAACCTCGTTAACTTATTCGATCCGCAAACGATTTTGATCGGCGGTGGAATTGTGGAACGACCGGGATTTCTGGCGCTGCTGCGCGAGCATCTGGCCTGGTTTGGCATTGCGGAGTATCTCGACACCGTCAGCCACGGCAACGATGCCGGGCTGGTAGGCGCGGTTTACCATTTCAATCAGCAACACCGGTCGCAGAGCGGCGACTGCGCATAGGGAGAGAACATGTCTGGATTTAAAGAAGGTTTTCTGTGGGGCGGTGCGGTAGCGGCGCATCAGCTGGAAGGCGGCTGGAAAGAGGGCGGTAAAGGGGTGAGCGTCGCCGATGTGATGACCGCAGGCGCGCACGGCGTACCGCGCGAAATCACTGATGGCGTCCTGCCAGGGAAAAACTATCCCAACCACGAGGCGATTGATTTCTACCATCGTTATAAAGACGACGTTCAGCTGTTTGCCGAAATGGGCTTCAAGTGTTTCCGCACCTCCATTGCCTGGACGAGGATCTTCCCGCAGGGCGATGAGCAAGAACCTAACGAAGCCGGCCTGCAGTTTTACGATGACCTGTTCGACGAGTGCCTGAAGCACGGCATTGAGCCGGTGATTACGCTCTCCCACTTCGAAATGCCGTACCATCTGGTGACAGAGTACGGCGGGTGGCGTAACCGTAAGCTGATTAATTTATTCGTCCGCTTTGCCCGGGTGGTGTTTACCCGCTACCAGCATAAAGTGAAGTACTGGATGACCTTTAATGAGATCAATAACCAGGCCAATTTCCACGAAGATTTTGCCCCGTTTACTAACTCCGGACTGAAGTATCTGCCGGGTGAAGACCGTGAGCCGGTGATGTATCAGGCAGCGCACTATGAGCTGGTCGCCAGCGCGCTGGCGGTTAAGGCCGCCCGCGAAATTAACCCGTCGTTGCAGGTGGGCTGCATGATCGCCATGTGTCCTATTTACCCGCTGAGCTGCGCGCCCAACGATATGATGATGGCGATGAACGCCATGCATCGCCGTTACTGGTTTACCGACGTTCACGTGCGCGGCAAATATCCGCAGCACCTGCTGAACTACTTCGAGCGCCGCGGTTTTAAACTGGATATCACCGAAGAAGACCGCGCGGCGCTGACTCAGGGCTGCGTCGATTATATTGGCTTTAGCTACTATATGTCGTTTGCCACGAAAGCAACGGATGACAATCCGCTGCTGGATTATGACGAAACCACCAGTCTGGTTTCCAATCCGTACGTGCAGAAGTCAGACTGGGGCTGGCAGATTGATCCGGTCGGGCTGCGCTACTCCCTGAACTGGTTCTGGGACCATTATCAGTTGCCGCTGTTTATTGTGGAGAACGGCTTTGGCGCCATTGACGTGCGCGAAGCGGACGGTTCGGTAGATGACCAGTATCGTATCGACTATCTCTCCGCCCATATCGCCGAGATGAAAAAAGCGGTTGTTGAGGATGGCGTCGACCTGATGGGCTACACCCCGTGGGGCTGTATCGATCTGGTCTCCGCAGGTACCGGCGAGATGAAAAAACGCTACGGGTTTATCTATGTAGATAAAGACAATGAAGGTAAGGGCACCCTGGCGCGTAGCCGCAAGAAATCTTTTGCCTGGTATCAAAAGGTGATTGCATCTAACGGACGCGAGCTTTAAATCCGCTTTTGGCGGTCGGTTTGCGCCGACCGCTTCTTTTTTTGTTCTTATTTTTAGCCACGGCGGGCTGACTGGGGACGATATCTGTATTGTGCTCAGGCGCGACCAGTTCCATGTTTCCGCTTTTATTATCAGCAAACTGCCGTTTAATTTTTTCCCCGGCGTAGAATACGGCGATGAAAAATGCGCCAATAAGGTTAAACGACCAGAAAATAAGCGGCGCAATGACATAATCTTTATGCTGGTTGAACCAACGACTCTCGCAGCGTTTTACAATGTCAGGACTGTTTTTTACATAATTAATACATATTGATGGATGCACACCGGGGGGAGAGAGAATATTGCTCAATTCTGCCTGGTAATTGTTACCGCCTGCCTGGTAGTTAATGACCAGAGAATTTCTATCCCGGCAATTCGCCGAACGACCGTGCAGATAACACTCGCCTTCAAGCGCGCTTTCATAGGCGCTGGCGCTGGATGCTTTGGCCACTTGTGCTAAAGTTGTTACTGCATCCCGCTGCATTTTGACTTCATCAAAAATTACCCAACCCAGCCACAGCGTAAAAATCATCAGGCATATCTTATAGCCGCCGACCAGGACATCTTCGAAGGAGAGTTTCATATTCGGTATTGATGAGTCGTTATCCATAACCACTTGAATTTGAAGTATCCTGTTAATTGAGAGAGGATAGCTTGATCAATATCAAACAAAAAAATATTGTCCGTTAAACGAATAGCGGTATAATCCGTCGATTTTTTTTGTGGCTGCCCCTCAGAGGAGAAAGAGAATGAAGATCGTGGAAGTGAAACACCCACTCGTCAAACACAAGCTGGGCCTGATGCGTGAGCACGACATCAGCACCAAACGCTTCCGTGAACTCGCCTCAGAAGTTGGCAGCTTACTGACTTATGAAGCCACCGCCGATCTGGCGACTGAAAAAGTGACCATCGAAGGCTGGAACGGCCCGGTAGAAGTTGAGCAGATCAAGGGTAAAAAAATTACCGTTGTGCCGATTCTGCGCGCGGGTCTGGGGATGATGGAAGGCGTGCTTGAGCACGTGCCAAGCGCGCGCATCAGCGTGGTAGGCATCTATCGTAACGAAGAGACCCTTGAGCCGGTTCCTTACTTCCAGAAGCTGGTATCCAATATCGACGAACGCATGGCGCTGGTGGTTGACCCGATGCTGGCAACCGGCGGCTCGATGATCGCCACCATCGACCTGCTGAAAAAAGCCGGCTGCTCCAGCATTAAGGTGCTGGTTCTGGTGGCCGCGCCGGAAGGTATCGCCGCGCTGGAGAAAGCGCATCCGGACGTTGAGCTGTATACCGCGTCCATCGACCAGGGCCTGAACGAGCACGGATACATTATTCCGGGGCTCGGCGATGCCGGCGATAAGATTTTTGGTACGAAATAAACGATGAAGTAGAAAAAGCCGACTTTAAGAGTCGGCTTTTTTTTGAATAAAACACACCAACAGCAATCAACAAACGACTCTCAGAGGAAAATGCCATGACGCGCCGTGCTATCGGGGTGAGTGAAAGACCGCCGCTTTTACAGACAATCCCGCTTAGTTTGCAACATCTGTTCGCCATGTTTGGCGCAACGGTACTGGTGCCCGTTCTGTTTCACATCAATCCGGCCACGGTACTGCTGTTTAACGGCATCGGAACGCTGTTATACCTTTTCATCTGCAAAGGCAAAATCCCGGCTTATCTGGGATCGAGCTTTGCGTTTATTTCTCCGGTACTGCTTCTGCTACCGTTGGGCTACGAAGTCGCTCTCGGCGGCTTTATCATGTGCGGCGTGCTGTTTTGCATCGTCTCCTTTATTGTCAAAAAAGCCGGCACCGGCTGGCTTGATGTGATGTTCCCCCCGGCGGCGATGGGCGCGATTGTTGCGGTTATCGGGCTGGAGCTGGCGGGCGTCGCGGCGAATATGGCCGGTCTGCTGCCCGCAGAGGGGCAATCGCCGGACAGCAAAACCATCATCATTTCGATGGTGACGCTGGCGGTGACGGTCTTCGGTTCGGTGCTGTTCCGCGGTTTCCTGGCGATTATCCCGATTTTAATCGGCGTCCTGGTTGGCTACGCGCTCTCCTTCGTAATGGGCGTTGTCGATACGACGCCCATCGCCGAGGCTCACTGGTTCGCGCTGCCGACCTTCTACACCCCGCGCTTTGAATGGTTTGCGATTTTCACCATTCTTCCAGCCGCGCTGGTGGTGATCGCCGAGCACGTTGGGCATCTGGTGGTAACGGCCAATATCGTCAAAAAAGATCTGATCCGCGATCCGGGCCTGCATCGTTCAATGTTTGCCAACGGTCTCTCCACGGTGATCTCCGGCTTCTTTGGCTCCACGCCGAACACCACCTACGGCGAGAACATTGGCGTGATGGCGATTACCCGCGTTTACAGTACCTGGGTTATCGGCGGCGCGGCGATCATCGCGATTCTGCTCTCCTGCGTCGGCAAGCTGGCGGCGGCGATCCAGATTATCCCGCTGCCGGTAATGGGCGGCGTCTCTCTGCTGCTATACGGAGTGATTGGCGCATCGGGTATTCGCGTGCTGATCGAATCAAAAGTCGATTACAACAAGGCGCAGAACCTGATTCTGACCTCCGTCATCCTGATTATCGGCGTGAGCGGTGCAAAAGTGCATATCGGCGCCGCCGAACTGAAAGGCATGGCGCTGGCGACGATTGTTGGCGTCGGCCTGAGTCTGATCTTTAAACTGATCGGCGTCTTGCGTCCGGAAGAGGTCGTTCTCGACGCTGCCGATAGCGAAGAAGCAAAACATTGATCCTTATACCGGGCGGCGATCCTGCCCGGTTCTCTCCTTGCGTATTTCTGTGCTAAACTCTCCGCGTTTTTCTGAAAGCCTATGTTGAGGTCCATCTGAACGCACCGGCACAGCTCTCTTTGCCACTGTATCTTCCCGATGATGAAACTTTCGCAAGTTTCTGGCCGGGTGATAACCCTTCTCTTCTTGCCGCCCTGCAAAATGTGCTGCGGCAGGAGCATAGCGGATACATCTATATCTGGTCACGCGAAGGGGCGGGGCGCAGCCATCTCCTGCACGCAGCATGCGCGGAACTTTCCCAGCGCGGTGATGCGGTGGGCTATGTGCCGCTGGATAAACGGACGTGGTTTGTTCCTGAAGTGCTGGACGGAATGGAGCAGCTATCGCTGGTTTGCATCGACAATATTGAATGCGTGGCGGGCGATGAGCTGTGGGAAATGGCGATTTTCGACCTCTACAACCGCATCCTCGAATCCGGTAAAACCCGGCTGCTGATCACCGGCGATCGACCGCCGCGCCAGCTCAAGCTGGGCCTGCCGGATCTTGCCTCGCGCCTCGACTGGGGACAAATCTACAAGCTGCAGCCGCTATCGGATGAAGATAAGCTCCAGGCGCTTCAGCTGCGGGCGAGGCTGCGCGGCTTTGAAATGCCGGAAGACGTCTGCCGGTTCCTCCTCAAGCGCCTGGATCGTGAAATGCGCTCGCTGTTTATGACGCTCGATCAGCTCGATCGCGCTTCTATAACCGCCCAGCGCAAGCTGACCATTCCTTTCGTCAAAGAGATCCTCAAGCTGTAGCGGGCCGCGGCTTCCGAAGCCAACCGCGGCAGGATGATGCTAGTTAACGATCTCCAGTACCTGCTCCGGCGGGCGGCCGATACGGGCCTCGCCGTGGCTGACGACAATAGGGCGCTCAATCAGTTTTGGATTATCGATCATTGCCTGGATCAGCGCATCTTCGCTGAGCTGCGGATTAGCGAGATCCAGCGATTTATAGAGATCTTCTTTCTGGCGCATTAACTCGCGTGCGCTGGCCATCCCTAACATCTTCAGCAGCTGGCGCAGCGTGGCGGCATCCGGCGGCGTCTCCAGATAGAGCACCACTTCAGGGTCGATACCGTTAGCCTTCAGCAGGCTCAACGTGTCGCGGCTCTTGGAGCAGCGCGGGTTGTGATAGATTTTGACCGTATCGGACATGAGATCTCCTTACATTTTCTGGTACGGTTTAAAGCGTTGCTGCAGCTGGCGCAGCTGATCGATACGCGCATCGTAGCGGGCCTGCTGTAAGCTGCCTAATTTCACCTGCGAGCTGGCGCTGCTGAGCAGGGTAATCGCCTGATCGAGGCGGCCTACCAGCGCCATCCCTTCCGCTCTGGCAGCCAGCTCCTGATCGCGATTGCCCAGTTTGGCTTCCGCCTGCGCCAGCAGCTCCCAACCGTTGATGTCATCTCTATTATTAAAGGTGTAGCGGTTAAGGATATTCGCGGCTTCCGCCGGTTGTCCTCCTTCCAGCAGGGCGTTGGCGAGGTTGAGCTGCAGCACCGGGTTGGTGCGCAGTTCGCGAGCGCTTTTCAGGCGGTTAATCGCGTCTGTCGCTCTTTTTTGCCCGAGGTCGATATCGGTGGCCAGGTCGAGATACCAGGCGTTCTGCGGTTCCGCGGTCAGTAACGGCTGTAGCGTTTTGCGCGCCAGATCGTAGTTGTTGTTGCCCATTGCCAGCAGAGCGCGACCGTACTGGGCGGCGTGCTGTTCGCGAATATTGCCTTTTTCCCAGCTGCTCAGCAGGTCATTGCCCAGCTTATTATCGCCGGAAGTGTACATACCGAGCGTTCTGGCTTTCGCCAGATAGAAGTCAGCTGAGGACTGTACGACAACCGGGCGCATTTGATTCGCGCGGTTGCGGGCGTCGGCAAGCCGGCTTTCCGGCAGCGGGTGCGTCAGCAGCATTTCCGGCGGACGGGTGGAGTAGCGCGATTCGTCGAGCAGCTTCCCCATAAACGCCGGCATCGCCTGCGGGTCGAACCCAGAGCGCTGAAGGACCTGAATACCAATGCGGTCGGCCTCTTCTTCGTTTTGACGGGTAAAGCTGATCATTCCCTGCTGGCTACCCGCCAGGGTGCCGGTCAGGGCGGCCATACCGGCCTGCGGGCTGGCCATCGCCAGAAGAATTGAACCCAGCGCACCGACCCAGGTGAGCGGGGCGTTACGCTTTTGGTCTTCCATGGCGCGGGCAAGGTGGCGCTGGGTAACGTGAGAAATTTCGTGCGCCATGACGGATGCCAGCTCGCTTTCGTTATCCGAGTAGCGGAACAGGGCCGAGTGCAGCACCACGTTGCCGCCGAAGAAAGCAAAGGCGTTAATCTGATCGTTATTGATTAAATAAAAGTGGAACGGGGTGCGCACGGAATTGGCGTGCGAGACCAGGCGCATGCCTAAACCGTTAATATATTGCACCAGCAGCGGGTCATTAATTAACGGCGCGCTGCCGCGCAGCTGGCGTACATAGTAGTCTCCCATCTGCATTTCCTGGCCGATGGAGAGCGTGCTTCCTGCGGAGGTGCCCATGTCCGGCAGGGTGTCTGCGGTGTCGGCAAAAGCAGGTAATATTGAACCCAGCGTCAGCGACGCTATGACGGTCGCCACCAGCGTTTTCTTCAACTGCCTGAACATAACCTCTGTCCTGTAATGTAGGTGTGCCAGTTTGACCGATTGTGCGGCGTAATGTTCCCTGACCGCAAGCAGGTTCAGCGAGTTTAGCCGTCGTTCGCGGCGTTGCAAATATGATATTCACCCGGTCATTAATGTTTGTGGTTTTACCCATAAAAAGCGAAGTCTTTTTTGTGACATTTCGATACAATTCCTGAGATTGTTACAGCTTTGCTCTTCAGGGAAGGGTTTTATGCTTCAGATGTTAATGCAGTGGTACCGTCGACGGTTCAGCGATCCGGAGGCGATAGCGCTGCTGGTCATTTTGCTGGCCGGGTTCGGCATTATGTTTTTCTTCAGCGGCCTGCTGGCGCCTTTGTTAGTGTCGATAGTTCTGGCCTATTTGCTGGAGTGGCCTACCGTCAGACTGGAGCGTATCGGTTTTTCACGTACCTGGGCCACGTCGGTTGTGCTGATTCTGTTCGTCGGTATTCTGCTCCTGATGGCGTTCGTGGTGATGCCTGTTGCCTGGCAGCAGGGTATTTATCTGATTCGCGATATGCCAGGAATGCTGAATAAGCTTTCCGATTTCGCCGCCACGGTGCCGCGCCGTTATCCGGCCTTAATGGATGCCGGGATTATCGACGCGATGGCGGAGAACATGCGCAGCCGGATGTTAACCGTCGGCGATTCGGTGGTGAAATATTCGCTGGCCTCCCTGGTCGGGCTGCTGACGCTGGCGGTCTACCTGGTGTTGGTTCCGCTGATGGTTTTCTTTCTGCTGAAAGATAAAGAGCAGATGCTTAACGCCGTGCGTCGGGTGCTGCCGCGCAACCGCGGCCTGGCCGGGCAGGTGTGGAAAGAGATGAACCAGCAAATTACCAACTATATCCGCGGTAAGGTGCTGGAGATGATCGTCGTCGGCGTGGCGACGTGGATTGGCTTTATCCTTTTTGGCCTTAACTATTCGCTGCTGCTGGCGGTACTGGTCGGATTTTCGGTATTAATTCCCTATATCGGCGCCTTTGTGGTCACTATTCCGGTGGTGGGCGTGGCGTTGTTCCAGTTTGGCGCGGGCACCGAGTTCTGGAGCCTGTTTGCGGTTTACCTGATTATTCAGGGGCTGGACGGCAACCTGCTGGTGCCGGTACTGTTCTCGGAAGCCGTTAACCTGCATCCGCTGGTCATTATTCTGTCGGTGGTGATTTTCGGTGGTCTGTGGGGATTCTGGGGAGTGTTCTTCGCGATCCCGCTGGCGACGCTCATCAAAGCGGTGGTGCATGCCTGGCCGGATGGCCTGATAGTGGAAGACGAGCATTAGCGCGAAGCCGCAAAGAATGGCCTAAAAAAAGACGCCGGGCGATGACCCGGCGTCTTGCGTTTACTCGTGCGTCAGGCGTTTTCTTTCAGCCAGTTCAGCACCACGTCGTGGTGATTGCTGGTTTTGAAGTCATCAAAAACATGTTCGATTTTGCCATTGGCATCGATGAGGAAGCTAATACGATGAATACCGTCGTAGGTTTTCCCCATAAAGGTTTTTTCACCCCAGATACCGAACTGCTCGCACACCTGATGATCTTCATCAGACAGCAGAGTGAAGTTCAGCAGCTCTTTTTCGGCGAAACGGGAGAGTTTTTCTGGTTTATCCGTACTGATTCCCAGAACTTCAACGCCTGCTTTTTTCAGGTCGTCCATATTATCGCGTAAACCGCACGCCTGTACGGTGCAGCCCGGGGTCATGGCTTTGGGATAAAAATAAACCAGAACACGCTGTCCCTGGAAGTCGGTCAAATTTACTTCCTCGCCGTCCTGGTCCGGTAAGCTAAATTTCGGTGCAATATCACCGGCTTTCAGTGGGTTCATCACTCAAACTCCATCCTGTTCATCATGCTGTGAATAATTAACGATGTTAATACTGCCTTGTGCATTCAGTTCTGTACATAGGGCTTTGAACGCTTGTTCGATATTTGATGCATTTTGCGTAGTCGGGCTGTGGGCGGTGATTTGAATAAAAAGCTGTGCTGAATCGTCGTTCGCTCCCGGCTGAGTACGGGAAACCAGTTCGGCAATGTTCATTTTCCACGTATCGCACAGAGCCGTGAATCGCTCAATGATGTGCGGTGAATCCGGCACCTCAACCTGAACCCAGACGCTATTCTGCATCGCCTGCGGCGGCCTTGCGGTTGTACGCTTCATCACGATAAGCAGATCCAGCTCGGCACCTTTCAGCGGCAGAGTTGATTCAATCAGGTTAATCGCATTCCACGAACCGGAAAGCAGCATGATAAACGTAAACTCATCGCCAAGCATGGCCAGCCGACTGTCTTCGATATTACAGCCGCAGCTGCTGACGTGACGAGTGATCGTATTCACGATGCCTGGGCGGTCAGCACCCAACGCGGTAATAACCAGATAGTGTTGTAATGAGGCTGTCAAACCTGTTCTTCCTTTAAAAAGGTGAGGTAACGTTAGGAAAGCATAAAAAAAACCGGCATACAACATCCCTGATGGCATCGGCTCTCTTGCTTTTATTGCGGCACCAAACGTAACATTGAGAATCTTGTCCCACTTATGCTCTGAGGATGGCCCATGTTTACGGGAAGTATTGTAGCGCTTGTCACGCCGATGGATGAAAACGGCAACGTTTGCCGGTCAAGCCTGAAAAAACTGATTGATTACCATGTCGCCAACGGAACCTCGGCGATTGTTTCGGTAGGTACTACCGGAGAGTCCGCAACATTGAGCCATGAAGAGCATGGTGACGTGGTCATGCAGACGCTGGAACTGGCCGACGGGCGTATCCCGGTCATTGCCGGTACTGGTGCCAATGCAACCGCAGAGGCGATTAGCCTGACTAAAAGATTTAACGATAGCGGCGTGGTTGGCTGCCTGACGGTAACGCCTTATTACAACCGTCCGACTCAGGAAGGACTCTTCCAACACTTTAAAGCTATCGCAGAACATACTGACCTGCCGCAAATTCTGTATAATGTGCCCTCCCGTACCGGTTGCGATATGCTGCCTGAAACCGTTGGTCGTCTGGCGGAAATCAAAAATATTATCGGTATTAAGGAAGCGACGGGGAACTTAAGCCGGGTTCATCAGATCAAAGAGCTGGTTTCAGATGACTTTATTCTGCTGAGCGGCGATGACGCGACCGGAATGGACTTTATGCAGCTAGGCGGCCATGGCGTGATTTCCGTAACGACAAACGTTGCGGCGCGTGAAATGGCCGAGATGTGCCGACTGGCGCTAGCAGGTCAATTTGCCGAAGCTCGTGCGATTAACCAGCGTCTGATGCCATTGCATACCAAATTATTTGTCGAACCCAACCCTATCCCGGTCAAGTGGGCCTGTAAGGCGTTGGGTCTTGTGGCGACCGATACGCTACGCCTGCCGATGACCCCGATTACCGAAAACGGTACGAAGGTTGTTACCGCAGCGCTGAAGCATGCCGGTTTGCTGTAAAGTTTAGGGAGATTTGATGGCTTACTCAGTACAGAAGTCGCGCCTGGCGAAGGTTGCGGGTGTTTCGCTGGTTCTACTCCTCGCGGCCTGTAGTTCTGACTCGCGCTATAAGCGTCAGGTGAGCGGCGACGAGGCCTATTTGCAGGCTACGCCGCTTAGTGAACTTCACGCGCCAGCAGGTATGATTCTGCCGGTTCAGGTGGGTGATTATAATATTCCGGTTGCGACCAGCACCGGTAACACAGGCAAAGCGCTGGATATTCGTCCGCCAGCCCAGCCTCTGGCGCTGGTCAGCGGCGCGCGCACGCAGTTTAACGGTGATACCGCAACGCTGATGGTGGAAAACGGGCGCAGCGGTTCGCTGTGGGCGCAGGTGGCAAGCATCGTGCAGTCGAAAAACTACACTATCGCTAAACGCGACGATGCCAGCCAGACGCTGAATACCGACTGGGTCGAATGGAATCGCCTCGATGAAGACCAGCAGTATCGTGGTCGCTATCAAATCTCAGTTAAACAGCAGGGCTACCAGCAGGCGGTGATCGTGAAGCTGGTGAATCTGGAGCAGGCGGGTAAACCTGTTGCCGATCCGGCTTCGCTGCAGCGCTACAGTACCGCCATGCTGAACGTCATTTCCGAAGGTCTGGATCTGAACGCGACCAGCGCGCAGAACGCCGCGCAGAAAAATGCCGGGGCAACCTTCGACGTGCAGAGCGGGGCTGATGATACCGGCCTGCCGATGCTGATCGTTCGCGCACCGTTTAATCTGGTATGGCAACGCCTGCCGGGCGCGCTGGAAAAAGTGGGTATGAAGGTAACTGATAGTTCTCGCTCTCAGGGTAA
Source organism: Klebsiella sp. K5-306 (assembly GCF_051835185.1). Taxonomy (NCBI): domain Bacteria; kingdom Pseudomonadati; phylum Pseudomonadota; class Gammaproteobacteria; order Enterobacterales; family Enterobacteriaceae; genus Klebsiella; species Klebsiella sp. K5-306. Next base: position 170,721 of record NZ_JAIFJY010000003.1, read on the forward strand.
CTTGTCCGTGACCTATAAACCGCTTTCCGACAGCGGCTGGACCGATCTGGGCGCTCGCGACCCACAGCTGGTGTCCGGCGATTATAAATTGCAGGTCGGGGACCTCGATAACCGCAGCAGTCTGCAGTTCATCGACCCGAAAGGCCATACTCTGACGCAGTCGCAAAATGATGCCCTGGTTGCCGTATTCCAGGCCGCATTAAGTAAGTAATTAACAGGGCTGGAGCAATCCGGCCCTTTTTAATGTATAGTGACGCAAACGTGTGCGTCGGCAGAAAAGCACAAATTTTTATCGTTAATCATCACTGGAGTGACAAAGATGCAAAAGCAAGCTGAGTTGTATCGTGGTAAGGCGAAGACGGTATACAGCACCGAAAACCCGGATCTGTTGATACTCGAATTCCGTAACGATACGTCAGCAGGGGACGGCGCTCGCATTGAGCAGTTCGATCGTAAAGGCATGGTGAACAACAAGTTCAACCATTTCATTATGAGCAAGCTGGCGGAAGCGGGTATCCCGACCCAGATGGAAGCGCTGTTGTCCGATACCGAGTGTCTGGTTAAAAAGCTGGATATGGTGCCGGTGGAGTGCGTGGTGCGTAACCGCGCTGCCGGTTCGCTGGTGAAACGCTTAGGGATTGAAGAGGGCATCGAGCTGAACCCGCCGCTGTTCGACCTGTTCCTGAAGAACGACGCCATGCACGATCCGATGGTCAACGAATCCTACTGCGAAACCTTTGGCTGGGTGAGCAAAGAGAACCTGGCGCGTATGCAGGAGCTGACCTACAAAGCTAACGATGTGCTGAAAAAGCTGTTTGACGATGCGGGCCTGATCCTGGTGGACTTCAAGCTGGAATTTGGTCTGTTCAAAGGCGAAGTGGTGCTTGGGGATGAGTTTTCTCCGGACGGCAGCCGTCTGTGGGATAAAAAGACCATGGATAAAATGGACAAAGACCGTTTCCGCCAGAGCCTCGGCGGCCTGATTGAAGCCTACGAAGAAGTCGCTCATCGCCTGGGCGTGAAGCTCGACTAATCCCCTACGCCAGGAGAAGTTTTCTTCTTCTGGCGCTCTTCTTGCTGTTTCCTGTGGTAATCCTTCGCTGAACCGCCTACGATCTTATTCATTGGTTAATATGATGAATTGAGGTGCTTATGCGCTGGCAAGGGCGTCGCGAGAGCGACAATGTTGAAGATCGTCGTAGTCAATCTGGTTCGCCAATGGGCGGCGGGGGCGGTTTTCGTCTCCCCAGCGGCAAAGGCGGCATTGTGCTGCTGATTATTGTTCTGGTGGCGGGCTATTACGGCGTCGATTTAACCGGCATGCTGACCGGCGAGCCGGTATCTCCGCAGCAAACCACCACCCAACGCTCCATCAGCCCGCAGGATGAAGAAGCCGCAAAATTCACTAAGGTGATTCTGGCGGACACGGAAGATACCTGGGGAGCAATATTTAAAGATATGGGCCGCCAGTATCCGCAGCCCAAACTGGTGATGTACCGCGGCGCGACGCGGACCGCCTGCGGTACCGGTCAGTCCGTTATGGGGCCTTTTTACTGCCCGGCGGACAGCACGGTGTATATCGACCTGTCATTCTACGATGAGATGAGAAACAAGCTTGGCGCCGGCGGCGATTTCGCACAGGGCTACGTTATTGCCCACGAGGTTGGCCACCACGTACAAAAGCTGCTGGGTATTGAATCGAAAGTGCGTCAGCTACAGCAAAACGCTTCGCAGGCGGAAGCGAATCGCCTGTCGGTGAAAATGGAACTACAGGCGGACTGCTTCGCTGGCGTCTGGGGCTACAACATGCAGAAGCAGGACTACATGGAGACCGGCGATCTCCAGGAAGCGCTGAATGCCGCAGAGGCGATTGGCGACGATCGCCTGCAGCAGCAGAGCCAGGGGCGGGTGGTGCCGGACAGCTTTACCCACGGAACGTCGCAGCAGCGCTATACCTGGTTTAAACGCGGCTTCGATAGCGGCGACCCGGCGCAGTGCAACACCTTCGGCAATGCGCTGTAATGCTCTTCTGTCATGGATGAACTGCGTCGTCTGACGGCGCAGATGGCGCGCGAAGGCATTCGTCGTCTGCTGGTTCTCAGCGGCGACGATGCCTGGACTCAGCTTCAGGCGCAACAAATACGCACAGCGCTGGCCGGAGACGGACTGTGGGTTAGCCCACAGCCGATGCCTGCGCCGTACGTCCCGCCTGCAGATCTGATATCGCTGCTGGGCCGCGAATACCAGCACGCCTTTTTCGATGCCCGCGCGGGCTTTGATGTTGCCGCTTTCGCCGCGTTAGCCGGTACGCTACGCGCCGGTAGCTGGCTGGTATTGCTCACCCCCGACTTCGCCCAATGGCCGGTCCGTCCTGATGCGGATTCCCGGCGCTGGAGCGACGCTCCCGATCCCATACCCACGCCGAACTTTGTTTATCGTTTTTGCCAACAGATTGTTGCGGATAAAGCGTCCATTCTCTGGCGGCAGGGCCATGAACGGGTCGTACCCGTATTTCCCGAGCGCCCGCGATGGCATTTCGCCGATGGTCATCCGCAGGCGGAGCAGGCCGCCGTTCTTGCCGAACTGGCCGATTTCCCCCCCGGTATTGCCGCGTTGACCGCCGAACGCGGGCGAGGGAAGTCCGCTCTCGCGGGAATGCTTCTCCGCCAGTTAAAAGGTGACGCCATCGTTACCGCGCCGGCGCGCGGAGCGACGGAGGTGATGGCGGCTTTCGCCGGGGAGAGCGTTAACTTTATGGCGCCCGATGCATTACTGGCGTCCGGACGTCAAGCGGGATGGCTGATAGTCGACGAGGCTGCCGCCATCCCCGGGCCGCTGCTGCGCCAGCTTGTTTCCCGTTTCCCGAGAACGCTGCTGATCACCACCGTTCAGGGATATGAAGGGACCGGACGCGGTTTTTTACTTAAATTTTGCGCCAGCTTCGCGCACCTACGGCAGTTTAGCCTCACGACGCCCATCCGCTGGGCTAGCGGCTGTCCGCTGGAAGCGGCAATTGCACAGCTGCTGCTGTTCAATGATGAGACCTTCCAGCATGCGCCAGGCGGCGATATCGAGCTGGAGAACGTCAGCCAGCAGTGCTGGCGGCGGCAGCCTGCGTTACCGGAAGCGATGTATCAGCTGCTCTCCGGGGCCCACTATCGCACGTCGCCGCTGGATCTCCGGCGCATGCTGGATGCGCCAGGACAGCATTTTACCTGCGCCCATAGCGGCGAGCGCATCGCCGGGGCGCTGTGGCTGGTGGAGGAGGGCGGTCTTGAGCCGTCGCTTAGCAGGGCGGTATGGGCCGGCTATCGGCGTCCGCGCGGAAATCTGGTGGCGCAGTCGCTGGCGGCGCATGGCGGTAGCCCATTGGCGGCCACGTTGACGGGCCTGCGCATCAGCCGTATTGCCGTGCATCCGGCTCGCCAGCGCGAGGGGCTGGGGCAGCGGCTGGTGGCCCGGGCGGCGGCTCAGGCTGCGGACCGGGATTATCTCTCAGTCAGTTTTGGCTATACTCCCGAACTTTGGCGTTTCTGGCAAAGCTGCGGTTTTACGCTGGTGCGGCTGGGCACGCATCGGGAAGCCAGCAGTGGCTGTTACACCGCGATGGCGCTCTATCCTCTCAGCGAAGCGGGACATTGCCTGGCAAGCGAAGAAGCCCAACGGCTGCAGCGCGACGAATTCTGGCTGCGCGAGTGGCGAGATGAACCTGTGCCGCTGACGGCGCTGAAAGCGACTATTGTTACTGAAGAAGACTGGCTGGAGGTAGCGGGTTTTGCTTTTGCCCATCGTCCGCTGCTGACCTCGGCGGGTAGCCTCAATCGCCTGCTTATGCTGGTGGCGCTGCCGCTTCCGGCGCTGCGGGCCCGCCTGCAGCAGCAGGATGAGACCGCGCTTTGCCGAACGTTAGGTTTATCCGGACGGAAAGCGCTGCTGGCCAGGCTGCGCGAAGAGGCGGCGCAGGCGCTGCTCAGCCTGGATGAAAACCGCGCCAACGACCTGCGCCGGCAGGTTCAGATGTTGCAATTTTTTAACTAACTTCATCAGTTAAATGGCATGGTCATATTCCCTCCGCGGCGTAAACTTCCTTGCAGACATTAAGGAGACAGCCATGAAACACGATCATTTTATTGTTCAAAGCCCCGCAACACCTGCACAGCAACTGCTGCTGCTGTTTCATGGCGTCGGCGATAACCCGGTGGCCATGGGGCAAATCGGTAGCTGGTTTGCGCCGCTCTTTCCCGATGCGCTTATCGTCAGCATCGGCGGCGCGGAGCCGTGCGGCCCGGCTCCGGGACGCCAGTGGTTTTCTGTCCAGGGCGTCAGCGAAGAAAATCGCCAGCAGCGCGTAGATGCGATTATGCCGACCTTTATTGAAACGGTGCGCTACTGGCAACAACAGAGCGGCGTCAGCCCGCAGGCGACGGCGCTGATCGGCTTCTCGCAGGGGGCGATTATGTCGCTGGAAAGCATTAAAGCCGAACCGGGTCTGGCATCGCGGGTGATTGCCTTCAACGGCCGCTATGCGACTCTGCCCGAGACGGCGACGACCGCGACCACGATTCACCTGATCCACGGCGGTGAAGATCGGGTTATCGATCTGGCGTGGGCGGTTGCGGGGCAGGAGGCGTTGCAGCAGGCCGGCGGGGATGTGACGCTGGATATCGTTGAGGATCTGGGGCACGCGATTGACGATCGCAGCATGCAGTTTGCTCTCGATCATCTGCGCTTTACCGTACCGAAGCACTATTTCGACGAAGCGCTCAGCGGCAGCACGCCGAAAGACAGCGATATTATTGAACTGCTATAAATAATAAACCCGGAGGCGATGCTGCGCATCTGTCCGGGCTACCGGCCCGCTGACGGGCTGTAAACCCGTAGCCCGGGCAAGGCGCGTTAAGCGCCGCACCCGGGGAAAGGGAGCAGAGTGGAATCATTTCCCGGAGGCGATGCTGCCCATCTGTCCGGGCTACCGGCCCGCAGATGGGCTGTAAACCCGTAGCCCGGGCAAGGCGCGTTAAGCGCCGCCCCCGGGATAAGAGCGCAGAGTGGAATCATTTCCCGGAGGCGATGCTGCGCATCTGTCCGGGCTACCGGCCCGCTTACGGGCTGTAAACCCGTTGCCTCCTCAGCGATGCGCTACCGGGAAAACCTAACAAAAAAGATGTTACTTTTTCTTTGACGGGTCGTTCTTCGGCCAGTCGTCATCGTCATCCCACTTATCATTGAAGTCGCGGTGCGGCGGCAGCTCCGGTTTATTGTTGAGAAATTTTTTATGATCAACGCGGGTAAGATCTTTAATCACGTTGATCATCACGCCCACCAAAAATACCAACACCAGGACCCACCAGTACTTCGATAGCCAATCCATGCGCTTACCTCTTCTCTATTGATGCCGTCAGGCGACCAGCTGCTCCATAATGCGTTGATACATCCGCGCCAGTAGCTGGAGGTCGGCGGCATTCACACACTCGTTTATTTTATGAATGGTGGCATTCACTGGCCCCAGTTCAACCACCTGCGCGCCCATACGCGCGATAAAGCGCCCGTCGGACGTGCCGCCGTTAGTCAGCAGTTGCGGTTTTATTTCATTATAGTGCTCAATAGCGTTAACCACCGCATCAACCAGCTTACCGCGGCTGGTCAGGAACGGCTGCCCCGAGAGCCACCAGTCCACGCTGTAGCGCAGTTCGTATTTCTCCAGCAGCGCCACGACGCGCGCTTTAATCATTTCATCGGTCAGCTCAGTGCTAAAGCGGAAGTTGAACTGGACGAACATGTCGCCGGGAATGACGTTGTTGCTGCCGGTCCCGGACTGCACGTTAGCGATTTGCATACTGGTCGGCGGAAAGAATTCGTTGCCCTTATCCCATTCGATGTTCACCAGTTCCGCCAGCATCGGGGCGGCGCGGTGGACCGGGTTATCGGCGAGATGCGGATAGGCCACGTGCCCCTGTACGCCGTGAATGGTCAGGTTGCAGGTCAGCGAGCCGCGACGGCCGTTTTTGACGACATCGCCGACGACTTCGGTGCTGGACGGTTCGCCGACCAGGCAATAATCCAGGCGCTCATTGCGCGCCATCAGCGCTTCAACAACCTTTACGGTACCGTTTTTGGCGCTGGCCTCTTCATCTGAAGTGATCAGGAAGGCCAGACGACCTTTATGATTCGGATACTGAGCCACAAAGCGTTCTGCCGCGACCACCATCGCCGCGAGCGAGCCTTTCATATCTGCGGCGCCGCGGCCAAACAGCATGCCGTCGCGAATGGTGGGTTCAAAGGGGGGGTTAATCCAGCGATCGGCGTCGCCCGACGGAACGACATCGGTATGGCCGGCAAACGCCAGCGTTTCCCCGCGCCCGCGCCAGGCCCAGAAGTTTTGGGTATCCCCGAAATCCATCGGTTCAACGGTAAAGCCAATCGCACGCAGACGTTCAATCATTAACGCCTGGCATCCCGCATCATCGGGGCTGAGGGAAGGGCGGCGAATAAGCTGCTGAGCCAGCTCAATGACCGGGCAAGACATAGACTACACCTCGTTAAACTGCTGATAACTTGATTCACTGAAACCCAGCAGCATAGGCTGACCGGGCGCGCAGAGCAATGGGCGTTTGATGATTGCCGGCATTTCCAGCATCAGTTTCGCCGCGGCGTCGGCGTTATTGATACCGGTGCGAACCGTTTCGTCCAGCTTGCGCCAGGTCGTACCGCGAGTATTGAGCAGCGCTTCCCAGCCGAGCTCGGCAATAAAGGTGTCTAATAAATTGCGATCCAGGCCATCGACACGATAATCATGAAAGCGATATTCTATCTGATGGGCTTCCAGCCAGCGGCGGGCCTTTTTAATGGTGTCGCAGTTTTTTATCCCGTACATGGTGAGCATGATTAAACCTTTTCCGTTGAATTAAATGATTAGCTAAGAATCTTCCGAATATATAAACCCTGAATAAATAATACGTGAATTACATTAATAAATATCGTTTTTTCCCCGCCAGAGATATTTAACGTTACATTCTGGCTGTTTTTTGAGCGATTGGCCGCGACCAGTGCTGGCCATAAGGCGGCGCCAGGCGCTTCTGGCTGATGAACAAATGTTGCTAATTGTTGCTGTCGGTCACATTAAAATGCCCGGAATCGGGTCATAGTACTTACAAACGAAAGAAATCATTCCGCAGGGGGTAATTAGAGTTATCAGAACGATAGCGCAAACGCGCTTTTAACCATCAATGAATTTGCATAAAATCACCCATAATAATAAGAGAGGCTATTATGATTGAACATGAACTGGGGAACTGGAAAGACTTTATCGAAGGCATGCTTCGTAAATAGATTTCCGCAATAAAAGCATGGCGATTTCACAGGCAGAATAATAATGCAGTTGAAGCGACCACATCAAAAAGGCGACACATCCGGTCGCCTTTTCTGTTATTTGGCTCCGGCGACATATCGCCAGGGCGCATCCTGATTATTGCGGCCGTTCCTTGAGCGGGAAGCGACGACGCACCAGCACGAAAAACAGCGGTACGAAGAAGATTGCCAGCACCGTGGCTGAAATCATCCCGCCCATGACCCCGGTGCCAACGGCATGCTGACTGCCGGAACCCGCACCGGTACTGGTGGCCATCGGCAGCACGCCGAAGATAAACGCCAGCGAGGTCATCAGGATCGGCCGCAGACGCTGGCGACAGGCGGAGAGCGTGGCGGTAAGCAGGTCCTCGCCTTTCTGATTCAGCTCATTGGCAAACTCGACAATGAGAATGGCGTTCTTCGCCGACAGACCGATCACCGTCAGCAGTCCCACCTGGAAGTAGACATCGTTTTCCAGACCGCGCATCCAGGTCGCCAGCAGGGCGCCGATGACCCCCAGCGGCACCACCAGCATCACAGAGAACGGCACCGACCAGCTTTCGTACAGCGCCGCCAGGCACAGGAACACGACCAGCAGCGAAATGGCGTACAGCGCCGGAGCCTGCGCGCCGGAGAGGCGCTCCTGATACGACATCGCCGTCCATTCAAGGCCAAAGCCGTTTGGCAGCTGGCGGGCCAGCTCTTCCATAATTGTCATCGCGGTACCGGTACTGACGCCCGGCGCGGCTTCACCGACGATTTCTACCGCTGAATAGCCGTTGTAGCGCTCCAGACGCGGCGAACCGGTCTCCCAGCGGGAGGTGGCGAAAGCGGAGAAGGGCACCATCGTGCCGCTGCTGTTGCGTACGTACCACAGATTAATGTCGTCCGGCAGCATGCGATACGGCGCGGCCGCCTGAACATAGACCTTCTTCACGCGGCCGCGGTCAATAAAGTCGTTGACGTAGCTTGACCCCCACGCGGTCTGGAGGGTGTCGTTGATATCATCGATGGAGACGCCCAGCGCCTGGGCTTTGCGCTGATCGATATCCACCTGTAGCTGCGGGCTATCGTCAAGGCCGTTGTGGCGAACGCGGGTCAGCTGGTTATTTTTAGCGGCCAGCTCCAGTAGGGTATCGCGAGCGGCCATCAGCGCTTCGTGTCCGTTGCCCGCATGGTCTTCCAGTTCCATATCGAAACCGGCGGAACTGCCCAGGCCGCTGATGGCCGGCGGGCTGCTGGCAAAGACGCGAGCTTCTTTTATTTTGTTAAACGCTTTGGTCGCGCGTTCGATGATAGCGAAAGAGGAACCGGTTGTAGGATCGCGTTGGTCCCAGTCCTTCAGGCGAACGAACATACGCGCTACGTTCTGTCCGTTGCCGCCGGGGCCGGAGCCGATGGTGGCGAACACCGATTCGACGTTTTGTTTTTCGTTTTTCAGGAAATAGTCTTCCGCCTGCTGGACCACCTTCAGGGTTTGCTGCTGGGTCGAACCGCTGGGCAATTGCACCGACGTGGTAAACATGCCGCGGTCTTCCAGCGGCAGGAATGACGTTGGCAGATGCAGGAACAGAAACACCATCCCCCCCAGCAGCAGGACGTAGATCATTATCCAGCGCAGCGAACGGTGAAGAATTTTGCCGACGGCGGTTTCGTAGCGGCTGGCGTTGCGGTTAAACGTGCGGTTAAACCAGCCAAAGAAACCCCGTTGCCCGTGGGTTTCGCCTTTATGCACCGGTTTGAGCAGCGTGGCGCACAGCGCCGGGGTAAGGATCATCGCCACCAGAACCGACAGCACCATTGCCGAGACGATGGTGATCGAGAACTGACGATAAATCGCGCCGGTGGTGCCGCCGAAGAAGGCCATTGGCACGAATACTGCCGATAGAACCATGGCGATACCGACCAGCGCACCCTGAATTTGCCCCATCGATTTTCGCGTCGCTTCACGCGGCGAGAGGCCCTCCTCGCTCATGATACGCTCGACGTTTTCCACCACCACGATGGCGTCGTCCACCAGCAGGCCTATCGCCAGCACCACCGCAAACATGGTCAAGGTGTTGATGCTGTAGCCGCAGGCGTAGAGGACGGCGAAAGTCCCCATTAGCACCACCGGAACGGCGATGGTTGGGATTAATGTCGCGCGGAAGTTCTGCAAGAACAGATACATGACGAGGAACACCAGCGCGATGGCTTCGAGCAGCGTTTTCACCACGTCGGTAATCGACGCCTTAACGAATGAGGTGGTTTCGTAAGCGACTTTATATTCCAGACCATGCGGGAAGTATTGCGACAGCTCGTTCAGACGGCTGATGACGCGTTCGGCGGTCGCCATTTCGTTTGCGCCAGAGGCCAGCTTAACCCCCAGCCCGGAAGCCGCCTGGCGGTTGTAGCGGCTGAGGTAATCGTATTTCTCCGCTCCCATTTCCACGGTCGCGACGTCGCCAAGGGTAACTTCCGAGCCGTCCTGATTAACCCGAAGGGTGATATTGCGGAACTGTTCCGGGGTTTGTAACAGCGATTGCGAATTAATTGTCGCGTTGAGCGCCTGTTTATCTACCGAAGGCGTACCGCCCAGCTGGCCGACGGCAATCTGCGCGTTCTGTGAAGAGATGGCATCGGTGACGTCTTTTGCCGTCATCTGAAAACTGTTGAGTTTGGCCGGATCGAGCCAGATACGCATCGAATACTGGGAACCATAGGCGTCAATGTCGCCGACGCCGTTTACCCGGCTGAGCGGGTCCTGAATGTTACTGGCGACGTAGTCGGCGATATCCTGTTTATCCATGCTGCCATCGGTAGAGACGAACGCAATCGTCAGGATGTTGGTGTCCCCGGTTTTACGCACCGTCACGCCCTGGTTCTGGACGGCCTGCGGGAGTTTACGCATCGCCGACTGCAGCTGGTTCTGCACCTGCTGGACGGCTTCGTCCGGATCGGTACCGGCGGTAAAGCTTAGCGTCACGGTGGCTTGCCCGGTGCCGCTGCTCTGGGATGACATGTACATCAGGTTGTCGAGGCCGGTCATATTCTGCTCGATAACCTGGGTAACGGTATTTTCCAGCGTTTGTGCTGAGGCCCCGGGATAGTTTGCTGCGATCCTGACGTTAGGAGGGGCAAGTTCGGGATATTGCTCAACGGGAAGCGACAAAATTGCGAGCGTACCGGTCAGGCATAACAGGATTGCCAGAACCCACGCAAAAATGGGGCGATCGATAAAAAAATTCGCCATCAGAATTAGGACCTCATTTTGCACATTTTTTTGTTATTGCAGAGCCTGTGACACTCTAGCGGCAAGGGCGCAGGCAATCGTGGAGAAAATAAGGAGATAGTGTAATTTATCGTGTGCCTTTTATGGCAGCGTAAAGAACCGTCCTTCTCCCTCTACCGACGTCATCCTTTCTACCCGTCGCCGCAGACGCGGCCTATTATCACTTAGCTAAATAAAACGTAATTTCATTTAAGTCAAAAAAATTGATCCAACTCGGGTTATTACCAAAAAATCGGCGACCTGTGCAATTGCACATTGTTCCAGCCCCGCCTTGTCGGGTAATAGATAGTCATGCGAATTGAGGGGTTATTCACCAATAAGACTGAAGGATGTCATGAACCACTTTATTTTAAGCGATAGTCATAAGTGCATCGGATGCAAGGCTTGTGAAGTTGCCTGCGTCATGGCGCATAACGATGAGCAGCATGTATTGACCCCGCAGCGTTTTTTGCCGCGCATTACGGTTATCAAAAATGAGCAAAAGCGTAACGCAGTAACCTGTCACCACTGTGAAGGCGCGCCGTGCGCCCGCAGTTGTCCAAATGACGCCATCAGCCAGCTTAACGGCAGCGTCCAGGTGAATCAGGAAAAATGCATCGGCTGTAAATCCTGTATGGTTGCCTGCCCGTTTGGCGTGATGCAAATCGTCCTGACGCCGGTACAGGAGGGCAGAGTCAAAGCGACGGCGCATAAGTGCGATTTGTGTAACGGTCGCGAAGAGGGGCCTGCCTGCGTGCAAAACTGCCCGGCCGGGGCGCTGGAGCTGGCGACGGACAGCACGCTGATGAATCTGGCGAAACAGCGGCGTCAGCGCGCGGCGCGTCTGGGTCACCCCGGCGCCCCGATGGCATCTTGCTCCGCCGGGAAAGTCGCACAGATGGCCGCGACGCCGCCGCGCGGCGAGCCCGACAAGCTATCCGCCGCAGCGCGTAAGGCTAATTTTGCCGAAATTTATCTTCCGTTCAGCGCCGGACAGGCCAATCACGAGGCGGAACGCTGCCTGAAATGCGGCGAACACAGCATTTGTGAATGGACCTGCCCGCTGCACAACCATATTCCGCAGTGGATTGAGCGGGTGAAAGAGGGGGATATCGCCGCCGCCGTTGAGCTTTCTCATCAGACCAACTGCCTGCCGGAAATAACCGGTCGCGTCTGCCCGCAGGACCGCCTGTGCGAAGGGGCCTGCACGCTGCGCGATGAGCACGGTTCGGTGACTATCGGCAACATTGAACGCTATATCTCCGACCAGGCGCTGGCCAACGGCTGGCGGCCGGATCTTTCGCAGGTCGTGAACAGCGGTAAGCGGGTGGCGATTATCGGCGCCGGTCCAGCCGGTCTCGCCTGCGCCGACCGGCTGGTGCGCAACGGCGTAAGCCCGGTGGTGTTTGACCGCCATCCGGAAATCGGCGGCCTGCTGACCTTTGGCATTCCGGCCTTCAAGCTGGATAAATCCCTGCTTGCCCGGCGGCGTGAAATCTTCACCCGGATGGGCGTGCGCTTTGAGCTGAACTGCGAAATAGGCAAGGATATTCCGCTGACGACGCTGCTTGATGAATATGATGCGGTATTTATTGGCGCAGGTACCTATCGCTCCATGAAAGCGGATCTGCCGAATGAAGACGCGCCCGGCGTTTACGATGCGCTGCCGTTTCTGATCGCGAATACTAAACAGGTTATGGGGCTGCTGGAGCTGCCGGAAGAGCCTTACGTCAATACCGAGGGGCTGAACGTCGTGGTACTCGGCGGCGGCGATACGGCGATGGACTGCGTGCGCACCGCGCTGCGCCACGGCGCAAAGCAGGTCACCTGCGCCTATCGTCGCGATGAAGCCAACATGCCCGGTTCGAAGAAAGAGGTGAAAAACGCGCGCGAAGAGGGGGCATTATTTGAATTTAACGTCCAGCCGGTCACCCTGGAGCTGAACGAAGAGGGGCACGTCAACGGCGTGCGCTTCCTGCGAACCCAGCTTGGTGCGCCGGATGCACAGGGACGCCGCAGCCCTTCGCCAATCCCCGGAAGCGAGTTCGTGATGCCCGCCGATGCGGTGATTATGGCCTTCGGTTTCCATCCGCACGGTATGCCGTGGCTGGAATCGGTGGGCGTGAAGCTCGACAGCCGCGGCCGAATTAAGGCCAATGTGGAAAGTCGCTATCGTTACCAGACCACTCATCGTAAGGTGTTTGCCGGCGGCGATGCGGTGCGCGGCGCCGATCTGGTGGTAACTGCAATGGCGGAAGGCCGCCACGCGGCGCAGGGGATCATGGACTTCCTCGAGGTTAAATCGATTCCGCTTCACTAACGACAAAGCGGGTTCCGCAGCGTAGTATGACATCGTTATTTCACGCTGTGGGGCCCGTATGTCACTCAATATCAACATTATCAAAGATAAAATCCTCTCCGAAAACTGGTTCGTTTTGCGCAACATGACCTATGAGCTGACGCGCAGCGACGGCAGCGTGGTTCGCCATAAACGCGAAGTCTACGATCGCGGCAACGGTGCGACCATCTTGCTGTATAACCGCCATAAGCAGACCGTCGTGCTGGTTCGCCAGTTCCGCATCGCGACCTGGGTAAACGGCAACGAAGACGGGATGTTGATCGAAACCTGCGCCGGGCTGCTGGATAGCGACGAGCCGGAGGCGTGCGTGCGTAAAGAAGCCATTGAAGAGACCGGCTTCGAAGTCGGCGAAGTGCGCAAACTGTTTGAACTGTTTATGTCGCCCGGCGGCGTCACCGAGCTTATCCATTTCTTTATTGCCGAATATAACGATACCCAGCGGGCCAACGACGGTGGCGGCGTTGATGATGAAGAGATCGAGGTGCTGGAGCTCCCTTATCATCGGGCGCTGGAGATGATGGCCAACGGGGAAATCCGCGACGGCAAAGCGGTGATCCTGCTGCAATATTTGCAAAACTCCGGGCTGATGAACGGGGATCTCTGATAAATCCGATTGAGTAAAACCTCGCCGCTGGCGAACATAGCCGCTGTTTATGGCGTGTTCATCGGGGTTGTGCCGCTCATGTGGTATCGGGTTATTTTGTTTCTGCTTTGCGGTTTGCTGCCGGCATCGCTGGTGCGGGCGGCGCCGGCGCAACAGCTCTTCAGCGACTGGCAGGTGACCTGCAACAATCAGAACTTCTGCGTAGCCCGCAACGTCGGGCTACACCACGGCCTGGTGATGACCCTTACCCGCAGCGCCGGAGCGGCAACCAGCGCCAGCCTGCGTATTGAGCTGGGAGGCGTGGGTAACCCGGTGGCGGCGCTGGCGCCGATAGCGCCCCGGCTTCAGCTCGAAGGCAAACCCCTGGCCTTGAGCGATACACACTGGCAGATTGCCGACAAACTGCTGAAAACTGACGATAACGTCACCATTGACGCATTCCTGCAGCAAGTGCAAAACGCGCAGACCATCACGCTTGAAAAGGGTCTCCAGACTGTTTCTCTGCAGGGGCTCAAAGCCGCCCTGCTGTTTATTGATAGCCGGCAAAAGCGGGTGGGGAGCGAGACCGCATGGGTCGGCAAGGGAGAAGAGCCGCCGCTCAGCGTACCGCCTGCGCCGGCGCTGCGATCGGTGGTGAAAATGGAGGGGGCGCAGTCGCCCCTGAGCCGCGATGAACTTAACGATCTGATGGATTATGGCAATGAGCGCATGAACAGCAGCGCCTGTTCGCTGGATCCGTTTCGCCGCGAGGTACGGGTGTCCGCGCTGACCGACGAGAAGGTCCTGCTGATGACCAGCTGCGAAGCGGGCGCCTACAATACCATTTGGCTGGCCTGGCTGGTTTCGCGCCAGCGGCCATATATTGCTCACCCGGTACGACTCACGCTGCCCTTCCAGCCACCCGGCGATGCGCCGCGTGACGTCGAGCTGGTGAACGCCAGCTACGACGATCGGCATCAGGAACTGGTGACCCTCGATAAAGGGCGCGCACCCGGCGATTGCGGTATCCAAACGCGCTGGCGTTATGACGGCCAGCGGTTTAGCCTGGTACGCTACGCGCAGCAGCCGCAGTGCGATAACTGGCAGGGGCCAGACGCCTGGCCCACGCTATGGGTTACCCGTTCTGTAGCTCATTCGCTACGCTGACGATATGCTCAACGGTAAAGCCGAAGTAAGGGAAGAGCTTATCGGCCGGCGCGGATTCGCCATAGCCGGTCATACCGACGATTTTTCCTTTTAGCCCCACGTATTTATACCAGTAGTCGGCGATGCCGGCTTCGACGGCGATGCGGGCGCTGACGTCCGAGGGCAGGACGGATTCCCGATACGCCTCATCCTGCGCATCAAAGACATCGGTCGATGGCAGCGAAACCACGCGCACGTTCACCCCTTTGGCCAGCAGCTTCTCCGCCGCCAGCACGGTTATCTCGACTTCCGAACCGGTGGCTATCAGGATCAGGTCCGGCTTGCCGCCTGCGTCCTTCAGCACGTAGCCGCCGCGGGCGATATTCTGTACCTGCTCCGGCGTGCGCGCCATTTGCGCCAGATTTTGCCTGGAGAGGATCAGCGCCGTCGGTCCGCTATGGCGCTCTACCGCCAGCTTCCACGCCACCGCGGCTTCTACCTGATCGCACGGTCGCCAGGTGCTAAAATTTGGCGTCAGGCGCAGGCTGGCCAGCTGTTCGACCGCCTGGTGCGTCGGGCCATCTTCGCCGAGACCGATGGAGTCGTGGGTATAGACCATGATTTGCCGCGCTTTCATCAGCGCCGCCATACGCGCCGCGTTGCGGGCATATTCGACGAACATGAGGAAAGTGGCGGTATAGGGCACAAACCCGCCGTGATGCGCGATGCCGTTGGCGATGGCCGTCATCCCGAATTCACGAACGCCGTAGTGGATATAGTTACCCGCCGGATCCTCTTTCAGCGAAGTCGACCCTTTCCAGATGGTCAGGTTGCTGGGCGCGAGGTCGGCGGAGCCGCCCAGCAGTTCCGGCAGGTGCGGGCCGTAGGCATCGAGGGCATTTTGCGAAGCCTTACGGGTGGCGATTTTCGCCGGGTTAGCCTGCAGATCGGCGATATACTTCTGCGTCGTTTCATCCCACGACTCAGGCAGTCCGCCGCTCATGCGCCGCGTAAACTCCGCCGCCAGCTGCGGATGGGCCTGCTGATACGCAGCAAACTTCTCCTGCCAGCTTTTCTGCGCCTTTTGCCCTTTTTCACGCGCATCCCAGGCACGGTAAATCTCTTTCGGGATCTCAAACGCCGGGTGATGCCAGCCGAGTTTCTGACGCGCCAGCGTCACTTCCTGTTCCCCCAGCGCGGCGCCGTGGGCCTCTTCTTTCCCGGCTTTATTCGGCGAACCGAAGCCTATCACCGTACGGCAGATAATCAGCGAGGGTTTGTCCTTCACGCTCTGGGCTTCCAGAATCGCTTTCTTCACGGCTTCGGGGTCGTGGCCGTCAATTTCATGCACCACATGCCAGTGATAGGCCTCAAAGCGTTTTGCCGTGTCATCGGTAAACCAGCCTTTGGTTTCACCATCAATGGAAATGCCGTTGTGGTCGTAGAAACCGATCAGCTTGCCCAGTCCTAACGTCCCCGCCAGGGAACACACTTCATGAGAAATCCCCTCCATCAGGCAGCCATCGCCCATAAACACGTAGGTGAAGTGATCGACAATTTCGTGTTCCGGCTGGTTAAACTGCGCCGCCAGCGTGCGCTCGGCGATAGCCAGACCCACGGCATTTGCCAGTCCTTGCCCCAGCGGACCGGTGGTGGTTTCCACCCCCGGCGTATAGCCAATCTCCGGGTGACCCGGGGTTTTTGAATGCAGCTGACGGAAGTTTTTTATCTCTTCGATGGGCAGATCGTAACCCGTCAGATGCAGCAGGCTGTAGAGCAGCATTGATGCGTGACCGTTGGAGAGAATAAAACGGTCGCGGTCGTACCATTTTGGGTCTTCAGGATTGTGCTTAAGGAAATCGTTCCACAGCACCTCGGCGATATCGGCCATACCCATTGGCGCGCCAGGGTGGCCGGAGTTGGCTTTCTGTACTGCATCCATACTCAGGGCGCGGATGGCGTTGGCTAGTTCTCTACGGGACATAATGTGCTCCTGAAACAATGAGTTGCATGAGTTTTTATTGGTTTAGGATAGAGAGGGTGATGAGTTGCATAACTAAAAAGCATAGCAGACGGGGCTATCATTGCCTCCGAATCTAAGTTACATAAACATTATAAATCGATAACAAACATAACTTTGTTATGGCGAGAGTATGGCGGTGTTCAAAGTTTACGAAGCCGTCAGGCGAGATACTAGGTAGCCCTTTAGGGTGAACACCAGGTACGCCATTACGTTTCACCCCCTACGATCGATACGTGAAAGGAACGATAAAATGGATGAGCAGTTAAAACAAAGCGCCCTTGATTTCCACGAATTCCCGGTCCCCGGAAAAATCCAGGTCTCCCCGACAAAACCGCTTGCTACCCAACGCGATCTGGCTCTGGCCTACTCGCCGGGTGTCGCCGCCCCCTGTCTGGAAATCGAGAAGGATCCGCTGGCAGCCTATAAATATACCGCCCGCGGCAACCTTGTGGCGGTGGTGTCCAACGGCACGGCGGTGCTGGGACTGGGCAATATCGGCGCGCTGGCCGGTAAGCCGGTAATGGAAGGTAAAGGCGTTCTGTTTAAAAAATTCGCCGGTATCGATGTATTCGATATTGAAGTCGATGAGCTTGACCCGGACAAATTTATCAATGTCGTTGCAGCGCTGGAGCCGACCTTCGGCGGTATCAACCTCGAAGATATCAAAGCGCCGGAGTGCTTCTACATTGAGCAGAAGCTGCGCGAGCGCATGAATATTCCGGTCTTCCATGACGATCAGCACGGGACGGCGATTATCAGTACCGCGGCGATTCTGAACGGTCTGCGGGTGGTGGAGAAAAATATCTCCGACGTGCGGATGGTCGTATCAGGCGCGGGCGCGGCGGCGATTGCCTGTATGAACCTGCTGGTGGCGCTGGGAATGCAGAAACACAACATTGTGGTCTGCGACTCGAAAGGGGTTATCTATAAGGGCCGTGAGCCGAATATGGCGGAGACGAAAGCGGCCTATGCGGTAGAAGACAGCGGCAAACGTACGCTGGATGATGTGATTGACGGGGCGGATATTTTCCTCGGCTGCTCGGGCCCGAAAGTGCTGACCCAGGAAATGGTTAAAAAGATGGCCCGCGCGCCGATGATTCTGGCGCTGGCTAACCCTGAGCCGGAAATTCTGCCGCCGCTGGCGAAAGAGGTGCGCTCCGACGCCATTATCTGCACCGGCCGCTCCGACTATCCGAACCAGGTGAACAACGTGCTGTGCTTCCCGTTCATCTTCCGCGGCGCGCTGGACGTCGGCGCAACGGCGATTAACGAAGAGATGAAGCTGGCGGCGGTGCATGCGATTGCCGAACTGGCTCACGCAGAACAGAGCGAAGTGGTGGCCTCCGCCTACGGCGATCAGGACCTGAGCTTCGGCGCGGAATATATCATTCCGAAGCCGTTCGACCCGCGGCTGATCGTCAAGATTGCTCCGGCGGTGGCGAAAGCGGCGATGGACTCCGGCGTCGCAACGCGCCCAATCGCCGATTTTGATGCCTACATCGAGAAGCTCAGCGAGTTTGTCTACAAAACGAATCTGTTCATGAAGCCGATTTTCTCGCAGGCGCGCAAAGAGCCGAAGCGGGTGGTGCTGGCGGAAGGCGAAGATACCCGCGTGCTGCACGCGACTCAGGAACTCGTCTCCCTGGGGCTGGCGAAACCAATCCTTATCGGCCGGCCCGGCGTCATTGAGATGCGTATTCAGAAGCTGGGGCTGCAGATCAAAGCCGGCGTTGATTTTGAGATCGTGAATAACGAATCCGATCCGCGCTTTAAAGAGTACTGGAACGAATATTACAACCTGATGAAGCGCCGCGGGATCACCCAGGAGCAGGCGCAGCGGGCGGTGATCAGCAATACCACGGTCATCGGCGCGATCATGGTGCAGCGCGGCGAAGCCGATGCGTTGATCTGCGGCACCATTGGCGACTATCACGAGCACTACAGCGTAATACAGCCGCTGTTTGGCTACCGCGAAGGGGTTCATGCGGCAGGGGCGATGAATGCGCTGCTGCTGCCGAGCGGCAACACCTTTATCGCTGACACCTACGTTAACCACGATCCGTCGCCGGAGCAAATTGCCGAAATCACCCTGATGGCGGCAGAAACCGTTCGTCGATTCGGGATTGAGCCGCGGGTAGCGCTGCTTTCGCACTCGAACTTTGGTTCTTCGGACTGCCCGTCCGCCAGCAAAATGCGCCAGGCGCTGGAGCTGGTGAAGACGCAGGCGCCGGATTTGATGATCGATGGCGAAATGCACGGCGATGCCGCGCTGGTGGAAAGCATTCGCAATGAGCGGATGCCGGACAGCCCGCTGAAAGGTTCAGCCAATATCCTGGTGATGCCGAATATGGAAGCGGCCCGTATTAGTTACAACTTACTTCGCGTTTCCAGCTCGGAAGGCGTGACCGTGGGGCCTGTGCTAATGGGTGTCGCAAAGCCGGTACATATCCTGACGCCAATTGCGTCGGTACGGCGTATCGTGAATATGGTCGCGCTGGCGGTTGTTGAAGCGCAAACTCAGCCGCTGTAATAATCATTTAATTAATTCAGGCGCGGGAATTCTCCCGCGCTTTTTTATTTCTGTTTATAAGTGATCTATCTCACTTTTCAAATCAACTTGCCGAATTTTGTTATTTACTCCAGCGGAAACTTGTCACGATAAGCGCAAGTTTTAGCGGAGCGGTGAGTTATGGATAAAGAACGCATCATTCAGGAGTTTGTCCCCGGCAAGCAGGTGACGCTGGCGCACCTGATTGCGCACCCTGGGGCAGAACTGGCGAAAAAGATCGGCGTTCCCGAATCCGGCGCTATCGGCATTATGACCTTAACCCCTGGCGAAACCGCCATGATCGCCGGTGATTTAGCGATGAAAGCCGCCGATGTGCATATCGGTTTTCTCGACAGGTTCAGCGGCGCGCTGGTGATTTACGGCTCCGTGGGTGCGGTTGAAGAGGCGCTGATTCAGACGGTTAGCGGGCTTGGTCGATTATTAAATTACACCCTCTGCGAGTTAACTAAAAGCTAATTAGAGGCTGCGATGAAGCGTATTGCATTTGTCGGTACGGTGGGCGCGGGAAAAACAACGCTATTTAATGCGCTGCACGGGAATTATTCCCTCGCGAGAAAAACGCAGGCCGTGGAATTTAATGAAAAAGGCGATATCGACACACCAGGAGAATATTTTAGTCATCCTCGCTGGTATCACGCATTAATTACCACGCTGCAGGATGTCGATACGCTGATTTATGTCCACGCGGCAAATGATACCGAAAGTCGTCTACCCGCCGGGTTACTGGATATTGGGGCGAATAAACGCCATATCGCCGCGATTAGCAAAACGGACATGCCGGACGCTAACGTCGCCGCGGTGCGGCAACTGCTGTACGAGATGGGGTTTCAAGAGCCAATTTTCGCGCTCAACGCTCACGACCCGCAAAGCGTAGAGCAGCTGGTGAATTACTTGAGTGAGCTCAGCCAAAAGGAGGAAGGGGCAGGTGAAGAAACTAATCACAGCTAACGATATTCGTGCGGCCCACGCGCGAGGTGAAGAGGAAATATCGGTTGTGCTGCGCGCCAGCATCATCACCCCGGAAGCTCGCGAAGTCGCGGAGCTGCTGGGCGTCGCCATCAAAGAGTGCGATGAGTCCGCGCCAGAAGCGGCGGTACCGGTGGAGGAGGGCAAAACCGAAAGCCAGCGCATTCGCGAAACCATTATTGCCCAGCTGCCGGAAGGGCAGTTTACCGAAAGCCTGGTCGCGCAGCTGATGGACAAGGTGATGCAAGAAAAACAGTCGCTGGCGCTGGGCGATATGCAGCCCAGCTTTAAGGCGGTCACCGGCAAAGGCGGCGTCAAAGTCATTGACGGCAGCAGCGTGAAATTTGGCCGCTTCGACGGCGCGGAACCGCACTGCGTCGGCTTAACGGATTTAGTCACCGAGCAGGACGGTAGCAGTATGGCCGCCGGATTTATGCAGTGGGAAAACGCCTTTTTCCCATGGACGCTGAACTATGACGAAGTCGACATGGTGCTGGAGGGAGAACTCCACGTACGCCATGAAGGTGAAACCATGGTGGCCAAAGCCGGCGATGTGATGTTTATCCCGAAAGGCTCCAGCATTGAATTCGGCACGCCATCGACCGTGCGCTTCCTGTACGTCGCCTGGCCTGCGAACTGGCAATCGCTATGAAAGATTTTATTACCGAAGCCTGGCTCAGAGCGAACCATACGCTCAGCGAAGGGGCAGAAATTCATCTGCCCGCCGACGCTCGTCTGACGCCTTCGGCCCGAGAACTGCTGGAGAGCCGCCGTCTGCGCATTAAGTTTCTCGATGAGCAGGGAAGCCTGTTTGTCGATGACGACGCGCAGCAGCCGCAGCCGGTACACGGTTTAACCAGCAGCGACACACATCCGCAGGCCTGCTGCGAACTGTGCCGCCAGCCGGTCGAAAAAAAACCGGACACCCTGACCCATCTAACGGCGGACAAAATGGTCGCTAAAAGCGATCCGCGCCTGGGCTTTCGCGCCGCGCTCGACGCCACCATCGCCCTGGCGGTATGGCTGCAAATTGAACTGGCGGAGCCATGGCAGCCCTGGCTGGC
Organism: Klebsiella sp. K5-306; assembly: GCF_051835185.1. Taxonomy (NCBI): domain Bacteria; kingdom Pseudomonadati; phylum Pseudomonadota; class Gammaproteobacteria; order Enterobacterales; family Enterobacteriaceae; genus Klebsiella; species Klebsiella sp. K5-306. The sequence goes on from NZ_JAIFJY010000003.1 coordinate 192,028, forward strand.
GGATATCCGCTCGCGTCTGGGCAATATTATGCGCGCCGACGCTATGGATGAACCGCTGGCGGCGCAGTCCATCGTCGGCCTGAATGAGGATGAGCTGCATCGCCTTTCCCACCAGCCGCTGCGCTATCTCGGCCACGATCATCTGGTGCCTGAAGCCGCTCACGGCCGCGATGCCGCCTTGCTCAATCTGCTGCGCACCCGGGTTCGGGAGACGGAAACGATCGCCGCCCAGGTCTTTATTACGCGCAGCTTTGAGGTCTTACGTCCGGACATTCTGCAGGCGCTCAACCGCCTCTCCAGCACCGTCTACGTGATGATGATTTTATGCGTGGCAAACCATCCGCTAACCGTCAGCCAGATCCAACAACGCCTGGGAGGGGAGCAATGATTATTCAACGCGCGCGTCAACTGGCTTTGCGTTCGCCCGCCCGGGTGGTGTTTCCGGATGCCCTGGACATTCGCGTTCTTAAAGCGGCGCACTACCTGCAGCAGCAGGGGCTGGCAAAGCCGATTTTGATCGCCAGCCCTTTTGCTCTGCGCCAGTTCGCCCTCAGCCACCGGTTGCCGATGGACGGAATGCAGATTGTCGATCCGTACAGCAACCGGCAAATGCGCGCCGCCTTTGCCCGGCGCTGGCTGGATCGGGCCGGGGAAAAAACGCCGCCGGACGCGGAGGAAAAACTCAACGACCCGCTGATGTTCGCCGCCGCCATGGTCAGCGCCGGAAAGGCCGACGTGTGTATTGCCGGCAATCTCTCCTCGACGGCGAACGTACTGCGCGCCGGATTGCGCATTATTGGCCTTCAGCCTGGCTGCAAAACGCTGTCGTCGATCTTTCTGATGCTGCCGCAGTACGTCGGACCGGCGCTGGGATTTGCCGACTGCAGCGTGGTGCCGCAGCCGACGGCGGCGCAACTGGCGGATATCGCTATCGCCAGCGCTGAGACATGGCAGGCGATTACCGGCGAGGAGCCGCGGGTGGCGATGCTGTCGTTTTCCAGCAACGGCAGCGCCCGCCACCCCAACGTCGCCAACGTACAGCAGGCCACAGAGATCGTGCGTCAGCGCGCTCCGCAGCTGATGGTGGATGGCGAACTGCAGTTTGACGCCGCCTTCGTGCCGGAGGTCGCCGCGCAAAAAGCGCCCGACAGTCCGCTGCAGGGACGGGCCAATGTGATGGTTTTTCCATCGCTGGAGGCGGGCAACATCGGCTACAAAATCGCCCAGCGTCTGGGCGGCTATCGTGCGATCGGGCCGCTGATTCAGGGGCTGGCCGCACCGCTCCATGACCTCTCCCGAGGCTGTAGCGTGCAGGAAATTATCGAACTGGCGTTAGTGGCAGCCGTGCCGCGCCGGAGTGACGTAAGCAGCGATTGCCGCTTACCCATGCAGGTTGAATGAACGGTCCCGTTCTGGACCCCCTTACGCAAGAGGAAAACACAATGGAAGCATTAGGAATGATTGAAACCCGGGGCCTGGTTGCGCTGATTGAGGCCTCTGATGCGATGGTAAAAGCCGCGCGCGTGAAGCTGGTTGGCGTGAAGCAGATTGGCGGCGGACTGGTCACCGCGATGGTGCGCGGCGACGTGGCAGCGTGCAAGGCCGCTACCGATGCCGGCGCCGCTGCGGCGCAGCGTATCGGCGAGCTGGTCTCGGTGCACGTGATTCCGCGTCCGCACGGCGATCTGGAGGAGGTGTTCCCCATCAGTTTCAAAGGCGACAGCAACATCTGATGGTTAGCCGGATAAGGCGCGCCGGGGTTGTCCTTCGGCATTAACGCGCGCCATTGCCTGATGGCGCTGCGCTTATCCGGCCCATGACTCACCACGCAATCCAGGGAGGCGGGTATGAAACTGGCAGTCGTCACGGGACAAATTGTCTGCACCGTTCGCCATCAGGGGCTGGCGCACGACAAGCTGCTGATGGTGGAGATGATTGATGCTGCGGGCAAGCCCGACGGACAGTGCGCCGTCGCCATCGACAGCATCGGCGCGGGGCCCGGCGAATGGGTGCTGCTGGTCAGCGGCAGCTCGGCGCGACAGGCACACCGCAGCGACGCGTCTCCTGTGGATTTGTGCGTCATCGGTATCGTCGATGAAGCGGTGGCCGGCGGCCAGGTGATTTTCCATAAATAGGACTGAACATCATGAACCAACAGGATATTGAACAGGTGGTGAAAGCCGTACTGCTGAAAATGAAGGACAGCAGCCAGCCGGACAGCGCCGTTCATGAGATGGGCGTCTTTGCCTCCCTTGATGACGCCGTCGCGGCGGCAAAGGTGGCTCAGCAGGGGCTGAAAAGCGTGGCGATGCGCCAGCTGGCGATTCACGCCATTCGTGAGGCAGGCGAAAAACATGCCAGAGAATTAGCGGAGCTTGCCGTCAGCGAAACCGGCATGGGACGCGTTGAAGATAAATTTGCCAAAAACGTGGCCCAGGCGCGCGGCACGCCGGGCGTCGAATGTCTCTCCCCGCAGGTGCTGACCGGCGATAACGGCCTGACGTTGATAGAAAACGCGCCGTGGGGCGTGGTGGCCTCGGTCACCCCCTCCACCAACCCGGCGGCAACGGTGATTAATAACGCTATCAGCCTGATTGCCGCGGGCAACAGCGTGGTGTTCGCCCCGCATCCGGCGGCGAAAAGAGTCTCTCAACGGGCGATTATGCTGCTCAACCAGGCGGTAATTGCCGCGGGCGGTCCGGCCAATCTGCTGGTCACCGTGGCGAACCCGGATATCGAAACGGCCCAGCGGCTGTTTAAGTACCCCGGCATTGGTCTGCTGGTGGTCACCGGCGGCGAAGCGGTGGTGGAGTCCGCACGCAAGCATACCAATAAACGTCTGATTGCCGCCGGGGCCGGTAACCCGCCGGTAGTGGTCGACGAAACGGCCGATCTGGCGCGCGCCGCGCAGTCCATCGTCAAAGGCGCCTCGTTTGATAACAACATTATCTGCGCTGACGAAAAGGTGCTGATTGTCGTCGATAGCGTCGCCGACGAGCTGATGCGCCTGATGGAAGGCCAGCAGGCGGTGAAGCTCAGCGCGGCCCAGGCCGAGCAGCTTCAGCCGGTGCTGCTGAAGAATATCGATGAGCGCGGCAAAGGTACGGTCAGCCGTGACTGGGTGGGACGTGACGCGAGCAAGATTGCCGCCGCTATTGGCCTGAGCGTTCCGCCGCAGACGCGCCTGCTGTTTGTTGAAACGCCGGCCAGCCATCCGTTTGCCGTGACTGAACTGATGATGCCGGTACTCCCTGTCGTACGGGTGGCCAGCGTCAATGACGCTATCGCGCTGGCGGTACAGCTGGAAGGCGGCTGCCACCATACGGCGGCGATGCACTCGCGCAATATCGACAACATGAATCAGATGGCCAACGCCATTGATACCAGCATTTTCGTCAAAAACGGGCCGTGCATTGCCGGGCTCGGGCTGGGCGGAGAGGGCTGGACCACCATGACCATCACTACGCCGACCGGGGAGGGGGTAACCAGCGCACGTACCTTTGTCCGTCTGCGTCGCTGCGTGCTGGTGGATGCGTTCCGCATCGTATAAGGAGTGAAAGAGATGGCGCACGACGAACAACGTTGGCTCACTCCCAGGCTACAAAAAGCCGCGGCCCTGTGTAACCAGACGCCTGCGAACAGCGGTTCGCCGCTGTGGCTGGGCGTGGATTTAGGCACCTGCGATGTCGTGTCGATGGTGGTCGATGGCGATGGCCAGCCGGTTGCAGTGTGCCTGGACTGGGCTGACGTCGTGCGCGACGGCATCGTCTGGGATTTCTTCGGCGCCGTTACCCTCGTGCGCCGCCATCTCGACGTTCTTGAACAGCAGCTCGGCTGCCGCTTCACCCATGCGGCGACCTCGTTTCCGCCGGGTACCGACCCGCGTATTTCGATCAACGTACTCGAATCTGCCGGCCTGGAAGTTAGCCACGTGCTGGATGAACCGACCGCGGTGGCGGATCTGCTGCAGCTTGATAACGCCGGCGTGGTGGATATTGGCGGCGGTACCACCGGCATCGCCATCGTTAAGCAGGGTCTGGTGACCTACTCCGCCGATGAAGCGACCGGCGGCCACCATATCTCCCTGACCCTCGCCGGAAATCGTCGTATCCCGCTGGAAGAGGCGGAGCAGTACAAGCGCAGCAACGCGCAGGAGATCTGGCCGGTGGTGAAGCCGGTGTACGAAAAAATGGCGGAGATCGTTGCTCACCATATTGAAGGACATGGCATTGCCGATTTATGGCTGGCGGGCGGCTCCTGTATGCAGCCGGGCGTGGACGCGTTGTTTCGCAAACGCTTCCCGGAATTACGGGTGCATTTACCGCAGCACAGCCTGTTTATGACCCCGCTGGCGATAGCCAGCAGCGGGAGAGAGAAAGCGGAGGGAATCTATGCAAGCTGAACTGCAGACGGCGCTCTTTCAGGCGTTCGATACCCTGAATCTGCAGCGGGTGAAAACCTTCAGCGTGCCGCCGGTAACGCTGTGCGGCCTCGGCGCGCTGAGCGCCTGCGGACAGGAGGCGCAAGCGCGGGGCCTAAGCCATCTGCTGGTGATGGTTGATAGTTTCCTGCATCAGGCGGGAATGACCGCCGGGCTTGCTCGCAGCCTGGCAATGAAAGGGGTGACGATGACCGTCTGGCCCTGTCCGCCGGGAGAACCGTGCATTACCGACGTCTGCGCGGCGGTGGCGCAGCTGCGCGAGTCGAAGTGCGACGGCGTGGTGGCCTTTGGCGGCGGTTCGGTGCTGGACGCGGCGAAAGCGGTCGCGCTGTTAGTCACCAACCCGGAGCAGACGTTAAGCGCGATGACGGAAAGCAGCGTACTGCGCCCGCGTCTGCCGCTGATTGCGGTGCCGACCACCGCCGGAACCGGCTCGGAAACCACCAACGTGACGGTGATTATCGATGCAGTCAGCGGGCGTAAGCAAGTGCTGGCCCATGCCTCGCTCATGCCGGACGTGGCGATTCTCGACGCCGCCCTGACCGAAGGCGTTCCGCCACAGGTGACGGCAATGACCGGGATTGACGCGCTGACCCACGCCGTTGAGGCATACAGCGCGCTCAACGCGACGCCCTTCACCGACAGCCTGGCGATTGGCGCGATAGCGATGATCGGCCGGTCGCTGCCGAAGGCCGTTGGCTACGGCCAGGATCTTGCCGCGCGCGAAAGTATGCTGCTGGCTTCCTGTATGGCGGGGATGGCCTTTTCCAGCGCGGGTCTGGGCTTATGTCATGCGATGGCGCATCAGCCTGGCGCAGCGCTGCATATTCCGCACGGCCAGGCCAACGCCATGCTGCTGACGACGGTGATGGAGTTTAACCGCATGGTGCGCCGCGAGCGTTTCAGCCAAATCGGCCGGGCGTTAACCGGTAAGAAAACCGACGATCGTGAGGCTATCGCCGCCGTACGCGAGCTGATTGCTGAAGTGGGTCTGAGCAAACGACTCTCGGATGCCGGCGCGATGGCCGAACATTTCAGCGCATGGGCGCAGGCGGCGCAGGAGGACATTTGTCTGCGCACTAATCCACGCACCGCCAGCCGGGAGCAGATTATCGATCTGTACGCGGCGGCGCACTGATGCGGCGTTAACCCCGGCTGATTATCCCGGAGGCGACGCTGCGCGTCTGTCCGGGCTACCAGCCCGTAGCCCGGCAAGGCGCAAAGCGCCGCCCCCGGGAGAAGTGCGCAAAACGTTACAGAATTTCCCGGAGGCGATGCCGGGCTACCGTCCTGGCGTTGGTTGTATGCCCATGGGACGTCTTTACACATAACGAATGACAGGGAGTAAGGGCTATGGGAATTAACGAAATCATCATGTACATCATGATGTTCTTTATGCTGATTGCCGCCGTGGACAGGATCCTGTCGCAGTTTGGCGGCTCGGCGCGCTTTCTCGGCAAGTTTGGTAAAAGCATTGAGGGCTCCGGCGGCCAGTTCGAAGAGGGGTTTATGGCGATGGGGGCGCTGGGCCTGGCGATGGTCGGGATGACCGCGCTGGCGCCGGTACTGGCGCACCTGCTCGGGCCGGTGATTATTCCGCTGTATGAAATGCTCGGCGCCAACCCGTCGATGTTTGCCGGCACGCTGCTGGCCTGCGATATGGGCGGTTTCTTCCTCGCCAAAGAGCTGGCGGGCGGCGACGTGGCGGCGTGGCTCTATTCCGGCCTGATCCTCGGGGCGATGATGGGGCCGACGCTGGTGTTCTCCATTCCGGTCGCGCTCGGCATCATCGAACCCTCTGACCGCCGCTACCTGGCGCTGGGCGTGCTGGCCGGGATCGTTACGATTCCGATCGGCTGTATCGCCGGCGGTCTGGTGGCCATGTACTCCGGCGTGGAGATTAACGGTCAGCCGGTAGAGTTTACCTTCGCGCTGATCCTGATGAATATGATCCCGGTGCTTATCGTCGCGGTGCTGGTCGCGCTGGGGCTGAAGTTTATTCCGGAAAAAATGATCAACGGCTTCCAGATCTTCGCCAAATTTCTGGTGGCGCTGATCACCATCGGCCTGGCGGCAGCGGTCATCAAGTTCCTGCTGGGCTGGGATCTGATCCCGGGGCTTGATCCGATCTTTATGGCTCCCGGCGACCAGCCCGGCGAGGTGATGCGCGCCATTGAAGTCATTGGCTCGATATCCTGCGTGCTGCTCGGCGCTTATCCGATGGTGCTGCTGCTGACCCGCTGGTTTGAAAAGCCGCTGATGCGCGTCGGTAATCTGCTGAAAATCAATAATATGGCCGCCGGAGGCATGGTGGCGACGCTGGCCAACAACATCCCGATGTTCGGCATGATGAAACAGATGGATACTCGCGGCAAAGTCATTAACTGCGCGTTCTCCGTCTCCGCCGCTTTCGCGCTGGGCGACCATTTAGGCTTCGCCGCCGCCAACATGAACGCCATGATCTTCCCGATGATCGTCGGCAAGCTGATCGGCGGCGTTACCGCCATTGGCGTGGCGATGCTGCTGGTGCCGAAAGATGAAAACGCACCGGCGGCGGCGACCACCGAAGCGGAGGCGCAATCGTGAAAACTCGCCAGCTGCTGAGCGTCGGCATCGATATCGGCACCACCACCACTCAGGTGATCTTCTCCCGCCTTGAGCTGGTTAACCGTGCGGCGGTGTCGCAGGTGCCGCGCTACGAATTCATCAAACGCGAAATTAGCTGGCAAAGCCCGGTCTTCTTTACCCCGGTTGATAAACAGGGCGGTCTGAAGGAGGACGAACTCAAGGCGCTGATTCTGGCGCAGTATCAGGCCGCAGAGGTTGCCCCAGAATCGGTGGACTCCGGGGCGATCATTATCACCGGCGAAAGCGCGAAAACCCGCAACGCAAGGGCGGCGGTGATGGCGCTCTCGCAGTCGCTGGGTGACTTTGTGGTGGCCAGCGCCGGGCCGCATCTGGAATCGGTGATTGCCGGTCACGGCGCCGGGGCGCAAACCCTTTCTGAACAGCGGATGTGCCGGGTGCTGAACATTGATATCGGCGGCGGTACCTCAAATTACGCGCTATTTGAAGCGGGAAAAGTCAGCGCCACCGCCTGCCTGAACGTTGGCGGACGCCTGCTGGAGACCGACGGCCAGGGACGCGTGGTTTATGCCCATCAGCCGGGGCAAATGATCGTCGATGAGGTTTTTGGCGCAGGCGCCGATGCGCGCGCGTTGAGTGCTTCGCAGTTAGCGCGGGTAGCGCGTCGGATGGCGGATCTGATCGTCGAAGTTATCGACGGCACGCTCTCTCCGCTGGCGCAACGGCTGATGCAAACCGGCCTGCTGCCCGCAGGCGCGGTACCCGAGGTGATTACCCTTTCCGGCGGAGTGGGCGAGTGCTACCGCAACCAGCCTGCCGACCCGTTCTGTTTTGCGGATATCGGACCGCTGCTGGCCACGGCGCTGCACGAGCATCCGCGGCTGCGGAAGATGAACGTGCAGTTTCCGGCGCAAACCGTGCGCGCCACGGTGATTGGCGCCGGCGCGCATACGCTCTCCCTTTCCGGCAGCACCATCTGGCTGGAAGGGGTTCAGCTCCCGCTGCGCAATCTGCCGGTGGCGATCCCGCTTGATGAATCCGATCTGCTGAGCGCCTGGCAGCAGGCGCTGCTGCAGCTCGATCTGGATCCGGGATCGGATGCTTACGTGCTGGCGCTTCCTGCTTCGTTGCCGGTGCGCTACGCCGCCCTGCTGGTGGTGATTGACGCGCTACTGGCTTTTGTCGCGCGCTTTCCCAATCCACATCCCCTGCTGGTGGTGGCCGAGCAGGACTTTGGCAAAGCGCTGGGCATGCTGCTGCGCCCGCAGCTGCAACAACTCCCGCTGGCGGTCATCGATGAGGTGAGCGTACGGGCGGGGGACTATATCGACATTGGTACGCCTCTTTTTGGCGGATCGGTTGTGCCGGTGACGGTGAAATCACTCGCATTTCCTTCCTGAGGGAACGACTTATGAAATTAAAGACCACATTGTTCGGCAATGTTTATCAGTTTAAGGATGTAAAAGAGGTGCTGGCTAAAGCCAACGAACTGCGTTCGGGGGATGTGCTGGCGGGCGTGGCGGCAGAAAGTTCGCAGCAGCGCGTAGCGGCGAAGCAGGTGCTCTCCGATATGACGGTCGCCGATATTCGTAATAACCCGGTGATCCCTTATGAAGAGGACTGCGTGACGCGCCTGATTCAGGACGATGTCAACGAAACCGCTTATCAGCGGATTAAAAACTGGACCATCAGCGACCTGCGCGAATACGTGCTCAACGATGAAGTCACCAGCGACGATATTGCGTTTGTGCGCAAAGGGCTGACCTCAGAAGTGGTGGCGGCGGTGGCGAAGGTCTGTTCCAACGCCGACCTGATCTACGGCGCAAAGAAAATGCCGGTGATTAAAAAAGCCAACACCACCATCGGCCTGCCGGGCACCTTTAGCTGTCGCCTGCAGCCGAACGATACCCGCGATGACGTGCAGAGCATTGCGGCGCAAATCTACGAAGGGCTCTCGTTCGGCGCGGGCGATGCGGTGATCGGCGTTAACCCGGTGACCGATGACGTGGAGAACCTGACCCGCGTCCTCGATACCGTCTACGGCGTTATCGACAAGTTTAATATCCCGACTCAGGGCTGCGTGCTGGCGCATGTCACTACCCAGATTGAAGCGATCCGCCGCGGCGCGCCGGGAGGGCTTATTTTCCAGAGCATCTGCGGCAGCGAAAAGGGGCTAAAAGAGTTCGGCGTGGAGCTGGCGATGCTCGATGAAGCGCGGGCGGTCGGCGCCGAGTTCAACCGTATCGCCGGAGAAAACTGCCTCTATTTTGAAACCGGGCAGGGCTCGGCGCTGTCGGCTGGCGCGAACTTCGGCGCCGATCAGGTGACGATGGAGGCGCGCAACTATGGCCTGGCGCGGCACTACGATCCGTTCCTCGTCAATACGGTGGTGGGCTTTATCGGGCCGGAGTACCTCTATAACGACCGGCAGATTATTCGCGCCGGTCTCGAAGATCACTTTATGGGCAAGCTGAGCGGCATCTCGATGGGCTGCGACTGCTGCTACACCAACCATGCTGACGCCGATCAGAATCTCAATGAAAACCTGATGATTCTGCTCGCCACCGCCGGTTGCAACTACATCATGGGCATGCCGCTCGGCGACGACATCATGCTCAACTATCAGACCACCGCGTTTCACGATACCGCCACCGTCCGTCAGCTGCTGAATCTACGGCCGTCTCCGGAGTTCGAACGCTGGCTGGAAACCATGGGCATTATGGCAAACGGTCGTCTGACCCAACGGGCGGGCGATCCGTCACTGTTCTTTTGATGACGCGGGGATGACACATGATGGATCAAAAGCAGATTGAAGAAATTGTACGTAGCGTGATGGCGTCAATGGGACAACCCCAGGCGGCCGCAGCGGCGCCTCAGGCTGCGGCGACGAAGTGCGGCAGCCGGTGTGAGGTCGCGGCGGAGAGCTGCGCGCTGGATTTAGGATCGCCAGAGGCTAAAGGCTGGATTGGCGTGCAGCAGCCGCATCGCGCGGAAGTGCTGGCCGAACTGAAACGCAGCACGGCGGCGCGCGTTTGCACCGGCCGCGCCGGCCCGCGTCCGCGCACCCTCGCGCTGCTGCGCTTCCTCGCCGACCATTCGCGCTCTAAGGATACGGTGCTGAAAGAGGTTCCGGAAGAGTGGGTGAAAAACCAGGGATTGCTCGAGGTGCATTCCGAGATTAGCGACAAGAACCTCTACCTTACGCGCCCGGATATGGGCCGTCGCCTGAGTCCGGAAGCGATTGACGCGCTGAAGGCGCAGTGCGTGGCGAATCCTGACGTTCAGGTGGTGGTATCCGATGGCCTCTCTACGGACGCGATTACCGTCAACTATGAAGAGATCCTGCCGCCGCTGCTGTCGGGGCTGAAGCAGGCCGGGCTGAAGGTCGGTACGCCGTTCTTCGTCCGCTACGGACGGGTCAAAATTGAAGATCAGATTGGCGAAATCCTCGGCGCGAAGGTGGTCATCCTGCTGGTAGGCGAGCGTCCCGGGCTGGGGCAGTCGGAAAGCCTCTCCTGTTACGCCGTGTATTCGCCGCGCGTGGCAACCACCGTCGAAGCGGACCGGACCTGTATTTCCAATATTCACCAGGGTGGCACGCCGCCGGTAGAAGCCGCTGCGGTGATCGTCGATTTGGCCAAACGCATGCTGGAGCAGAAAGCTTCCGGCATCAACATGACTCGTTAAGGAGGCATCATGCCTGCATTAGATTTAATTCGCCCTTCGGTGACGGCCATGCGCGTGATTGCTTCGGTAAATGACGGCTTTGCCCGCGAGCTTAAATTACCGCCGCATATACGTAGCCTCGGACTCATCACGGCGGATTCGGATGATGTGACCTATATTGCCGCTGACGAAGCGACAAAACAGGCGATGGTTGAAGTGGTTTACGGTCGCTCCCTCTACGCTGGCGCGGCTCACGGCCCGTCGCCAACCGCAGGGGAAGTGCTGATTATGCTGGGCGGCCCGAACCCGGCGGAAGTTCGCGCTGGCCTGGACGCGATGATGGCGCATATCGAAAGCGGAGCGGCGTTTCAGTGGGCCAACGATGCCGAAGATACGGCGTTCCTGGCGCACGTGGTGTCGCGTACCGGCTCTTATCTCTCGTCTTCTTCAGGCATCGCGCTGGGCGATCCGATCGCCTATCTGGTGGCGCCGCCGCTGGAGGCCACTTTCGGCATTGACGCGGCGATGAAATCGGCCGACGTGCAGCTGGTGACCTACGTGCCGCCGCCGTCGGAAACCAACTATTCGGCCGCCTTCTTGACGGGGAGCCAGGCCGCCTGTAAGGCAGCCTGCAATGCCTTTACCGATGCCGTTCTGGATATTGCCCGTCATCCAATCCAGCGCGCGTAAGGGGGAAGCGATGATCAACGCCCTGGGATTACTGGAAGTTGACGGCATGGTCGCCGCCGTTGATGCGGCGGATGCGATGCTGAAGGCGGCCAACGTGCGGCTGCTCAGCCATGAGGTTCTCGACCCCGGCAGGTTAACCCTCGTGGTGGAAGGCGACCTGGCGGCGTGCCGGGCGGCACTGGATGCCGGAAGCGCTGCGGCGCAGCGTACGGGGCGCGTTGTTAGCCGTCGGGAGATAGGGCGCCCGGAAGAGGACACCCAGCGGCTGATCGGCGGCTTTCAGCCGCAGCCGGAAGCCCCGCAGCCACCGGTGATAGCGGAGTCCTCTGAGCCTTTACTGGCGCTGCTGGCATCGACGCGTCAGGGAATGACGGCAGGGGAGGTGGCCGCCCATTTTGGCTGGTCGCTTGACGAAGCCAGAAAGGCGCTGGAACAGCTGTTTTCTACCGGATCGTTGCGTAAACGCAGTAGTCGCTATCGTCTAAAAAATTAACCAGTCGGAGGTGCCGGGAACGCGAGAGCGCTCCCGGTTGATAAGATCATGAAAAAGAAAACACCGGCCAGCCTGCACCATCTTTATCATGAAGCATTACCCGAAGACGTTAAATTGACGCCGATGGTCGAGGTGGATAACGTCCACCAGCGGCGGACCACCGATGTCTATGAACATGCCCTGACGATTACCGCCTGGCAGCAGATTTACGATCAGCTGCATCCGGGGAAATTTCACGGTGAATTTACCGAAATCCTGCTCGATGATATTCAGGTTTTTCGCGAGTATACCGGTCTGGCGCTGCGTCAATCCTGCCTGGTGTGGCCGAACTCTTTTTGGTTCGGTATCCCGACAACCCGCGGCGAGCAGGGGTTTATAGGATCGCAGTGTCTCGGCAGCGCCGAGATCGCCACCCGACCCGGCGGCACCGAGTTCGAACTCAGCACGCCGGATGATTACACCATTCTGGGAGTGGTTATCTCAGAGGATGTCATTTCCCGTCAGGCCAGCTTCCTGCATCACCCGGAGCGGGTGCTGCATATGCTGCGTAACCAGTCGGCGCTGGAGGTTAAAGAGGAGCACAAGGCAGCGCTATGGGGCTTTGTGCAGCAGGCGCTGGCGACGTTTAGCGAGAATCCGGAAAACCTACATCAGCCCGCTGTGCGCAAGGTATTGGGCGATAATCTCCTGCTGGCGATGGGGGCGATGCTGGAGGAGGCGCAGCCGATGGTCACCGCCGAGAGCATCAGCCATCAGAGCTACCGGCGGCTGCTTTCCCGGGCGCGGGAGTACGTGCTGGAGAATATGTCGGAGCCGCTGACGGTTCTCGATCTGTGTCAGCAGCTGCACGTTAGCCGCCGCACGCTGCAAAATGCCTTTCACGCGATTCTGGGGATCGGGCCGAACGCCTGGCTGAAGCGCATTCGTTTGAACGCGGTGCGCCGGGAGCTGATTAGCCCGTGGTCGCAGAGCGCAACGGTGAAAGATGCCGCGATGCAGTGGGGCTTTTGGCATCTGGGCCAGTTCGCCACCGATTATCAACAGCTGTTCGCCGAGAAACCGTCGTTGACGCTGCATCAGCGGATGCGGCAGTGGGTTTGATTACGCGTTATTTACCGGCTGGCGAATCGTGCCGTCATCGTAGGCCTGATAAGCGTAGCGCCATCAGGCAAAACAGCGCCGTATCTGGCCTACGGATCGCACCATCTGGCAACTTTAAACCCAATCACGTACCTGAATGAATTCGCTTAGCGCGGCCTCCGGGCTGCCCGCTTCCGGCTGGTAGTCGTATTCCCAGCGCACCAGCGGCGGCATCGACATCAGAATGGACTCGGTACGGCCGCCGGTTTGCAGACCAAACAGGGTACCGCGATCCCACACCAGGTTGAACTCCACGTAGCGCCCGCGACGGTAGAGCTGGAAATCGCGCTCGCGCTCGCCCCAGACTCTCTCTTTACGCCGCTCGACAATCGGCAGATACGCCTCGGTGAAGCCGTTGCCCACCGCCTGCATAAAGTCGAAACAATGGTCAAAGTTCGGGGTATTCAAATCATCGAAAAACAGGCCGCCGATGCCGCGCTGCTCGTTACGATGCTTGAGGAAAAAGTAGTCGTCACACCACTTTTTATAGCGCGGATAAACCTCTTCACCGAAGGGCTGGCAAAGATCGCGGGCGGTACGATGCCAGTGAACGGCATCTTCTTCAAAACCGTAGTAGGGGGTTAAATCAAAGCCGCCGCCGAACCACCATACCGGATCGGCACCCGCTTTTTCCGCGATAAAAAAGCGCACGTTGGCGTGGCTGGTAGGGATGTACGGGCTGCGTGGGTGTACGACCAGCGAGACGCCCATCGCTTCGAAGCTGCGGCCTGCCAGTTCAGGACGATGCGCGGTTGCGGAAGCCGGCATTGCATCACCGTGCACGTGGGAAAAATTCACGCCAGCCTGCTCAAAGATACCGCCATTGCGCAGCACCCGGCTGCGTCCGCCGCCGCCGCCTTCCCGCTGCCAGCTATCCTCGATAAATTCGCTACCGTCAACGGCGCTAAGCTTTTGGCAGATGTCATCCTGGAGCTGAAGAAGGAAAGCTTTTACCTGGTGCGCGTCGGGTTTCATTAACGTCTCTTCGAGTGGGCTTTCTGGTTATCGAACCAGTGGAAATAGCTGATAATGCCGTTGGCTATTGCCGTGGCGATTTTCTGCCGGAACGCGGTGGTGCCCAGCAGTTTTTCTTCGTTCGGGTTGGTAATAAACGACGTCTCCACCAGCACCGACGGAATTGATGGCGACTTCAGCACGACGAACGCAGCCTGTTCGGTATTGCGGCTGTGCAGCTTATGCACCGGCTTAATCTTTTTCAGGATGTGCGAGCCGAGCGTCAGGCTATTCTTGATGGTGTCCGTTTGCACCAGATCGAACAGCACTTGCTGCAACAGATGGTCTTTATCGGTCGTTTTCTTGCCGGCCACTTCATCCGCCCGGTTTTCGCGATCCGAGAGATACTTCGCCATGGCGCTACTGGCGCCGCGGTTGGAGAGGGCGAAAACGGAGGCGCCGGCGGCGCTCGGGTTGGTGAAGCCATCGGCGTGAATCGACATAAAGAGATCGGCGCCGTGCTTATGGGCGATCTCCACGCGGTCATAGAGTGGAATAAAGGTATCGCCGCTGCGCGTAAGACGCGCATCGATACCGTTGTTGCGCAGGATGCTGCGCACGTTTTTGGCGATAGCCAGCACGACGTGCTTCTCTTTTGAACCGTTATGGCCGATAGCGCCGGTATCAATACCGCCATGGCCCGGGTCGAGCATCACGACGCGCCTGGCGCCTTTTTTCTTCGCTACGGGTTTGCTGTGCCCATTGGATGTTTTCAATGGCTGTTGTTCTTTCGCGCTGGCCTGAGAGGCGATCCCTGAAAGCGTCATTGCTGCCAGCCCGGCTTTCAGCACCTGGCGGCGCGAAGCAAGTATTTTTAATGGTTTAAAAGTGCTCATTCGGCCTGAATTGCAAACAAGTGGTGACTAATGTTATATCGTATCGTGTTTTTTGATACGACCATTCAAAATAAGAATTGTTTTACTTTTCATTTCAATACATGACAAAGTCATATTATGCCATTTTTTGCGGCTCATTGCGCCTGATATTGGCTAGCGGGCACAATCGCGCCATAATCTCTGTTTTTAACCGTTAATGGTGGGCAATACCATGGAGATACGCGTTTTTCGCCAACAAGATTTCGAAGAGGTTATTACCCTGTGGGAGCGCTGCGATCTCCTGCGGCCATGGAACGATCCGGAAATGGATATTGAGCGTAAGCTGAACCACGACGCCAGCCTGTTTCTGGTGGCCGAAGTTAACGGTGAAGTGGTTGGTACGGTGATGGGCGGTTACGACGGTCACCGCGGCTCCGCTTATTATCTCGGCGTGCATCCGGAATATCGCGGTCGCGGTATTGCTAACGCGCTGCTTAATCGGCTGGAGAAAAAGCTGATTGCCCGCGGCTGCCCGAAAATAAACATTATGATCCGCGAAGATAATGATGTGGTTCAGGGGATGTACGAACGCCTTGGCTATGAGCATTCGGACGTGCTGTGCCTCGGCAAACGCTTAATTGAAGATGAAGAATACTGAGTTTATCCCCGCCGATTTTGATGCCCACGGTCGCCTGCGATTGCCGTTCCTTTTTTGGTGCGTGCTGCTGCTTCAGGCGCGGACGTGGGTGCTGTTTCTGATGGCCGGAGCGTCGCGGCAGCAGGGTGACGCGCTGCTGAATCTGTTTTATCCGGATCACGATAATTTTTGGCTGGGATTGCTGCCCGGCATCCCGGCGGTACTGGCGTTTCTCATCAGCGGACATCGTCAGCGTTTTCCTCGCCTCTGGCCGATGATGCGCTGGCTGCTGGTGCTTTCTCAGAGCCTGCTGCTGGTCTGGCAGCCGCTGCTGTGGCTGAGCGGAGAATCGCCCTCGGCGGTGACCATCTCCCTGCTGGCGGCGGATCTTTATGCGCTCTGGTGGCTGTTAAGCAACCGTCGGTTGAAAGCCTGTTTTCGCGAAGAGCAGGTTTAACGGCACTTTTTGCCGATCGCGCACTCCAACTTGCGTTGAATTAATCAGAAAGGACTGAGTCATGAAATCGCGACGTTTACTTCTCTGCGCATTACCGCTGGCGTTAACCGGCTGCTCGACGATGAGCTCGGTTAACTGGTCGTCGGCTTATCCGTGGAACTGGTTTGGTTCCTCTACGCAAGTGACCGAACAGGGCGTAGGCAACCTGACGGCGACAACGCCGCTGAACGAGCAGGCGATCGGCGATGCGCTCGGCAGCAGCTACCGCCTGCGCAGCGGCATGAAAACGGCTAACGGCAATATTGTGCGCTACTTCGAAGCGTTAAAAGATGACAAGGTTGCGCTGACCATTAACGGCGAGAGCGGGACTATTAGCCGTATCGACGTGCGGGATAGCAACATCAAAGCCGCCAGCGGCGTGAAAATCGGGACCCCGTTTAGCGATATTTACAGCAAAGCGTTTGGCAACTGTCAGAAAGGCAGCAACGATAACGGTGCGGTGGTGGAGTGTAAGGCCAAGGGCAGCCAGCATATTAGCTATGCCTTTACCGGTAACTGGAGCGGCCCTGAGGAGTTAATGCCTTCCGATGACACGCTGAAAAACTGGAAGGTGAGCAAAATTATCTGGCGTCGCTAATTTGATCTGAAGTGATTCGACGTCCTGAAAAAGCGGGTACAATAGCGCCTTAAAAGCCACAGCGTTGTGGCTGTACTATTTCAGGAGGAGCGATGTCTCAGGTTCAGAGCGGCATTTTGCCGGAACATTGCCGTGCGGCGATTTGGATTGAAGCGAATGTCAAAGGCGATGTGGACGCACTGCGCGAAGCCAGCAGAGTGTTTGCCGATAAGTTAGCCACCTTTCAGACAAAATATCCGGAAGCTAAGCTGGGAGCAGTCGTCGCTTTCGGTCATCACGTCTGGCGCCATCTGAGCGGCGGCGTAGGGGCCGAAGAGTTAAAAGCGTTCCCGGGCTACGGTAAAGGTCTGGCTCCGTCGACCCAATATGATGTGCTGATTCATATCCTGTCCGCGCAGCATGAGCTGAACTTCTCCGTCGCTCAGGCGGCCATGTCCGCTTTTGGCGCCGCGATTGAGGTCAAAGAGGAGATTCACGGCTTCCGCTGGATTGAAGAGCGCGACCTCAGCGGTTTTGTTGACGGTACCGAAAACCCGGCGGGGGAAGAGACTCGTCGTGAAGTGGCGGTGATTCAGGATGGCGTGGATGCGGGCGGCAGCTACGTATTCGTGCAACGCTGGGAGCACAACCTCAAGCAGCTTAACCGTATGAGCGTTCCCGATCAGGAGATGATGATCGGCCGTACCAAAGAGGCCAACGAAGAGATTGACGGCGATGCTCGACCGGAAACCTCTCACCTGAGCCGCGTGGATTTAAAAGAAGAAGGGAAAGGGTTGAAGATTGTGCGTCAGAGCCTGCCTTACGGTACCGCCAGCGGTACTCACGGCCTCTACTTTTGCGCCTACTGCGCGCGTCTGCACAATATTGAACAGCAGCTGCTGAGTATGTTCGGTGATACCGACGGTAAGCGCGACGCGATGCTGCGTTTTACCAAACCGGTGACCGGCGGATACTACTTCGCGCCGTCCCTGGATAGGCTGCTGGCGCTGTAAGATCTCCTCCTCACCCTCTCCCCGCAGGGAGAGGGAAACGTTCGGCGCGGTCGGCAAGCGTCGCCCGTTTTCCGGTTATGGATGCGTGATTCAGATAAGCTTTGCCATTCTCTTATTCTCTTTTCGACTTCCAAATCGCCAAACGGTATATAAAACCGTTACTCCTTTCATAGCCGTTATAAATATGATGATCAGCAGAAAATCATCATATTGATAAGGGTGCGCAATGGCCGTTAAATCACTGAAAAAAGGATATCTGGCGCTGGCTGCTTCTGTGCTGCTGGTTGCGCAGGCGCAGGCGACGGAACTGCTGAACAGCTCCTACGATGTTTCCCGCGAGCTGTTTGCCGCCCTTAACCCGCAGTTTGAACAGCAGTGGGCGAAAGATAACGGCGGCGATAAGCTGACGATTAAACAATCTCATGCCGGGTCATCAAAACAGGCGCTGGCGATTCTGCAGGGGCTTAAGGCCGACGTGGTGACCTACAATCAGGTGACCGACGTACAGATTCTGCACGACAAAGGCAAACTGATTCCCGCCGACTGGCAAAGCCGTCTGCCGAATAACAGCTCGCCGTTTTACTCCACCATGGGCTTCCTGGTGCGTAAAGGCAACCCGAAGAATATCCACGACTGGAATGACCTCGTGCGTTCCGACGTGAAGCTGATTTTCCCGAACCCAAAAACCTCCGGCAACGCGCGTTACACTTATTTAGCGGCGTGGGGCGCGGCGGACAAGGCTGACGGCGGCGATAAAGCGAAAACCGAGCAGTTCATGACCCAGTTCCTGAAAAACGTCGAAGTGTTTGATACCGGCGGTCGCGGGGCTACCACGACCTTCGCCGAGCGCGGTCTGGGCGATGTGCTGATCAGCTTCGAATCGGAAGTGAACAACATCCGTAAACAGTACGAAGATCAGGGATTTGAAGTGGTTATCCCGAAGACCAATATCCTGGCCGAATTCCCGGTGGCCTGGGTAGATAAAAACGTTCAGGCTAACGGAACGGAGAAAGCGGCGAAAGCCTATCTGAACTGGCTCTACAGCCCGCAGGCGCAGACGATCATCACCGACTATTACTATCGCGTGAACAACCCGAAGGTGATGGATTCGCTGAAAGATAAATTCCCGCAGACCGAGCTGTTCCGCGTGGAGGACCAGTTTGGCTCCTGGCCGGAAGTGATGAAAACCCACTTTGCCAGCGGCGGTGAGCTGGACAAACTGCTGGCGGCGGGGCGTAAGTAATGTTTGCTGTTGCCTCAAAGCGCGTGCTGCCGGGCTTTACCCTGAGCCTCGGCACCAGCCTGCTGTTCGTGTGCTTAATTCTGCTGCTGCCGCTGAGCGCGCTGGTGATGCAGCTCGCGGAAATGACCTGGAGTCAATACTGGGATGTGATCAGCAACCCGCAGGTGGTAGCCGCTTATAAAGTCACCCTGCTGTCGGCCTTTGTGGCGTCGATCTTTAACGGCGTATTTGGCCTGCTGATGGCGTGGATCCTCACGCGCTACCGCTTTCCGGGGCGCACGTTGCTGGACGCGCTGATGGATCTGCCGTTTGCGCTACCGACGGCGGTGGCGGGCCTGACGCTGGCCTCGCTGTTCTCCGTCAACGGCTTTTACGGTGAATGGCTGGCGAAGCTTGATATTAAAGTGACCTATACCTGGCTGGGTATCGCCGTGGCGATGGCCTTTACCAGTATTCCTTTTGTGGTTCGTACGGTGCAGCCGGTACTGGAAGAGCTGGGGCCGGAATATGAAGAGGCGGCGGAAACCCTGGGCGCGACGCGCTGGCAGAGCTTTCGCAAAGTGGTGCTGCCGGAGCTTTCACCTGCGCTGATGGCCGGCGTCGCGCTGTCGTTTACCCGCAGCCTGGGAGAGTTCGGCGCGGTTATTTTTATCGCCGGTAACATCGCGTGGAAAACGGAAGTGACCTCGCTGATGATTTTTATTCGTTTGCAGGAGTTTGATTACCCTGCCGCCAGCGCGATTGCTTCGGTGATCCTCGCGGCATCGTTACTGCTGCTGTTCTCAATCAACACCCTGCAAAGTCGCTTTGGTCGACGCGTGGTAGGTCATTAATGGCGATCGTTGCTCAGTTAAAGCGTTATGACGCCCCCCGCATTAACTGGGGGAAATGGTTTTTGATCGGTATCGGGATGCTGGTTTCCGCCTTTATCCTGATTGTACCGATGGTCTATATCTTCGTGCAGGCTTTCAGCAAAGGTCTGATGCCGGTGCTGCATAACCTGGCCGATCCGGACATGCTGCACGCCATCTGGCTGACGGTGATGATCGCCTTAATTACCGTGCCGGTGAATCTGGTGTTTGGCACGCTGCTGGCATGGCTGGTGACGCGTTTTAACTTTCCCGGCCGCCAGCTGCTGCTGACGTTGCTGGATATTCCGTTTGCCGTCTCGCCGGTGGTGGCGGGGCTGGTTTATCTGCTGTTTTATGGCTCTAATGGCCCGCTTGGCGGCTGGCTGGATGAGCATAACCTACAGATTATGTTTGCCTGGCCCGGTATGGTGCTGGCGACCATTTTTGTGACCTGTCCGTTTGTGGTTCGCGAGCTGGTGCCGGTGATGATGAGCCAGGGCAGTAATGAGGATGAAGCGGCGATTCTGCTCGGCGCTTCGGGCTGGCAGATGTTCCGTCGGGTGACGCTGCCAAACATCCGCTGGGCGCTGCTGTATGGCGTGGTGCTGACTAACGCCCGCGCGATCGGCGAATTCGGCGCCGTATCGGTTGTTTCCGGCTCTATCCGCGGCGAAACCTTGTCGCTGCCGCTGCAAATAGAACTACTGGAGCAGGACTACAATACCGTTGGTTCGTTTACCGCCGCGGCTCTGCTGACGTTAATGGCTATTTTGACCCTGTTTTTGAAGAGTATGGTGCAATGGCGTTTGGCCAATCAGGAAAAACGCGCGCAACTGGAGGGAAATCATGAGCATTGAGATTGCCAATATTAAGAAGTCTTTTGGTCGCACCCAGGTGCTGAATGATATCTCACTGGATATCCCTTCCGGACAGATGGTCGCGCTGTTGGGGCCGTCAGGCTCCGGGAAAACCACGCTGCTGCGCATCATTGCCGGGCTGGAGAATCAGTCCAGCGGGCACATTCGTTTTCACGGTACCGACGTCAGCCGGGTGCACGCTCGCGACCGTAAAGTTGGCTTTGTTTTTCAGCACTATGCGCTGTTTCGTCATATGACGGTGTTCGACAACATTGCCTTCGGCCTGACGGTGCTGCCTAAGCGTGAACGGCCAAATGCCGCCGGGATCAAAGCGAAAGTTACCAAACTGCTGGAGATGGTTCAGCTGGCGCATCTGGCCGATCGCTATCCGGCCCAGCTTTCCGGCGGACAGAAGCAGCGCGTCGCGTTAGCGCGCGCGCTGGCGGTCGAACCGCAAATTCTGCTGCTGGATGAGCCTTTCGGCGCGCTGGATGCCCAGGTACGTAAAGAACTGAGACGCTGGCTGCGTCAGCTGCATGAAGAGCTAAAGTTTACCAGCGTATTCGTTACCCACGATCAGGAAGAGGCGACCGAAGTCGCGGATCGCGTGGTGGTGATGAGCCAGGGCAATATTGAACAGGCGGATGCACCCGATCGGGTATGGCGCGAGCCGGCAACCCGCTTTGTACTGGAATTTATGGGCGAAGTGAACCGCCTGAAAGGCACCATTCGCGGCGGACAGTTTCACGTGGGCGCGCATCGCTGGCCGTTAGGCTATACCCCGGCGTATCAGGGGCCGGTGGATCTGTTCCTGCGGCCGTGGGAAGTGGATATCAGCCGGCGCACCAGCCTGGATTCACCGTTGCCGGTACAGGTGCTGGAAGCGAGCCCGAAAGGCCACTACACCCAATTAGTTGTGCAGCCTCTCGGGTGGTATGACGAACCGCTCACCGTGGTGTATCAGGGCGAAGAGGCGCCGTATCGCGGGGAACGCCTGTTTGTCGGCTTGCAGAATGCCCGCCTGTACAACGGTCGTGAGCGTATTGAGCCGCGCGAGGAGCTTGCTCTGGCCGAATCGGCCTGATAGCTTAATCCGCATGTTTATCGCCGTTTTCGCAACGGCAGGATTGGGTAGCCCGGATAAGACGCCTGCGTCGCCATCCGGGGATGTTTGCAGGCCGGGTAAACGCTTCCCGGCCTTTTTATTGGGCAAAACCGTGAATACATTAGAACAAACAATCGGCAACACGCCTCTGGTGAAGCTACAGCGTCTGGGACCAGATAACGGCAGCGAAATCTGGGTCAAACTGGAAGGGAATAACCCGGCCGGTTCGGTAAAAGATCGCGCCGCGCTTTCGATGATTGTCGAAGCGGAAAAGCGCGGCGAAATTAAGCCCGGCGATGTATTGATTGAAGCAACCAGCGGCAATACCGGCATTGCGCTGGCGATGATCGCCGCGCTTAAAGGCTATCAGATGAAGCTGCTGATGCCAGATAATATGAGCCAGGAGCGACGTGCGGCCATGCGCGCCTACGGGGCGGAGCTGATTCTGGTCACCAAAGAGCAGGGGATGGAAGGGGCTCGCGATCTGGCGCTGGCGATGGCCCAGCGCGGTGAAGGCAAGCTGCTGGACCAGTTCAACAATCCGGACAATCCCTATGCCCACTACACCACTACCGGGCCGGAAATCTGGCGGCAGACAGAAGGGCGGATAACCCATTTTGTCTCCAGCATGGGCACCACCGGCACCATTACCGGCGTTTCCCGCTTTCTGCGCGAACAGGCTAAAGCGGTGAGCATCGTGGGGCTGCAGCCGGAAGAGGGCAGCAGTATTCCCGGCATTCGCCGCTGGCCTGCCGAATATATGCCGGGGATTTTTAATGCGCGGCTGGTGGATGCGGTGCTGGATATTCATCAACAGGACGCGGAAAACACCATGCGGATGCTGGCGGTGCAGGAAGGGATTTTCTGCGGTGTGAGTTCAGGCGGCGCGGTGGCGGGCGCGCTACGCATTGCCCGTGAAAATCCTGGCGCGGTAGTGGTAGCGATCGTTTGCGATCGCGGCGATCGCTACCTTTCGACCGGCGTATTTGGCGAAGAGCACTTTACCCAGGGCGCGGGGATCTAAACCTCGGGGGCGTCGAGCCGGTGTTGGATTAATTTCCCTTTGCTGCGACCGTTTTATCCGTCTCGGCGATCAATGTATGCAGATAAGGCTGCGCGTTTTCGTCGCTTTTGCCGGGGATTTTAACGATATAGGGCTTGCCGGTGATCGACGATGATGAGGCCACTTTATCAATAAACTGCTCGGCGGTGTTGATGCGGTTACGGGTATTACCTAATTTTAGCCGCAGGTGTGACACTGCCTCCTCGCAGGTATGGGCATCGCCATTGCGCACAAAGATCAAATCTTTCTTTTGCGCCAGGGCATCAAGCATGGCGTTAATACGCGCTTCTTCATAGGTATTGAGTCTGGCAAAAGCAGGGAGCGCGAGAAGCAGCGCCATAACTGCGCAGAGGATGTTCTTCATCTTGAGTACCTTCCATATTGGTTTGTTCGATAAGTCTACTCTCTTCGCAGTCAGGAAATGCATCTTTAAGAAAAACGGCTGTTTTCGGTTATTTTTCCGTCAGCTTATCAAGAAATGTCCACAGCTTCTGATTCATTTCGCGGTAATCCCAGGCGCGCATCTCCTGTTCGCTGCGGATGAAGCGTCTGCCTCTGGCGGCGCTGAGCTCCTGCTGTGAATGGGCGATCAGCAGTTCGATGACCTCAGCGTCAAATTCCATATGGCACTGGAAGCCATAAACCCGATCGCGATATTTCACAATTTGCCGCGGGCAGCCTTCGCTGGAGGCCAGCACCTCCGCTTCCGGCGTCAGGCCAGGCATATCGTTATGCCAGTGGCCCACGACCAGCGACGGGCCAAAATGGGCCAGTTTGCCGTCCTGCAGGCCGGCGGTGGTGAGCGTTATCGGAAAGTGGCCAATCTCTTTTTCCGGACTTTGCATGACCGGCGCGCCCAGCGCTTCGCCGATAAGCTGCGAACCGAGACAAATCCCCACCACGATCCGCCCGGCGGCAATGGCCTGCGCAATCAAACGCTGCTCGGCGTGGGTATCAAAATATGGGCATTCGGCTAGGGTGGTACGCGGAGATTGCGGGCCGCCCAGCACTACCAGCATATCAAAGGCGTTAGCATTTTCCGGTAGCGCATCCCCGGCATAAACCCGCGACCAGCTGGTATCGTAACCGCGCGCCTGCGCCCAGTGCAGATAAGCTCCCGGCGCTTCAAAGACTTCATGGACGATAAAGTGGATCTGCATAGCGTTAACTCCCGTCACTGTTGTTGTAATATCTGACATAAGTCACTGGCGAGCTTATTAATTTCTTCATCGCTGAGCGTAGCAAGTGACAGCCGCAGCCCGTGTGAAGGGGCGCGAATTCCGAACGTTTCGCCTTCGCGGACCAGCCAGCCAGCATGCGCCAGGCGAAGCGCTACCGGCTGGCTTGGTTCCTCCAGCGGAAACCAAAAGTTCAGGCCGTCTCCTGGCGTCAGGTGGGTTATCCCGCAGCGAGCGAGCGCGGCGATCAGCTTTTCATGTTGCCGACGATAGTGGCGGCGACTCTCCGTCAGCGATGCCATAAATGCGTCATCATTAAGACAAGCGATGACCAGATCCTGCAGCAGATGGCTGACCCACTGGCTACCGGAATTAAGCCTCAGGCGCAGCGCCGCCGACGTTTCGCAATCGCTGGCAACGATAGCCAGACGCATGTCCGGCCCAAGGGTTTTCGACAGCGAGCGTACCAGCGCCCAGCGCCGGCTTTCGGCGGCCAGCGGAGAGTGCCAGGGCGTTGAGGAGAGCAGGGCGAAATGGTCATCAATAATCACCAGAACCTGCGGATAGCGGGCCAGGATATCGCGTATCGCCCGGGCGCGGGGCTCGCTAAGGCTACAGCCCGTCGGATTATGTGCTCGCGGGGTGATGATCACCGCCCGGGCGCCGTTGCGCAGCGCCTCCTCAAGGGCATCAGGCTGCATGCCTTCAGCGTCGACCGGTACCGGCGAGGGGGTGAAGCCGGCATAGCGCAGCATATTAATGCTGCTGAGAAAGCAGGGATCTTCGATAGCCACGCTATCGCCCGGCAGCAGCAGGGCGCACAGCAGACGTTCGAGCGCATCGATAGCGCCGCTGGCGAGGTTAATCTCCGCGTCCACGCCTGAATCTTTGCTCATCCAGGCATGGGCCCACGCGGCCAGCCGTGGGTCAACCGCCGCATCGCCGTACAGGCGTGGAGCGGCGGCGATAGCGCTGAGGTAGTTTTTGACGTTCGCCAGGCGCGTGGGATCGGGGTTGCCGCTGGAGATATCTTTTAGCGGCGAAGAGGGATCGCCACCTTCAAGGGCGGGAAGCGTATTATGCGTCTTAATGGCCGTACCGTTACGCCCCTGGCTAATGGCCAGACCGGAGGTCACCAGTCGCTTATAGGCGGCGGCGACCGTATTGCGGTTAACCGACAGCTTGCCAGCCAGTTCGCGTACCGGCGGCAAAACATCGCCAGGTTTGAGTACGCCGCTTTGCACCAGATGGCGGATATTATCGAAGATCTCACTGGCAGTTTTTCCAACGATCATTATTGACCTATGACAAAATGAAATTTAGCATAGGACGAATGATAATCAGAGTATGACCCGCTGTCCAGCGGGGGGGAGAAAGGATGGGCCAGCAGGATGAAATACAATCGGTGCTCTTCAACGATAAAAGTCGGGCACTACAGGTCGATATCGTGGCCGTGCAGTCGCAGGTGGTCTACGGCAGCGTAGGAAACAGTATTGCGATACCGGCGATAAAGCAGCACGGCCTGCGGGTTATCGCGGTGCCGACGGTGCTGTTCAGCAATACTCCGCACTATGACACCTACTATGGCGGCGTCATCCCGGAAGAGTGGTTTGCCGGTTATTTAAAGGCGCTGGAGGAGCGTGACGCCCTGCGCGAGTTGCGGGCGGTCACGACCGGCTATATGGGAAGCGCGGTGCAGATTAAGCGCCTTGCGCAATGGCTGCAGCGCATTCGCGAGCATCATCCCGAGCTGTGTATTCTCGTTGATCCCGTCATTGGCGATGTGGATAGCGGTATTTATGTTAAGGCCGAGATTCCGGAAGCCTATCGTACTCATTTGCTCCCGCTGGCACAGGGAATCACGCCCAATCTGTTTGAGCTGGAGACGCTAAGCGGACTGCCTTGCCATAATCAGCAGGAGGCGATTGTCGCCGCCCGCAGCCTGCTCTCGGATTCGTTGAAATGGGTCGTTATTACCAGCGCGCCGGGAGCGGATAGCGCCACGATCAACGTGCTGGTGGTTAGCGCAGAGTCGGTCGAGGTGATCGAACATCCGCGCGTAGAAACCGACCTTAAGGGAACGGGCGATCTTTTTTGCGCCGAGCTGGCGAGCGGCCTGGTGTGCGGAATACCGCTGGGTGATGCCGCTCATGCCGCCGCGCAGCGGGTGCTGGCGGTAATGACCTGGACCGATGAACAGGGCTGCGACGAGCTTATTCTTCCGCCGTCAGGAGAGGGGATATGAAGAGCTATCGTTTAGTGGTTCGTCAGCAGGGAAGAGTCGTCGGCCATTTTGAGACGACCGGCAGCGAAGCGCTGGAGGATGTTTGCGAAGTGGGGTCGCTATTTGGCGCCGTTGGCGGATATCAGTGTGATTTACAGGTTTCTGATAGCGAGAAGCGGATTCTGGAAAGCGGCCCTGAGGGGATGAAAATACTTTCACGGGAGAAGTGCTATCGGCCATTCAAAGCGGCGAGATAAAAAAATGGCGCCCTGAGAGGCGCCATTCTTCTGCGGCAAGAATTACTTCTTGATGCGGATAACCGGAGTTTCACCCACGGTTACGCTACCGGACAGTTTGATCAGCTCTTTGATCTCGTCCATGTTAGAGATAACAACCGGAGTCAGGGTAGACTTGGCTTTCTCTTCCAGCAGCGGCAGATCGAATTCGATAACCGGGTCGCCGACTTTCACACGCTGGCCTTCTTCAGCGATACGTTTGAAGCCTTCGCCTTTCAGTTCAACGGTATCAATACCGAAGTGAACGAATAGCTCGATGCCGCTATCAGATTCGATTGAAAACGCATGGTTGGTTTCAAAAATTTTACCGATGGTACCATCTACCGGCGCAACCATTTTGTTGCCAGTAGGTTTGATAGCAATGCCATCACCCACAATTTTTTCCGCAAACACTACATCCGGCACGTCTTCGATGTTGACGATCTCGCCAGAGAGCGGGGCTACAATCTCAATAGTTCCGGTGTCTTTTTTGTCATCAGAAACCAGAGATTTCAATTTATCGAACAAACCCATGATCTTCTCCTAAGCAGTAATTTGGGCCGCGCATCTCGTGAATTAGCAGATTGTTTTTTCTTCAATGAACTTGTTAACCAGCGTCATTAACTCGTCCGTTGTCGGTTGAGCAAGAGCCTGCTCTGCTAATACCTTCGCATCTTCGAAGTTCGTGTTACGAATAATCTTCTTAATGCGCGGGATGGAAATGGCGCTCATAGAGAACTCGTCCAGACCCATACCCAGCAACAGAAGTGTAGCACGTTCATCGCCCGCAAGCTCACCGCACATGCCGGTCCATTTGCCTTCAGCATGAGAAGCATCAATAACTTGCTTAATCAGCGTCAGCACAGACGGGGACATTGGCTGGTAAAGATGTGAAATCATATCATTACCACGGTCAACTGCCAGAGTATACTGCGTTAAATCATTGGTACCGATACTAAAGAAATCAACTTCTTTGGCTAAGTGACGTGCAATAGTCGCAGCGGCAGGGGTTTCCACCATTACGCCAATCTCGATTGCTTCGTCAAATGCTTTACCTTCGTCGCGCAGTTCCTGCTTGTAGATTTCGATCTCTTTTTTCAGTGCACGCACTTCTTCAACAGAGATGATCATCGGGAACATGATGCGCAGTTTACCGAAAGCAGAGGCGCGCAGGATGGCACGTACCTGGTCGCGCAGAATTTCTTTGCGATCCATGGCGATACGCACGGCGCGCCAGCCGAGGAACGGGTTCTCTTCTTTCGGGAAGTTCATGTACGGCAGCTCTTTGTCGCCGCCGATGTCCATGGTACGAACAATAACGGCCTGAGAGCCGCATGCTTCGGCAACCGCTTTATAAGCCGCGAACTGTTCTTCTTCAGTTGGCAGCGAATCACGGTCCATGAACAGGAATTCAGTACGATATAAACCAACGCCTTCTGCGCCGTTACGCTCGGCACCTTCAACGTCGCGTACGGTACCGATATTGGCGCAAACTTCAACCTGATGGCCGTCCAGCGTAATTGCCGGCAGGTCTTTCAGCTTAGCCAGTTCCGCTTTCTCTTCAGCGACCTGAGCCTGCAGGTTACGCAGCTCTTCGATCTGCTGGTCGCTCGGGTTAACCAGAACCTGGTTATTTACAGCGTCGAGAATCAGATAATCGCCGTTTTTCACCTGGCTTGTGACGCTACCGGTGCCCACGATGGCCGGCAGTTCCAGAGAACGCGCCATGATGGAGGTGTGGGAAGTACGGCCGCCCGCGTCGGTGATAAAGCCCAGCACCTTGTTCAGGTTCAGCTGTGCGGTTTCAGACGGGGTGAGGTCTGCGGCAACCAGGATAACTTCATCCTGAATTGCGCTAAGATCGATGATGGCCAGGCCGAGAATGTTGCGCAGCAGGCGCTTACCGATGTCGCGTACGTCAGCAGCACGCTCTTTCAGGTATTCATCGTCCAGTTCTTCCAGGGCAGTAGCCTGACCTTCGATAACTTCATTGGCTGCCGCATCGGCAGTCATGTGCTTATCTTTAATCAGGGCTATGATTTCCTGCTCAAGCTCCTCATCTTCCAGCAGCATGATGTGCCCTTCGAAGATGGCTTCTTTTTCTTCACCGAAAGTTTCACCAGCTTTGGTTTTGATGACCTCCAGCTGGGCGGAGGCCTTGGTGCGGCCGTTCAGAAAACGTTCAACTTCCTGATCAACCTTATCGGCAGAAATTTTCTTCCGGTCGATGACAATTTCATCTTCTTTCAGCAGAAGAGCCTTGCCGAAAGCGATACCCGGGGATGCTAAAATGCCTGAAATCATAACCCTACCTTACTTGTGACTGATATTAAAAAGAACCCGTGAACTTACTCGAGTTCAGCCATCAGTTTAACCAGATGCTCAACTGCTTTTTGCTCATCTTCGCCTTCGGCAGAGAGAGTTACAACGGTACCCTGGGTCAGGCCCAGAGTCTGCAGTTTGAACAGGCTTTTGGCGCTGGCGCTTTTGCCGTTGGAGGTTACAGTGATCTCAGAAGTGAAGCCTTTTGCTTCTTTAACAAACTGAGCAGCAGGGCGGGTGTGCAGACCGTTCGGAGCGGTAATAGTAACTTCTTGCTGGAACATTATATTTCCCCAACTTATAGGTTTAGTGTTGTGGACCTAAAGTTTAGCCTAACGGCCAAACTTTAGCCTGTATCGTTAGCGCCGGCATTACGTGTCCGGCTTCGGCACCAGCAGCTCAGAATCGCTGTGGAAACCTTCAGGCCGTTAACGTCTACCACGTCATTAAACATTATGCCGCTAAAGGAAGACTTGAACCAAATCATAAAATCGATTCAGCTTATGGAAATCCCATTCGGAATAATTTCGCGCATCGAAATAAATGTGCTGGTTAAATACCAGACCCAACGAAGTGAATCAATGCCAGGAGGGGTAAAAGTTTGATGTGCGCCACAAAAAAGCACCTGAAAAGGTGCTTTTTTACACGATATTAACAAGCTGGCATTACTGTTGCAGTTCTTTCTCTGTGAACAGATCCGCAAACAATGCAGTGCTTAAATAGCGCTCACCTGAAGAGGGTAGGATAACCACAATATTCTTGTTGGTAAAGGATTCATCCTCCTGCAGCTTCAGCGCAGCGGCAACGGCGGCGCCGGAAGAGATACCAGCCAGAATGCCTTCCTCTTCCATCAGACGGCGTGCGGTGGAGATCGCCTCCTCGTTGGTGATCGCTACCACTTTATCAACCAGTTTCAAATCCAGGTTGCCGGGAATGAAGCCTGCGCCAATACCCTGAATTTTATGCGGGCCGGGCTTAAGCTCTTCGCCTGCCAGCGCCTGGGCGATAACCGGGGAATCGGTAGGTTCTACGGCAACGGTAATCAGATCTTTTTTACCTTTGGTGCCTTTGATATAGCGGCTCACGCCGGTCAGCGTACCGCCGGTACCGACGCCGGAGATGAAGACGTCGACCTGACCATCAGTATCTTCCCAGATTTCCGGGCCGGTGGTTTTTTCGTGAATTTCCGGGTTGGCCGGGTTGCTAAACTGCTGCAGCAGCAGGAATTTCTCCGGATTGCTGGCGACGATCTCTTCGGCCTTCTGGATGGCGCCCTTCATGCCTTTTGCACCTTCGG
The DNA here is from genome assembly GCF_051835185.1 of Klebsiella sp. K5-306. Classification (NCBI taxonomy): domain Bacteria; kingdom Pseudomonadati; phylum Pseudomonadota; class Gammaproteobacteria; order Enterobacterales; family Enterobacteriaceae; genus Klebsiella; species Klebsiella sp. K5-306. The sequence goes on from NZ_JAIFJY010000003.1 coordinate 222,011, forward strand.
TCAGGACCAGATTGGCACCCAGCGCCTTCAGCAGTTTACGGCGTTCGATGCTCATCGTCTCGGGCATCGTCAGCGTCAATTTGTAACCGCGCGCCGCCGCCACGTAGGCCAGCGCGATACCAGTATTACCGCTGGTAGGTTCTACCAGCTCAACGCCGGGTTTCAGCACGCCGCGTTTTTCGGCATCCCAAATCATATTGGCACCGATACGGCATTTTACGCTAAAGCTCGGGTTACGTGATTCTACCTTTGCCAGGATGCGCCCGTTACCGATGCGGTTCAGTCGTACCAGCGGCGTATGGCCGATAGTCAGGGAGTTGTCTTCAAAAATCTTACTCATGGCCTGTCCTTAACTGTATGAAATTTGGGAGTACGGCTTCAGCATACCCGCTTAAAGAATATGCGGAAGTAAGGATTTAGCATATCTATATTCGGAAGGGAAATAATGGCAAGCCAGAAGTAATAAGGAGCGGCATAAGCCGCTCCGAACGAGATAGCGCTATTTCCACATCGCGTGTTTGTCACGGTAGCAATCAACCCACATCGCCGTCGCGCCGCAAATTGCGACGGGCAGGATCACGAGGTTGAGCACCGGGATCATGGTAAACAGGCTGGTCAGAGCGCCAAACTGCATGTTGGTGACTTTGCGGGTGCGTAGCGCCTGGCGCATGGTTTTAAACGGCACTTTATGGTTATCAAAAGGATAATCGCAGTATTGAATCGCCAGCATCCAGGCGCTGAACAGGAACCACAGCACCGGGGCGACGGTCTGGCCGAAACCGGGAATAAAATAGAGAAGCAAAAGGACGATCGCCCGCGGCAGATACCAGGCAAACTTCTGCCACTCGCGCTTCATGATGCGCGGCACATCTTTCAGGATACCGAAAATTCCGACGTCCGGCGGCGTCGCGCCAGTCAGACGCGCCTCAAGCTGCTCGGCCAGCAGGCCGCTAAAGGGCGCGGCAATCCAGTTGGCGATAGTCGAGAAGAAGTAGCCGAACACCAGCAGAATAGAAATGACGACGATGGGCCACAGCAGATAGTTAAGCCATTGCAGCCATTCAGGAACATGGCTCATCAAAGAAGGGATCCAGCTATCCAGTCGCGTGAACAACCACCAGAATGCGCCACCCATCAGCACGATGTTGACGAGTAGAGGGAGGAAGACGTATCGACGGATCCCCGGCAGCCCGATCAGCTTCCAACCCTGCGAAAAATAGTAGACGCCACTGCGCGGGGTCGTTACGGATGATGAAACCATAGTCAGGTGATACTCCTTTTTTAACATCCAGGCTGAATGTCGGGCTATTTTATCGGGTTAGCCGACAATAACCAGTTAGGAAATGTTCGAAAAAACAGCAAAAAGCACGATTTAGTTCATCTTTATGTAGTGAAAGCCCCAGACGCACTTGCACTTGATGTAATCGGCAAATACTCTTAGTGAGTAAATGTTTGCCGTGGTGGCAAGGTGTTAGAACAACAGAGAATATAATGATGCAGGATTTGCGTCTGATATTAATCATTGTTGGCGCGATCGCCATAATCGCTTTACTGGTGCACGGTTTTTGGACCAGCCGTAAAGAACGTTCCTCGATGTTTCGCGATCGCCCACTGAAACGTATGAAGTCTCGCGACGATGAAGAGTCGGAAGGCGACGACTTTGATGACGATGTTGAAGGCGTTGGTGAAGTCCGGGTTCATCGGGCGAGTCATGCGCCGAACGGCGTTCATGGGGAGCATGAAGCTCCTCGTCAGCCGCCGCAGCACCAGTACCAGCCTCCTTATGAGCGTCAGGCGCAGCAGCCTGTGCGCCCGGAAGAGCCTGCCCGTGCAGCGCAGCAGCCGCATCAGCAGCCAGTTCACTCTCAGGCTCCGGTTCAGCAACCGCATTATGCCGCGCCGACGCAGCAGCCGGTGACACAGCCCGTGGAGCCCCAGCAGCCGCCGCAAACGCAGCCACAGCAATCGCCGCAGCCACAGCAGCATGTGCAGCAACCCGTTCAGCATGTGCAGCAGCCGGTTCAACAGCAGCCTGTTGCCGCTCCGCAGCCGCAGCCGACGCCTGAACCTCCGGCCCCTGAGCCGCAGCCGGCAGCGCCGCAGCCTAAAGAGCGCAAGGAGACGGTCATCGTGATGAACGTCGCCGCGCATCATGGCTCGCAGCTTAACGGCGAGCTGCTCATCAACAGTATCCAGCAGGCGGGCTTCAAATTTGGCGATATGAATATTTTCCATCGTCACCTGAGCCCGGACGGTAGCGGCCAGGTGCTTTTCAGTCTGGCGAATATGGTCAAACCTGGCACCTTTAATCCGGACAGCATGGCGGATATGATGACCCCTGGGGTGACTATCTTTATGCAGGTTCCGTCCTTTGGCGATGAACTGCAAAACTTTAAGCTGATGCTGCAGTCCGCGCAGTACATCGCCGATGAAGTCGGTGGCGTGGTGCTGGACGACCAGCGTCGTATGATGACGCCGCAAAAACTGCGTGAATATCAGGACCGCATTCGTGAAGTAAAAGAGGCGAACGCCTGATCCCGCTTTTTGCGTTTAATCTACTTATCCTGAACCCCCGCCCGTCGGGGGTTTTTTATCATTGATGGTGTAATATGGAATCGAACGAACAAAAACTGACTGAACTGCGAACCACGCTTCGCCATCATGAATATCTCTACCACGTCATGGATACGCCGGAAATTCCTGATGCGGAATACGACCGGTTAATGCGTGAACTGCGCGAGCTGGAAGCTCAGCACCCGGAGCTGATCACCCCAGACTCGCCCACCCAGCGCGTCGGCGCCGCACCGCTAGCCTCCTTTAGCCAGATCCGCCATGAAGTTCCGATGCTGTCGCTCGATAACGTCTTTGATGAGGAGAGTTTCCTCGCGTTTAACAAGCGGGTGCAGGACCGTCTGAAAAATAGTGATGATCTTACCTACTGCTGCGAGCTCAAGCTGGATGGCCTGGCGGTCAGTATCCTCTATGAGAACGGCTTGCTGGTACAGGCGGCGACCCGCGGAGATGGAACGACCGGTGAAGATATTACCTCCAACGTGCGTACCATCCGCGCGATCCCCCTGAAGCTACGCGGCGACAATATTCCGCAGCGGCTTGAGGTTCGCGGAGAGGTGTTTCTGCCGCAGGCAGGGTTCGAAAAAATTAATGAAGAGGCCCGGCGAACCGGGGGGAAAGTCTTTGCTAACCCGCGTAACGCCGCAGCAGGTTCTTTACGTCAGCTCGATCCGCGGATTACCGCGAAGCGTCCGCTCACTTTCTTTTGCTATGGCGTGGGCGTGCTGGAAGGCGGCGAGCTGCCGGCCAGCCACTCTGCACGCTTGCAGCAGTTTAAGTTCTGGGGGCTGCCGGTCAGCGAGCGCGTAAAACTCTGCCATACGCCAGAGGAAGTGCTTACTTACTATCGCAAGGTGGAAGAAGATCGACCGAATCTGGGATTTGATATCGACGGAGTGGTGATCAAAGTCGATTCGCTTGCGTTACAGGAACAGCTTGGCTTCGTAGCACGCGCGCCGCGCTGGGCGGTGGCGTTTAAGTTTCCGGCGCAGGAGCAGATGACTTTCGTGCGCGACGTTGAGTTTCAGGTCGGGCGAACCGGCGCCATCACGCCGGTTGCGCGTCTTGAGCCGGTACACGTCGCCGGAGTACTGGTCAGCAACGCGACCCTCCACAATGCCGATGAAATCGAGCGCCTGGGACTGCGCATCGGCGATAAGGTAGTTATTCGTCGTGCCGGAGATGTGATTCCCCAGGTCGTGAACGTTGTGCTCTCAGAACGCCCGGAAGAGACGCGGGAAATCGTGTTCCCAACCCATTGTCCGGTATGCCACTCCGACGTCGAACGCGTTGAAGGCGAAGTGGTAACGCGCTGTACCGGCGGATTGATCTGCGGCGCGCAGCGCAAAGAGTCGCTCAAGCATTTTGTCTCCCGTCGCGCTCTGGACGTCGATGGTATGGGCGATAAAATCATCGATCAGCTGGTAGAAAAAGAGTATGTGCACACGCCAGCCGATCTCTTTCAGCTGACGCCGGGTAAACTCACCGGGCTCGATCGCATGGGGCCAAAATCAGCGCAGAACATCGTGGATGCCCTGGAGAAGTCAAAAGAGACCACCTTCGCTCGTTTTCTTTATGCGCTGGGGATCCGTGAAGTGGGTGAGGCGACGGCAGCCGGTTTAGCGGCCCACTTTGGCACTATTGAGGCGCTTGAGCAGGCCTCGATTGACGATCTGCAAAAAGTGCCGGATGTCGGGATTGTCGTCGCCACGCACGTGCGTAATTTCTTTGCCGAAGAGAGCAACCGCGAAGTTATCGCTCAGCTGCGTAAAGAGGGCGTCCGCTGGCCTGCGCCGGTGGTGGTCAATGCTGAAGAGATTGATAGCCCGTTCGCCGGAAAAACGATTGTTCTGACCGGTAGCCTGAGCCAGCTCTCTCGTGATGATGCGAAAGCGCAGCTGGTTGCGCTGGGCGCGAAGGTTGCGGGCAGCGTGTCGAAGAAAACCGACCTGGTTATCGCCGGGGAGGCTGCGGGTTCTAAGCTCGCTAAAGCGCAGGAGCTGGGAATTGCGGTAATCGATGAAGACGAAATGCTGCGCCTGCTCGGAGAGTCGCGTGGATAAAGAGCAGCTTATTGAAATTGCCAATACGGAAATGCCGTTTGGCAAGTACAAAGGCCGTCGATTAATTGATGTGCCGGAAGAGTATCTGCTGTGGTTTGCCCGTAAGGATCAATTTCCTGCCGGGCATCTCGGCGAACTGATGGCATTAACCCTGTTGATTAAAACAGAGGGACTGACTGGTCTGGTCCAGCCCCTTAAGCGTCCGCGTTAAGCTTCGGAGGCGCGGTTTTTTTCCTGCGCCTGCAATGCTTCGGCCTGGCGCTTATAGCGCCTCGCCAGCACTGCGCACACCATGAGCTGAATCTGATGGAAGATCATCAGCGGCAGCACCATGATCCCCAGGATTGAGGTCGGGAAGAGAATATTGGCCATTGGAATGCCGTTCGCCAGGCTCTTTTTCGACCCGCAGAAGACAATCGTAATTTCATCCGCTTTATTAAACCCACACCTGCGCGCTACAAACACGTTAATAGCTATCACAATTGCCAGCAGCACGATGCTGACAATAACGATGAACAACAGCGATCCGATACCCACTTTGTGCCAGATACCGTTCACGACTGCCTCGCTGAATGCCGAATAAACGACCAGCAGGATAGAGGTCTGATCGGTTTTTGAGATCCACTTTTTATGTTTTGTCACCCAGTTGCCAATCCATGGGCGAGAAAGATGCCCCAGCACAAACGGCAGCAGCAGCTGCAGCATGATTTTACCAACCTGCTCCAGACTCCCGCCCGCGCCGTGCAGATTCATCAGCAGGCCGACCAGCAAAGGCGAAATGAAGATCCCCAGCAGGCTTGAGGCCGAGGCCGAGCATACCGCTGCCGCCACGTTACCGCCCGCCAGGGAAGTAAACGCGATGGCCGACTGGACGGTGGCTGGCAGAATGCAGAGATAAATAAACCCGGTGTATAGCGCCGGATCGACGTTGACAGGCGCCCACCAGGCAAACAGCACGCCAAGCACGGGAAAAACGATAAACGTGCTGCACATGACCCAGAGATGTAAACGCCAGTGGCTTCCTCCGGCAACGATCGCCTCACGCGAGAGTTTGGCGCCGTGCATAAAAAACAGCAGCGCGATGGCGGCGGTAGTTAAATGCTCAAAGAAGGGGACAAATCCGCCGCGAGCAGGAAAAAAAGAGGCCAGCAGGACGACGGTGACTAACGTTAGGGTGAATGGATCAAGAATGCGGAAAAATTTCATAAACGCTCCTGAAAATCGATGTCGCTATTGTGCTTTCTTTAGTTTGAGAAATAAAATCGATTTATTGCATCTATTCATGAAAAAAAGAGATGAATTACTCGCTACGACAGTTGAAGGTTTTTGTGACCGTTGCTCGCGTCAAAAGCTTTAGCCGGGCAGGGGAGAGTATTGGCCTTAGCCAGTCAGCGGTAAGCCATAGCGTCAAAGAGCTGGAGCATCAGACCGGGGTACGCTTGCTTGACCGAACGACGCGCGAAGTGGTGCTTACGGAGGCCGGCCAGCAGCTCGCGGCCCGGCTTGAGCGTCTGTTGGATGAACTAAACGGCACGCTGCGAGAGGCCGGACGCGTCGGGCAGCAGCTGATGGGAACCGTCCGGGTGGCGGCCAGCCAGACTATTTCCGCCCATCTTATCCCGCAGTGCATTGCCGACAGCAACCGTCGTTATCCGGAAATCGATTTCGTACTACACGACCGCCCCCAGCAGTGGGTGCTGGAGAGTATCCGCCAGGGGGAAGTGGATTTTGGCATTGTGATCGATCCTGGCGCTGCTACCGATTTACAGTGTGAGACGGTGCTCGCCGAACCTTTTCTGTTGCTTTGCCGTAGCGATCACCCTTTTGCCGGACGGAGCGCGGTGAACTGGCAAGACCTCCAGCAGCAGCGGCTGGTTCTGCAGGATTATGCTTCTGGTAGTCGTCCGCTGATTGACGCCGCGCTCTCGGGATTTGCCGTTAAAGCGAATATCGTGCAGGAAATCGGTCATCCGGCCACGCTATTTCCGATGGTTGAGTCGGGGATAGGTATCAGTATTTTACCCGCATTAGCGCTGCCGCTTCCTCAGGGCAGCCATTTGCAGGTGAAACGACTCACTCCGGTGGTGGAGCGTCAGCTGATGCTGGCGCGGCGTAAAAATCGCTCGCTTTCAACTGCCGCAGAAGCGCTGTGGGAGGTGGTGCGGCATCAGGCTGGCCAGCTGACCGCTTTGCGCGAGAATGACCCCTTGTATCAGAAATGAAATCAATAGCTTTTTGATATCGAACGTCCGGGAAAACTGTATTGGTAATCGATTGCGTACCCTCGTTATAACATCATGGTAGCCAATTAACTTATCGATTCTTCAGTTTCTAAGGACAGCTTATGAGCGACACGCTTTTTTCACAGAACCCATGGTATAGCGCAGACATCATTCGCGGATATAAGCCGGACTTTATGCCGCGGGTGGCTTTTATTCTTGGTTCGGGTCTTGGGGCGCTAGCGGAGCAAATTGAAGATGCAGTGGCAATTTCATACGAGAAGCTGCCTGGATTCCCGGTGAGTACCGTTCACGGCCATGCCGGCGAGCTGGTGTTGGGAAATCTGGCTGGCGTACCGGTTGCCTGCATGAAGGGGCGCGGGCACTTCTACGAAGGGCGCGGCATGACGGTCATGACCGATGCCATCCGTACGCTAAAGCTTCTGGGATGTGAACTGCTGTTTTGTACTAACGCGGCCGGTTCTCTTCGTCCAGAAGTGGGGCCGGGAAGTCTGGTGGCGCTGAGCGATCATCTTAATACTATGCCGGGTACGCCGATGGTGGGCCTGAATGATGAACGCTTCGGCGAGCGCTTTTTCTCGCTGGCAAATGCCTATGATGCGGATTATCGCGCCGTTCTGCAGCGCGTTGCGGCAGAGGAGGGTTTTCCGCTGACTGAAGGCGTATTTGTCTCCTATCCCGGGCCGAATTTTGAAACGGCGGCTGAGATCCGCATGATGCAAATTATCGGCGGCGATGTGGTGGGGATGTCCGTGGTGCCGGAGGTGATAAGCGCCCGCCATTGCGGGTTGAAAGTGGTGGCTGTTGCAGCGATTACTAATCTGGCTGAAGGTCTGGGCGATGTGAAGTTATCCCACGCGCAAACCCTGGCAGCGGCCGAACTCTCCCGGCAGAACTTTATCAACCTGATCTGCGGCTTCTTACGCAAACTGGCCTGAAAATAATAAATATTGACCCCGCTTGCGGGGTCTTACTTTAATGGCAAGGAACGGAAAAAATGGGTATCGCTTCTCGCTTAAAGCTCATGTCGTTTTTGCAATATTTTATCTGGGGAAGCTGGCTGGTCACCCTGGGTTCTTACATGATCAATACGCTGCATTTCACCGGCGCAAACGTCGGCATGGTGTATAGCTCTAAGGGGCTGGCGGCCATTATCATGCCCGGCATCATGGGGATCATTGCTGATAAATGGCTTCGTGCAGAACGGGCCTATATGTTCTGCCATTTGGTTGGCGCGGGAGTGCTTCTTTATGCGACGACCGTGACCGATCCGGATACGATGTTCTGGGTGATGCTCATTAACGCGATGGTCTACATGCCCACTATCTCCTTGTCTAACAGCGTCTGCTATTCATGTCTGTCGCAGTCCGGCCAGGATCCGGCGACCGCGTTTCCTCCCATTCGCGTTTTTGGCACTCTCGGTTTTATTGCCGCAATGTGGACGGTGAGCCTGATGGGGCTGGAGTTAAGCAGCGCACAGCTATATATCGCCTCTGCCGCGTCGCTATTACTGGCGATTTATGCATTTACGTTACCGAAAATTCCTGTCGTCGAGAAGAAAGCCGGAACCACCCTGGCCAGCCGGCTGGGGCTGGATGCCTTTGTGTTATTTAAAAATCCGCGGATGGCCATTTTCTTCTTTTTTGCGATGATGCTGGGAGCGGTACTGCAAATAACTAACGTCTTCGGTAATCCTTTCCTGCATGATTTTGCCCGCAATCCGGAGTTTGCCGACAGCTTTGTCGTACGTTATCCCTCAATTTTGCTTTCGGTGTCGCAGATGGCGGAGGTCGCTTTCATCCTCACCATACCGTTCTTTCTTAAACGCTTTGGCATCAAAACAGTCATGCTGATGAGTATGCTGGCATGGACGCTGCGCTTTGGCCTTTTCGCTTTTGGCGATCCCTCTCCGTTCGGTTTTGTGTTGCTGCTGATGTCGATGATTGTTTACGGCTGCGCATTCGACTTCTTTAATATTTCTGGATCGGTATTTGTTGAGCAGGAGGTCAGTGCCAATATTCGCGCCAGCGCCCAGGGCCTATTTATGACCATGGTGAACGGCATTGGAGCATGGGTTGGTTCAGTTCTGAGCGGTATGGCCGTTGATTACTTCTCTATTGATGGCGTAAAAGACTGGCAGACTATCTGGCTGGTGTTCGCCGCCTATTCATTACTGCTGGCGGTTATTTTTGCCCTGTTCTTCCGCTATCAACATGAGCCTGAGAAACTTATCAACAAAGCGCTGACGCATTAATCTTCTTCAGCGGCGGAGTTTATACTCCGCCGTTTCATTTTCCAGGATGCAGTGTGGTAACTTTGCGCATTATCCTTCGCCTCAGGAGCGCATGTCCCATGGAACGCACGCATCGTATCGATCTGAAATTATTGCGCTATTTTCTGGCTGTTGCAGAAGAGCTGCATTTTGGTCGTGCGGCTGCCCGTCTGAACATGTCGCAACCGCCGCTTAGTATCCACATCAAGGAGCTGGAGCAGCAGCTCGGTACGCTGCTGTTTGTTCGCCACTCTCGTAGCGTGGCGTTGACCCATGCTGGAAAAATTCTGATGGAGGAGTCCCGCCGCCTGCTTTCCAGCGCCAATCAGGCGCTGGCGCGAGTTGAGCAGATTGGCCGGGGTGAGGCGGGGAGGGTAGAACTGGGCGTGATAGGTACGGCGATGTGGGGGAAAATGCGCCCGGTAATGCGGCGTTTTTTGAAAGAGAACCCTAACGTAGAGGTGCTTTTCCGCGAGAACATGCCCGCCATGCAGATGGCGATGCTGGAGCGACGGGAGCTGGATGCCGGCGTGTGGCGGATGGCGACAGCGCCTACGCCAGGATTTACCAGCCTGCGTTTGCACGAGTCCTCTTTTCTGGTGGCCATGCCGGAGGAGCATCCGCTGGCGATGCTTGAGGCGATCCCGCTTGCGGCGCTGCGTAACGAATATTTTGTTACGATGCCTTCAATACATACCGACTGGACGTTTTTGCAGCGCGTCTGTCAGAGTGCCGGATTCTTGCCGATGATTATCCGTGAAGTGATGGAGCCGCAAACGGTACTGGCTATGGTCAGCATGGGAATTGGTATTACGCTCATTGCCGATAGCTATGCGCAAATGACCTGGCCGGGCGTTGTGTTTCGTCCGCTGGAAGAGCGCATACCCGCTGACTTGTATATTGTCTATGACCAACAACAGGCGACGCCCGCGCTGGAGAAGCTGGTAGCGGCGCTGGTGAATTGATGGTCAGTGCCGGATAGCAAGATGAAGGCCTGTGCCGGTTTCGTATATTGCAGATAGCAAAAAAGCGCCTTTAGGGCGCTTTTTTGCATTGGTGGGTCGTGCAGGATGACTCGCTTCGCTTGCCCTTCGGGCCGTCGCCGCAGGCGGCTCCGTTGTCTCTCTTCGCTACTCGTCTCATCCTGAGACTCGCCCTTCGGGCAACGCTACGCGTTGTACAAAATTGTTCCCGACAATTTTGTCGACTCGAACCTGCAGCAGGTTCGAATCTTTTGAATCGCAGATAGCAAAAAAGCGCCTTTAGGGCGCTTTTTTGCATTGGTGGGTCGTGCAGGATTCGAACCTGCGACCAATTGATTAAAAGTCAACTGCTCTACCAACTGAGCTAACGACCCTAAGTGGTGGGTGATGACGGGATCGAACCGCCGACCCCCTCCTTGTAAGGGAGGTGCTCTCCCAGCTGAGCTAATCACCCACTTCGGTACTTCACATTTTATGACAAGAAATCCAGCTGGCGAGAAAGTGGTGGGTGATGACGGGATCGAACCGCCGACCCCCTCCTTGTAAGGGAGGTGCTCTCCCAGCTGAGCTAATCACCCACTTCTCAATTTCTTGCTACACGGCGGAGACTACGTAAAGTAGTTGGTGGGTGATGACGGGTTCGAACCGCCGACCCCCTCCTTGTAAGGGAGGTGCTCTCCCAGCTGAGCTAATCACCCCCGCTGTGTGGAGTCGCATTATAGGGAGAGTTGAAAATGAGTCAACGCCTTTTCTAAATAATTTGTTTGTTCGTCGTAAAATTAAACAAAACGATCGCAATGTCATCTATGACGCATGATTTATAAACAAAAAGGGTAAAGCTTGACGTTGAAACGGTAACAACATTGAGGAATCAGCCCACGGTGTTAGAATATTCCTCCATAAAATCCAACGAACACTGCCGCGTGTCGGCACCTTTATCAAACGTAAGGCCACTTCATGAAAATCAAAACTCGCTTCGCGCCCAGCCCGACAGGCTATCTGCACGTTGGCGGCGCGCGTACTGCTCTCTATTCCTGGCTTTTTGCACGTAACCACGGCGGTGAGTTTGTGCTGCGTATTGAAGATACCGATCTTGAGCGCTCCACGCCGGAGGCCATTGAAGCCATCATGGATGGTATGAACTGGCTGAGCCTGGAATGGGATGAGGGTCCGTACTTCCAGACCAAGCGTTTTGATCGCTATAACGCCGTCATTGATGAAATGCTGGAAGCGGGCACGGCCTATAAATGCTATTGCTCTAAAGAGCGTCTGGAAGCGCTGCGTGAAGAACAAATGGCAAAAGGCGAAAAGCCACGTTATGACGGTCGCTGCCGCCATGGCCACGAACATCATGCTGATGATGAACCTTGCGTTGTTCGTTTTGCCAACCCGGAAGAGGGGTCCGTTGTTTTTGACGACCAGATCCGCGGTCCGATCGAATTCAGCAACCATGAGCTGGACGATCTGATTATTCGCCGTACCGATGGTTCTCCAACCTATAACTTCTGCGTCGTGGTTGACGACTGGGATATGGAAATCACCCACGTTATTCGTGGTGAAGACCATATCAACAATACACCGCGCCAGATTAACATCCTGAAAGCGCTGAATGCGCCTGTGCCGGTTTACGCCCACGTTTCGATGATTAACGGCGATGACGGTAAAAAATTATCCAAGCGTCACGGCGCGGTCAGCGTTATGCAGTATCGCGACGACGGCTACCTGCCGGAAGCGCTGCTGAACTATCTGGTGCGTCTGGGATGGTCCAGCGGCGACCAGGAAATTTTCTCTCGTGAAGAGATGATTAAGCTGTTTAGCCTGGGAGCGGTGAGCAAATCTGCGAGCGCGTTCAACACCGAAAAACTGCAGTGGCTGAACCATCACTATATCAACTCGCTGGCCCCGGAATATGTGGCAACGCATTTACAGTGGCACATTGAGCAGGAAAATATCGATACCCGTAACGGCCCGCAGCTGGCTGAGCTGGTTAAGCTGCTGGGCGAACGCTGCAAAACGCTGAAAGAGATGGCGGCGAGCTGCCGTTATTTCTATGAAGATTTTGCCGAGTTTGATGCCGATGCGGCGAAAAAGCACCTGCGCCCTGTTGCTCGTCAGCCGCTGGAAGTGGTACGCGATAAATTAGCCGCTATCAGTGACTGGACTGCGGAAAATGTTCATCACGCGATTCAGGCGACGGCTGATGAACTGGAAGTCGGGATGGGCAAAGTCGGGATGCCGCTGCGAGTTGCCGTAACCGGCGCAGGCCAGTCTCCGGCGCTTGATGTGACCGTGCATGCGATTGGCAAATCCCGTAGCGTAGAACGTATCAATAAGGCGCTGGCCTTTATTGCTGAACGCGAAAGCCAACAATCCTGATACTTGAAACAGACATTGCAAAACGGTGGGGATAGCTAACCCCGCCGTTTTTTTTGCCTGCTACTTTGCATCAGTAATACCAAGCCGGGAGAGAAATCCGCTAATCCCCTCGCGCGCAAGAAGATCGCGCAGGTGTAACTGTTCGGTCGGGGTCATCAGGTGCATGGTTTCGACAATCTGCCGCCATATGGCGTCAGCATCATTCACAAAGTATTTGACGGGCTGTTCAGCCAGCTGATTATCTATCGCCAGATGCCGTAGCGCCGGAATATTGGCGAGGAAATCGATAACCTGCTTGTCGATAACGATAAGACGAGCGCGCCCCCCTTTGACTCCGGGTATCGGTTCCGTCCGCCATTTTTGTTCTCTGGCCCAGCGGTTAATGGTTTGTCGGGCGAGGTTAAGACTCTCGGCGAGCTCCGCTGGCGTCATTTTATCTTTAAGTTTCATCATGCTTTCACCGATCGCGGATACCCAGTCGGTTGAGTAATCCGGTGATCCCTTCACGCAACAGCAGCGACATCAGCAACTTTTGCTCACCCGGCGTCATCTCTTTGCACAGCGTAAGAAGCAGAGATTCCAGTTCGTTATCCGTTGCGGAGTAGGGGACCGGGTTTTCGGCCACGCGCTGCGCGCTGCGTATGAATTCGCGAACCTGCTCATTGACATGTACGAGGCGCGCTTTACCGCCCTGAACGCCGGGGCGCGGGGAGGTTTGCCACCCCTCTTTACGTACCCATTTGTTTATGGTTTGCCGACTGAAGCCAGTCAGATGCGCTATTTCTTCAGGTGTCATTCGTTCCTTGAGCATACTATTTCCTGAGTAAATATGTGGGAATTAGTTGCACATGTTATAGCATCCTTTTACAGGAAAGAGTGACATGTTTAGCTTCTGGCTGCGATAAGGCTCGCAATGTCAGCCGTTTGCCTGCTTTTTCAGCGATCAAATTGCGGGGATTCATTTTGCCGTTGACACCTGACGAAGGAATTCATATTATGCCGCCCGTCAACACGACACGCTTTACGTTACGGGGCTATAGCTCAGCTGGGAGAGCGCTTGCATGGCATGCAAGAGGTCAGCGGTTCGATCCCGCTTAGCTCCACCAAATCCTGCACCCAGCAGATTTGGTTCGTAAAGAGGTCATGTGGGGCTATAGCTCAGCTGGGAGAGCGCTTGCATGGCATGCAAGAGGTCAGCGGTTCGATCCCGCTTAGCTCCACCAAATTCCGAACCCTCGCTGCGGCGGGGGTTTTTGTTTTTATCAGGGAAATGTAAAGTACTTTCTGAATAAGTCAGTAAATCTCCGCGTTAAGTAATTTCAGATTTTTTCACTATTTAAAATCTTGCCTGCCTTTATTAAGCAACATAATATTTGCTGCCTAAATATATTTGTTGCCGCAGGAGTTTTAATTAACAATAATGATTGATCATTTTAACATTAAGATCAAAAAAACTCTGCTGGCCCTTCTGGTCTGCTTTATAGCCATTCCGCTGTCCAGATTTATTTCTCCTCAAACTATTATTGACGGAAATCAAATTTATCTGGCATGGCTGCCGTTGAGCTTAATGTATGCTGTGCTTTTTATTTTTGGCCGCTATGCCGTTGCTCCATTGGTAATCGCGTTTGCGATTACCAATGCCTGGATAATCGATCTGACCTTCACTCAGGCGGTCATCCTGCTTTTTTGCCAGCTCTTCTCGGTATTCCTTTCCTGCGCTATTGTCCGTTATCAGCTTGGAAGGCGCTGGCGCGCCGGGCTGACGGCGAAACATATGGGCGTGAGGGTTTTCTGGGGCGGTTTCTTCGCGCCAATTCTGCTCAAGATCACAATGTATCTGGCGGGGCGCTTCTTTTCGTTTCCGCTGGCGATTTCCAGCTATTTCGGCAATATGTCGGTTATCTACACCGTTATCGATATACAGAGCCTGATTAGCGCTGCGTTAATTTTTACGACCTTCTTTTATTATCCGTTGCGGATGATTATCAGTCCGCGATATGCGCGAGTATTCTGGCGCAATCTTTGTCATTCATGGCAAGTGCGCGAGCAGCGAGTATTTACGCTGTACTGGTTTGTAGCGCTGGCGGCAATATTACTGGTGCTATGTACGCCTTATGATTCTGTTTTTATTGCTGGTTATTTAGTTCCTCTTATTTTCATTTTGTACTTTATTGGTATTAGTCGTCTGGCGCATACGCTGATTCGCATTTCGTGGTCCGTTTCAGCATTTTTACTCGTGGCCTATAACCAGAATTTTTTGCATGGGGTACAAACTGAATATTCCCTGTCATTTGTGCTTTCGGTGCTAATTTGTTTCACTATCTGTCTGTTTTATATGGCGGATATCTACGCGCGCAGTGAAAGAATGAAGTTCAGATGGCGAGACCAGGCGGAAGAAGATCCGCTAACCGGTTTGCCCAATTTGCGTGCGCTGGAGAGTCATCTGCAGCGTAACCCCGCGGTTGCTATAAGCAGCCTGCGAATACAGAATCTGGATTTCCTTAGCCGCCATTACGGCATGATGATGAGGGTTGAGAGCAAACGGCAAATCGCCTGTAAGCTACAGCCGCTATTGTCTCAGGGAGAGCGGATTTTTCAGCTTCCCGGTAGTGAGCTATTGCTGGTGCTAAACGGCCCTGAACCTGAGGCGCGTTTAAATCATATCGTTTCCACGCTTAACCATAAAAAGTTTAGCTGGAACAACCAGACGTTGGATCTCGAGTTTGGCGCATCGTGGGGAGGCTATAGCGGTACCGAATCGGATATTCACCCGATGCTTGGTCAGCTTAGCTGGCTATCGGAGCAGGCCGGCGCGGCTCGTCGCGTGTTAGCGCTTGACGCCGCTCAGGAACAGATTTCCGATCAAACAAGCGAACAGGTCCGGCTGCTGGCGCAGATTAAGCAGGCGCTTAACGAGCGCGGTCTGGTACTGTATGCCCAACCCATCCGCGATGCCGCAGGAAAGGGATACTACGAAGTTCTTTGCCGTATGCGCTGCGGTAATAACATCATTACGCCCGATAAGTTTATTCCGCCGATCGCGCAGTTTAATCTGAGCCAGCGCTTTGATATGCAGGTACTGGAAACGCTGTTCAGCTCGCTCAGGCACCATCAAGGGCAGCACTTCTCCGTGAATCTGCTGCCCTATACGCTGATGCAAAAGGATAGCGCAACGCAAATTATCTCGCTTTTTAAACGCTATAACCTGTCGGCGGAGGCGATAACGATTGAAGTCACCGAAGAGCAGGCGTTTTCCGATGTGGAAACCAGTATGTATAACATACAGCAGCTGCGAGAATTCGGCTGCGCTATCGCTATCGATGATTTTGGCACCGGCTACGCTAACTATGAGCGGCTGAAAAGCCTGCAGGCCGATATTTTAAAAATTGACGGTTGCTTCGTGCGGGATATCGAAACCGATCCGCTGGACGCCATTATGGTCAAATCGATTATCGAAATGGCTAAGGTTAAAAAGATGAAGGTGGTGGCGGAATACGTTGAAACGTCGGAGCAGCGGGAAAAACTTCTTCAGCTAGGGGTCGATTACCTCCAGGGGTATCTGGTAGGTAAACCGCAGCCGCTGAGCGAGCTGCGGACGTAAAAAAGCCGGGACTTGCCCGGCTTTCTCTCTAGCGAAGAGGGATTACAGTACCAGCGCGGCGATAGACGCAGAAAGCACGCTCACCAGAGTGGAACCGTAAACCAGCTTCAGGCCGAAGCGAGAAACCACGTTACCTTGCTCTTCGTTCAGGCCTTTAATTGCGCCAGCGATAATGCCGATAGATGAGAAGTTAGCGAAGGAGACCAGGAAGATAGAGATGATACCTTCCGCACGCGGTGAGAGCGTGGCGGCCACTTTCTGCAGATCCATCATGGCGACGAATTCGTTAGAAACCAGCTTGGTTGCCATAATACTACCTACCTGCAGCGCTTCGCCTGCCGGTACGCCCATGACCCACGCCACCGGATAGAAGATATAGCCGAGGATCCCCTGGAAGGAGATGCTATAGCCAAACCAGCCGGTAACGGTGGCGAACAGGGCGTTCAGCGCGGAGATCAGGGCAATAAAGCCAATCAGCATGGCGGCCACGATAATCGCCACCTTAAAGCCCGCCAGGATATATTCACCCAGCATTTCGAAGAAGCTTTGGCCTTCATGCAGATTAGACATCTGCAGATTTTCTTCGCTTTCGTCAACGCGATACGGGTTAATCAGCGACAGAACGATAAAGGTACTGAACATGTTGAGTACCAGCGCCGCAACAACGTATTTCGGCTGCAGCATGGTCATGTACGCACCTACGATAGACATGGATACCGTAGACATCGCGGTCGCAGCCATGGTGTACATGCGGTTGCGGGACATTTTGCCAAGAATATCTTTATACGCGATGAAGTTTTCAGACTGACCCAGAATCAGCGAGCTGACTGCGTTAAAGGATTCCAGCTTGCCCATACCGTTGATTTTGGACAGTACGGTTCCGATCGCGCGAATGACGATAGGCAGAATACGAATATGCTGCAAAATACCAATCAGCGCGGAAATGAAGACGATAGGGCACAGAACTTTCAGGAAGAAGAAAGCCAGGCCTTTGTCGTTCATGTTGCCGAAGACAAAGTTTGTCCCTTCATTGGCAAAGCCGAGGAGTTTTTCGAACATCTCGGAGAAGCCCTTCACAAAACCCAGACCAATGTCAGAGTTCAGGAAGAACCAGGCCAGCAGCACTTCAATGACAAGCAGCTGAATGACATAACGAATACGAATCTGCTTACGGTTGTGGCTGACCAACAGGGCCAGAATAGCCACCACTACGATCGCGAGAATAAAGTGCAAGACGCGGTCCATATTTGCTCCAAATATGAGGCAGGTTAAATTTCTGTGCACATTCTATGTAACAAGCGCAAAGAAAACGAGAGCCAGCACACACTATTGCAAGGATATGTGACTAATGGCAAAAATAGTGATCAACCATGCATTTTTGTTATGTTACGTAAAAGTTTTAAAAGTTGCGCTGTTGTACTATTCTGATGACTGATTAAGAGAATTTATCAGTTCCCCGGTTTTAAGTTACTGACCTGCTATCGTTCCCCCCTATCACAGCAATCATTATCATCGCTCCAAATGAACTTGATAATCATTCGCATTTTGATAGCATAAAACATAGCAAAGGCTATATTTCCAGAGGCAGAAAATGACAAACAGTCGCGTTGAGAATAGCAGCGGTCGCGCAGCGCGCAAGATTAAGCTCGCCCTGATGGGGCCTGCGTTCATTGCTGCCATTGGCTATATCGATCCGGGTAATTTCGCGACTAACATCCAGGCCGGCGCCAGCTTTGGCTACCAACTGCTATGGGTGGTCGTGTGGGCAAATCTGATGGCGATGCTGATTCAGGTGATGTCGGCGAAGCTGGGTATCGCTACCGGTAAAAATCTGGCAGAGCAAATTCGCGACCACTACCCGCGTCCGGTGGTGTGGTTTTACTGGGTGCAGGCGGAAATTATCGCTATGGCGACCGACCTTGCAGAGTTTATTGGCGCAGCCATTGGATTTAAGCTGGTGCTCGGCGTGTCATTGCTGCAGGGCGCGGTATTGACGGGGATCGCGACGTTCCTGATCCTGATGCTACAGCGCCGCGGACAAAAACCGCTGGAAAAAGTCATCGGCGGACTGCTGCTGTTTGTTGCGGCGGCTTATGTCGTTGAACTTATCTTCTCCCAGCCGGCGCTGGCGCCGCTGGCGAAAGGCATGCTCGTACCGTCTCTGCCAACCAGCGAAGCGGTATTCCTTGCCGCCGGGGTATTGGGGGCGACCATCATGCCGCATGTTATCTATTTACACTCGTCGCTCACTCAGCACCTGCACGGGGGGACGCGCAAAGAGCGCTATAACGCCACGCGCTGGGATGTTGCCATCGCTATGACAATCGCAGGTTTTGTTAACCTGGCCATGATGGCGACCGCCGCCGCGGCCTTCCATTTCAATGGCCACACCGGCGTTGCCGATCTCGATCAGGCCTATCTGACGCTGGAGCCGTTGTTGAGCCACGCGGCAGCCACCATCTTTGGGCTGAGCCTGGTCGCCGCCGGTTTATCCTCCACGGTTGTAGGCACCCTGGCGGGGCAGGTCGTAATGCAGGGTTTTATTCGCTTTCATATCCCGCTGTGGTTTCGTCGGGCCATTACCATGCTGCCTTCATTCATTGTGATTTTGATGGGGCTTGATCCGACGCGTATTCTGGTGATGAGCCAGGTCTTGCTGAGCTTCGGTATCGCCCTGGCGCTGGTGCCGCTGCTCATCTTTACCAGCAATGCGCGGCTGATGGGGGATCTGGTTAATTCCCGGTGGGTGAAAGTGCTGGGGTGGGCGATTGTCGCGGTGGTTGTGGTGCTCAACGGCTGGCTGATTGTTGGAACGCTGGTCGGTTAAGCAGGTAATTAAAAAAGGGAGCCGGATGGCTCCCTTTTGCGATTAATGATGCCCGTGACCATGGCCGCGGCCGCCATGGCCTCGTCCCCAGCCGCCGCGTCGGTCGTCGCGATCTTTCCAGCCTTCGCGATAGCCGCGTTCGTAGGCTTTACCTTTATCCCAGCCGCGATGCCAGCCGTTATCGTGACGACGCCAGCGGTTATCGCGCCATTCATAGTGTTTACGCCAGTAATCACGGTCGCGCCAGCCGCCACCGTCCCAGTAGTTACCATAATTGTCGCGATCGCCAATTTGTAATTTTATTGATGGCAACAGGGTGATTTCACCAGCGTTAGCAACCAATGGCGCTGAAGCCAGAAGCACTGCAGCCAAAATCAGTGACCTGAACATACTCTTCTCCTTCACGATCGGGGCCGTTGTCGGCCTGTTAACCCGATATTACGGGGCAGTAAAGCCCCGTCGCATCGGAGGAACTCCTAAATCGCCAGTGAGAGCACTTTTTGCTAAAGTAAAAATGAATTTACACCGCAAGGATTGCGTCAATCGTTGCCTGTTCTTCGGCGGTGAAACGGCGGTTTCCCAGCATGCCAATCGCATCGTCGAGCTGCGTGGTTTTGCTGGCGCCAATCAATACCGAAGTCACTTTCTCGTCGCGCAGCACCCAGGCCAGGGCCATCTGCGAGAGCTTCTGCCCGCGGGCTTCGGCCACTGCGTCAAGTTGACGAATCTTTTCCAGTTTGCTTTCGGTAAGCTGATCCGGTTGCAGGAATTGACTGCCGCTGGCGGCGCGGGAATCCGCCGGAATGCCATGCAGATAACGGTTAGTTAACTGGCCGCCGGCAAGCGGTGAAAACGCTATACTTCCCACCCCTGCGCTCTGCAGGAAATCGAGTAAACCCCCCTCGACCCAGCGTTCGAACATGGAATATTTAGGCTGATGAATCAGACACGGTGTGCCCAGCTCGTTAAGAATATTGACGGCTTCCCGGGCCTGTTCGAGAGGATAATTCGATAATCCAACGTACAGGGCCTTCCCCTGGCGGACGAGATGGTCCAGCGCGCGCATGGTTTCCTGCAGCGGCGTTTCAGGATCGGGACGGTGGTGGTAGAAAATATCGACATAGTCGAGGCCCATTCGTTTAAGGCTTTGGTCGAGGCTGGCAATCAGATATTTGCGTGAGCCCCAGTCGCCATAGGGGCCGTCCCACATGGTGTAACCGGCTTTACTGGAGATAATCAGTTCATCGCGATAGGGCAAAAAGTCCTCTTTCAGGATGCGACCAAAATTGCTCTCCGCGGAACCCGGCGGTGGCCCGTAGTTGTTGGCCAGGTCGAAATGGGTGATGCCGAGATCGAATGCGTGACGCAGAAGCTGACGGCTGGTTTCCACCCGCGTTTCGTCGCCGAAATTATGCCAAAGCCCAAGAGAAAGTGCCGGTAGCTTTAGCCCGCTATGACCGCAACGGCGGTATTCCATCGTTTGATATCGCGTGGTGTTTGCCTGGTAAACCATACTTCCTCCGCACTTAAAACAGGGTTGTGTATACGTTTACACTAAAGAATGTTTGCCGGCGAGTATACTCCCGGAACGCGTAAATTTTGCTTTCCACCGTCTTTGTTGAGTGCAATCTGGACAGCGCAACTGCTTATTCAATACTCAACTTACCTGCACGAGAGGAGAGTAAGGATATGCAACCGACTTATACCATTGGCGATTATCTGCTGGATCGTCTCGTAGATTGCGGCATAGACCGCTTGTTTGGCGTACCTGGTGATTACAATTTACAGTTTCTCGATAGCGTTATTGCGCAGCAGAATTTAGGGTGGGTAGGTTGCGCTAACGAGCTCAACGCGGCCTACGCCGCTGATGGCTATGCGCGTATCAAAGGCGCAGGCGCGCTGTTGACCACCTACGGCGTCGGCGAACTGAGCGCGCTTAACGGTATTGCCGGCAGCTACGCCGAACATGTTCCGGTTCTGCATATTGTCGGCGCCCCCTCAACCGGCGCGCAGCAGCGCGGCGAGCTGCTGCACCATACGCTGGGCGACGGTGATTTCAGCCACTTCTCGCGCATGAGCGAGCAGATTACCTGCTCTCAGGCGGTACTGGCGGCGGGAAATGCCTGCCATGAAATCGACCGCGTACTCTGCGAGATGCTCACCCATCATCGCCCCGGTTATTTGATGCTGCCTGCCGATGTGGCGAAGGCAAAAGCGACACCCCCTGCACATCCTTTGCTTATTCCGAGTCTGCCTGCCGATGAGAACCAGCTGGCGGGATTCCGCGAGCACGCGGAGCGGATGCTCAGAAGTCGTCGTCGCGTATCGCTGCTGGCTGATTTTCTTGCTCAGCGCTATGGGCTACAAAATGTTCTCCGAAAATGGGTCGCCAGCGTGCCCGTCTCCTGCGCCACGATGTTAATGGGCAAAGGGCTTTTTGATGAGCAACAAAGCGGTTTTGTTGGCACTTACAGCGGGATTGCGAGCGCAGAGGAAACCCGCGAGGCCATTGAAAACGCTGACACCATTATTTGTATCGGCACCCGTTTGACCGACACCATTACCGCGGGCTTTACCCAGCATCTGCCGCAGGAAAAAACGATTGAAATCCAGCCGTTTGCCGTTCGGGTGGGCGACCATTGGTTCAGCCGGGTTCCGATGGATAAGGCGCTCGAAATAGTCATCGAGCTCTCCGCAAGTCTGGCGGGGGAATGGGTGCCGCCGAATATTCAGGCGCCCGGGGTGAGCGGCGCGCCTGAAGGAAGCCTGACGCAGAAAAACTTCTGGAGTACGGTGCAGGAACAGCTCCGCCCGGGAGACATTATTCTTGCCGATCAGGGAACCGCGGCTTTTGGCGCCGCCGCGCTTAAGCTGCCCACTGACGCAACGCTGATTGTCCAGCCGCTATGGGGATCGATAGGTTTCACCCTTCCGGCAGCCTACGGGGCGCAAATAGCAGCGGCGGACAGAAGGGTCGTGCTGATTGTCGGCGATGGCGCAGCGCAGTTAACTATTCAGGAACTGGGATCGATGCTCAGGGATAAGCAACGTCCGCTGATTCTGTTGCTCAATAACGAAGGCTATACGGTGGAGCGCGCGATTCACGGCCCCGAGCAGCGGTATAACGATATTGCGCTCTGGGACTGGAATCGTCTGCCTGATGCTTTTGCTCCCGATGTCCCGTCCCGATGCTGGCGCGTGACTCGCACGCATGAGCTGAGAGAAGCGATGAACAGCAGCGTCGCCTCAGACAGACTGACGCTGGTAGAGGTGATGCTGCCCAAAATGGATATCCCCGACTTTCTGCGCACGGTCACTCAGGCGCTGGAAGAGAGGAACAGCCGCGTTTAATCGCTATTCTTTCTGGCAATCATCAACGGCTTTCCGGCCAGCAGCAGCCAGGCCGGAAGCATAACAATGCACAGTAGCGGCAGTAGCGTGGTATCCGACACGACCACCGCCGCCATAAACAGGCTCAGCCAGCCATCACGCGTCACTACCAGCGTCAGGCCGAGGATAGCGCAGGAAACCGTGATGGCTGCCGGTACGGCGGGAACGTGGGCATGCAGCATCAGACCGAGCGCGACGCCGACGAACACGGCAGGAAAAATACGCCCGCCGCGAAAACCGCAGGCGGCGGCAAGTATCAGCGCCGCAAGCTTGATCACGGCAATAAGCAGGTAATCATTGGCGCCAAGCGTCAGGCTTACCGGCAACTGCTGCATCTCATCAAGGCCTTTAAATAGCGTGATATGCCCGCCGATGACGCCCAGAATCCCTAATAAAAACCCGCCGACGCCCAGCGTAAGCACAGGATTTTTCAGACGATGCATCAGCGTGTGTAGACGCGGCAGGCACCAGACGGCGACCATGCCAACGGCAATCGCGATAAGCGTCACGATGGCGCCGCTAATAATGTCGACGAAGCGCAACTCCGACAGATAAGGCAGCGGTAGCGAAAAATGGGGGTGAAAAAACAGGCTGGTGGTCAGGGAACCCGCTGCCGCCGCAAGCAGCGGAGCAAATAGCTTGTCCCACAGGGGAACATCGTTGCTGCCGTTCAGCGTTTGCGAAAATATCAACGCCGCCGCGACCGGAGTGCCGAATAGCGCGCCGATGGTGCCGGAGGCGGCGAGAATCGTCCAGTCCAGAGGGGTAATGCGTGGAAACAGGCGACTGCCCACCGCAGCCGCCAGGGCGATATTCACGACCATAATAGGATGTTCCGGCCCCAGGCTAACGCCGCCCGCCAGACCCACTATCAGCGCCGCAAGCAGACCCGGCAGCGCGCTGGTGCTGACCGGTGCGCCTATCAGCGACTCTGTTGCCGGGTCCGGTCCCGCGTGCCCGGGACTAAAGCGCACGATCAGCCCAACGGCGATGCCGGTTCCGGTGAGAATAGCCATCGTCCACAAAGGGCCATCGGCATTGATGCCTACGCTCGCAGGCAGGCTGGTCCACAGGATATTTTGCAAAACGGCGGCTATTTTCATCGCCACGATTAAAACCAGACTGCAAGCAATACCAATGACGACTGCGGGTATCGATAATAGGAGCATGGTTCTGGCGCGTGGGTGCAGCATGAAAATATCCTTCTGAGTATCCTGGGCACTAATTTGCATGGACTCGTAAAGAGCGTCGACGCAAATGGTGCTGAAACGATAAAGTAATGATGCAACCTGAAAATTGTAAGCGCCAGGATGCTCAATTTTTCATGAATTTCAGTTCAATTGTGACGCAGATCGCTAAACCAGGGGCGCTTATGCGTTGGTCGTTGTTGTTAGCGCTTCATGAATTTAGAGTGTGCCAAAAGAATTATTTTGACTTTAGCGGAGCCGTAACGGAATGACAAAATTTGCTTTAGTAGGGGACGTAGGCGGAACGAATGCTCGTCTGGCGTTGTGCGATCTGGCAAGCGGGGAGATCTCCCGTGCAAAGACCTATTCCGGGCTCGATTATCCCAGTCTTGAAGCTGTTGTTCAGGTCTATCTGGAAGAGCATAACGTCAAGGTTGAGGACGGCTGTATAGCCATCGCCTGTCCCATTACCGGCGATTGGGTGGCGATGACCAACCACACCTGGGCATTTTCTATCGCCGAGATGAAAAAAAATCTGGGGTTCTCGCATCTGGAAATCATTAATGATTTCACGGCGGTGTCGATGGCGATCCCGATGTTGAAAGCCGAACATCTGATTCAGTTTGGCGGCGCGAAGCCGATTGAAGGCAAGCCGATAGCCGTCTATGGCGCAGGTACCGGGTTGGGCGTTGCTCATCTGGTTCATGTCGATAAGCGCTGGGTGAGCCTGCCGGGAGAGGGCGGGCACGTGGATTTTGCGCCTAACAGCGAAGAGGAAGGCATTATTCTGGAAGAGCTGCGTACCGAGCTGGGTCACGTCTCCGCCGAGCGCGTACTTTCAGGGCCCGGATTGGTGAACCTTTATCATGCGATCGTTAAATCTGACGGGCGTCTGCCGGAAAATCTGCAGCCTAAGGATGTGACTGAACGTGCGCTGGCCGATACCTGCATCGATTGCCGTCGCGCGCTATCGCTATTTTGCGTCATTATGGGCCGCTTTGGCGGTAACCTGGCGCTGACGCTCGGTACTTTTGGCGGCGTGTATATCGCTGGCGGCATTGTGCCGCGCTTCCTCGATTTCTTTAAAGCTTCAGGTTTTCGCGGCGGTTTTGAAGATAAAGGTCGGTTTAAAGCCTTCGTGCAGGATATCCCGGTCTATCTGATCGTCCACGACAATCCGGGGCTACTGGGATCCGGAGCCCACCTGCGTCAGACTCTGGGACAGGTTCTTTAATCCTGACGTTAACCCGGATAAATCGCTTATCCGGGTAACTTTCCTACAGATGCATGAGCTGGCGAAACTCTTTGACCTTGCTGCGGCTGACCGGAACCTGGAACTCCAGATCGCGAAGCCGCAGAATATAGGTGTTGTTAAACCAGGGTTCGATTTCGCGAATTTTGTTCAGGTTGACGCAGTACGAGCGGTGACAGCGGAAAAAGTGCGCCGTCGGTAGCTTGTTGCAGAACTCCGTAATATTCATCGGCATCACAAATGACTCTCTTCGGGTATAAACAAAAGTCATCTTTTCATGCGCTTCCGCATAGTAAATATCGTGGATGCTGGTGACGATAATCCGCTCATCTTTAATCAGGTTAATGGTGTCATTTTCCCTGGCCGGATTAGGCATCGCACCGGCGCTCGGCTGCTGCTGCTGCTGCCAGGCGCTGGTCAGCTTTTGCAGCATATTAATGATGCGCGACTCCTGATAGGGCTTCAGGATGTAATCAAAGGCTTCCAGCTCAAAGGCTTCCACCGCATGTTCTTTCCACGCGGTAATAAATACAACAAAGGGCTTATGCGCGAACTGGCTGATATTTTGCGCCAGTAGTACGCCATCCAGCGAAGGAATATTGATGTCGAGAAAAATGGCGTCGACTTTGTTGTGTTGTAAAAACTTCAGTACGTCCAGCCCGTCGTCAAAGGTGCCGACAATCTCCATCTCGCTATGGGTGTTAATCAACCATGTGAGCTCTTGCTGCGCGAGGAACTCATCTTCAACAATGATGACTTTCATTTTATCTCCGCTCATGACAGCAGCGACTCCCTGGCCGCCTGGGGCGCGTGCTGGTGAGGCACATAGAAGGCGATTTCGGTCCCTGGCGTCAGGCGTCGGATATGCAGGCCTTCGCCGTACAGCAGCTTGACCCGATGATGAACATTGAGCAGGCCAATTTTATTTCCCGGCATTTCGTTAGCCTCGACTCTCGCCACTACCGCAGGGTCAATACCGTTCCCCGTATCGCGAACGCTAATTCGTACCCGATTTCCGCACTCATTAATGCCGATGGTCACCACCCCTTTACCTTTACAAGGCTGAATCCCGTGGACAATCGCATTCTCCACCAGCGGCTGAATAAGCAGGCTGGGGATCATAAAGCTGACTTCATCATCAATATCATAAATCACCGTCAGCTTGTCGCCGAAGCGAGCCTGTTCAATGGCGATGTAATCCTTGATTTGATACAGCTCCCTTTTGATGTCTATTTGTTCATCATCTTTTAATTCAATGTTGTAGCGGAGATAGCGCGACAGATTAAAAATTAACTGGCGCGCGGTGTCCGGATTCATGCGAATCGACGACGAAATCGCGTTCAGGGCATTGAATAAAAAGTGGGGGTTAATTTTGCTTTGCAGTGCGCGCAGTTCGGCTTTATTAGCCATTTCACGAAGCTGCTCTGCGCGGGAGACCTCCAGCTGAGTCGAGATGATTTGCGACAGGCCAATCGCCATTTCCTGTAGCGATGAGGTTATGCGGTGAGCGTGGCAATAATAGATTTTTAACGTACCGGTGACGATACCTTTTTCCCATAGAGGAATGACCAGCATAGAGTGTATTTCCGGCGTCCGATGAGCTTCGTCATTGTTTTTAATAATGATTTTTCCATAGCGAATCGCCTGTTGCGTTGTCGGGCTGATAAAGTCGTCGTTATCCCGGTAGTTGATTTCCCCGACGCCGACGTAGGCCATCACATGTTGAGTATTGGTAATGGCGACGGCATCGGCATTAATATCGCGGCGGATAATATCGCATACCTGACGCAGGGACTCGCTATTGACGTGGCGAAACAAGGGGAGCGTTTTGTTAGCGATGTCGAGCGCCAGTTTCGCCTGACGCGCGGCGCTGGCCTCCTTTTCCCCTTCAACGCTCTGCACCAGCAAAACGATAAAACCGATGCATACGCTGCCAAGGATCATCGGAATACCGATTTTTGACACGATATCTATCCCCAGCGAGAACGATGGAGCCCACGCCACCACAAGTATCATGGTTAAGGTTTCGCACAGCATCCCGGCGAGGATCCCCGCTTTCCAGCGCTGCGCTTTAGGGACGTTACGACTGATTAACCCGGAGAGTAGACCGGCGACAATGCTGGTGATAAAGCAGGGGATGGCGGTGACGCCATCAATATCGATTAGATAGCGATGTACGCCGGCAATGACGCCCACTATCGCGCCTACCCAGGGGCCGAAGAGGATCCCGCCGGACATGACTGCGATAATACGCACGTTGACCAGTGAACCTTCGACCGGTACGCCGGACCAGGTACTGAAAAGGGCAAACAGGGAGAAAATGGCGGTAACGGCCAGCAGCTCTTTTGGCGTGTGCGCGGATTTATGCAGAAGTTCACGAAACAGGCGCAGGCGAATGAGAAAAAAGAGACAAATCAGCATTAATGCCGCGCGGTCAAAAACCGCCAGCAGCATAGTAAATATTTCGTGCATGTGTGCGCCGTGTTAATCGCGAGAAAGCAATATGATAGAAAACCTCGTCGCAGAAGACCAGCCGAAGAGAGGAATGAGGAAAAGTCACATAAATAAAAGGGGATTAATGGCGATGCGCTGAGTTTCAATAGCGTCTGCGCAGGCGGTGCTTTTTGCGTAAAGTTAAAGATATCAAGATGTTAAATTTAATGAAGAGTATGATATCCAGGATGCTTCTTTCTGCCGTATTTAGCTGAAATGATGCCCGTTTTTAGCGTGAAAAATTTTTTTTAATCCACCTCTCGACAGGAAGAAAATATTCGGGTTATTTTCTAAACGTGCTGCGGTTGCAGCCGCGTCGCTCGGACGGTCCGGGCGCTAACGTTAATCCGAGGAATCTATGGCTGAATTCAGTCCTGAACGCCGTTTTACGCGTATCGATCGTCTCCCCCCGTACGTTTTTAATATTACTGCCGAACTCAAAATGGCTGCGCGACGCCGCGGCGAAGATATTATTGACTTCAGCATGGGTAACCCCGATGGCGCGACGCCGCCGCATATCGTTGAAAAGCTATGTACCGTTGCCCAGCGCCCCGATACGCACGGTTATTCCACCTCTCGCGGCATCCCGCGACTGCGCCGGGCGATTTCTCGCTGGTATCAGGATCGCTATGACGTAGAGATCGATCCGGAATCAGAAGCGATTGTGACCATCGGTTCAAAGGAGGGGCTGGCGCATCTGATGCTGGCGACGCTTGACCATGGCGACACCGTGCTGGTGCCGAATCCCAGCTATCCAATTCATATTTACGGTGCGGTGATTGCCGGAGCTCAGGTTCGTTCAGTTCCCCTCGTTGAAGGCGTGGATTTTTTCAACGAGCTTGAGCGCGCTATTCGTGAGAGCTATCCGAAGCCGAAAATGATGATCCTCGGTTTTCCATCCAACCCGACGGCGCAGTGCGTTGAACTGGAGTTTTTCGAGAAAGTCGTCGCGCTGGCGAAGCGTTATGACGTACTGGTCGTGCACGATTTGGCTTACGCCGATATTGTGTATGACGGTTGGAAAGCGCCTTCTATTATGCAGGTTCCCGGCGCGCGCGATGTGGCCGTCGAATTCTTTACGCTCTCAAAAAGCTACAATATGGCAGGCTGGCGTATTGGCTTTATGGTGGGTAACAAAACGTTGGTTAATGCGCTGGCGCGCATTAAAAGCTACCACGATTACGGCACTTTCACTCCTCTGCAGGTTGCGGCTATTGCTGCGCTTGAAGGCGATCAGCAGTGCGTTCGCGACATCGCCGAACAGTACAAACGCCGCCGGGACGTGCTGGTGAAAGGGTTACATGAGGCGGGCTGGATGGTGGAGTGCCCGAAGGCCTCGATGTACGTATGGGCTAAGATCCCTGAGCAGTACGCGGCCATGGGGTCCCTGGAGTTTGCTAAAAAGCTGCTGCAGGATGCTAAAGTCTGCGTTTCACCCGGCATCGGTTTTGGTGATTACGGTGATACTCACGTACGCTTCGCTTTAATCGAAAACCGCGATCGTATCCGCCAGGCCGTACGCGGTATTAAATCAATGTTCCGCGCCGACGGGCTGCTTCCGGCAGCGGCTAAGTTAACCAGCGAAAGCAACGAATAAAAAAAGGAGCCGAGAGGCTCCTTTTTTTAACACCGTTAAAGCTAGATCATCAGGGCGAAAGTACCGGCCCAAACGATGACCATAAAAGAAATGCCCATTAAGAAATATTTCACGACTCATCACTCCGCGCTCTCGGCGAGACGCCTTACATGAATTTGCTCTTCATTGCCTGCTCAGCTATCGCTAACTAAAACGACACTTTTTTAGCCGGCGGTAGCTGTAAATTCTGAGCGTAAACGGCTCCAGATGGCGCTAATGTACGCCTAAAAAATGAGGGAAACAAGAGCCATTTTTTTATTAATTTTTAGTTACTTACGAGTGTCGTGATTCGGCGACACATTAATTTCATTCGGTATTAAATTTCATTCTGGCGACGGTCGTTAACAATGGTTTTTGTAGGGATATAGTTAATTGATTTTGGGCTTTTTTCTGCCTGAATACGGGATAGGGTAACCATCCCGTAAGAGGATTCGACGGGTTTAGCGAGTGGCAGAGTTCTGATGTTGCCACTCTTGCGGATAGCGTGCCGGGGCAAAACGCAATGTGAGGATCATTAACGCCAGGACGCAGGCGGCGTGAAACATCCAGCCCGGAAGGAAATTGCCGTTTAAGCTCCGCAGCAGCCCTGAAAGCCAGGGGGAAATGCCTGCAATAATAAAGCCCACTCCTTGCATAAAGGCCACCAGGCGACCCGCGATAGCGGGGTGCTTCGCGTGATCGAGCGCCAGTACCAGGCAGAGCGGAAACGCGCCGCCAAGTCCAATACCGCAGCAGATAGCCCAGGCAAGCGGTAGCTGCTGCGGTAGCCAGATAAAGCCGCAGAAGCCGATGAGCTGCAGCGCCAGCGCCAGCATCAGAAGCTTTCGCCGATCTTCATGCCTGGCCAGAACAGGCAGAAGTAGCGCTCCGCCAGTCTGGCCGACGGTCATTAACGCCAAAAGGGTACCGCTAAACTGCGCGCTATAGCCTGACTGCATATAGTAGGGTGGCAGCCAGGCGATCAAACTGGCGTAACCGCCGTTTATCAAACCAAAATAGAGGCTAAGTATCCACGCTCGACGATGGCGAAAAACAGAGAGCTGTATTGTCGATGGCGTCTGGACAGGTAACGTTCTGCTTAGCGGCCACCAGCAAAGGAGCGCTGTCGCTGCGGGTAGCGCCCACCACGCAAGCGCGTGATACCAGATAGCGCTGTGCTGCGCCAGCCACGGCGTAAATGCGGCTCCCAGACCGCCACCGCCCATCAGCGCCGCTGACCAGAGTCCCATCACCTGAGGCGTCCGACGATGAAACAGGCGTTTTATTACCGCAGGAATGAGCGCCTGGATAATACCAATGCCGATCCCGCCAAGAAGCGCGCTGCTGAGTAATAGCGCGCTCTGCGGCGCCAGTTCGCGAAGTAAAGCTCCGGCGGCGATGATTAACAGACTGAAGGCGATACTTTGACGTTCGCTGAATCGGCTGTTAATCCAGCCGCCGGCAAGCGCCAGCAGACCCATCGCGATCACCGGGAGCGCAGTGAGCAGGGAGGCAAGCGTGAAGCTCATACCACTTGCCTGCTGTATCTGGGGAAGGAGCGGGCCTGGCGATGTCAGCAGCGGACGCATATTCATTCCGATAAGCACCAACACCAGCAGCATGGCGCCGTTACGTTGCGTCTGATTCATTGCCGGGTGACCGTGGCGTGTTGAGCGCTGAAGTAAGGATGGGGGGAATTCATTGCGATCTCCTGGGGCTATCAGTCAAAAGGCGCAGGGAGAGTACGCCTGTTGTTTGATAAGTTAAAATACTTATTTATGATTGAGTTCATTTGAATTGCTTATGAGTGAATTCATGTTGCTGCGACATCTCAATTACTTCATTGCCGTTGCTGAACAAGGTAGTTTTACGCGGGCCGCAGCGATACTGCATATTTCGCAGCCGGCTTTATCGCAACAGATTCGCCAGCTGGAGGAGTCTCTGGGCGTACGGCTTTTTGATCGCAGCGGGCGTCATACTTGTCTGACGGATGCCGGGAAGGTGTGGTTGACGTACGCGCACAGGGCGCGGCAGGAGCTCGCTGAGGGGCAGCGTGCGCTTCATGATGTGGAGGACCTGCAGCGCGGTTCGCTACGTATTGCGATGATGCCTACCTTTACGACTTACTTTGTGGGGCCGCTGGTGGCTTCGTTCTATCAACGTTACCCAAATATTACGCTGGATTTGCAAGAGATGACCCAGGAGCGAATGGAGGCCATGTTGCTCAATGATGAGCTCGATATCGGCATTGCTTTTGAAGGCAACGATGCGCGAGATATTGTTTATCAGCCGCTGCTTTCGGAAACCCTGGCGCTGGTGGTAGGCCGGCGTCACCCTCTGGCGACGGCCGATCGCGTCAAGCTGGCTGCGCTCAGTCAGGAATCTCTGATTCTGCTCAGTCGCGCTTTCGCGACTCGCCAGCAAATCGAACGTTACTGCCGGCAGCGTGATATTCAACCGAAAGTTCAGATGGAGGCTAACTCGATTAGCGCTCTCCTGGCCGTGGTAGAACGCACATCGCTGGCAACCCTGCTTCCGGCGTCCATTATTCTGGCGCGTGACGATCTCACTGCCATTGAACTCACCCCACCGTTACTCGCGAGAACCGCATGTCTGCTACAGCGAAAGGGCGCCTGGCAAAGCGCCGCGGCCCGCGAATTTATACTGATGGCGCATCGGGCTGCGATGAAGATCAGAGAAGGTCTTACAGATACTGAATAAGCGAGCTTTGTTGTTATGTTGATTTATGTTTATATGAAATGACTTATTAGCAGACTGGTAATTCATAAAGTATGGTCTTATTATGAAGTCAGGTTCATATCTGAAATTATATTGAAGGCCATTTGACGTTTAAAACGGTGGTATGCGCCACCGCTTCATGGCGCCAGAAAGGGTTTTTATTCTAATGTTTAAATTCACGGTTAGTCATTTGAGCGTGTATTCTGATGCCGGGAGATTAATGCTGCCGTAGCTGGAGACCACGCCTTCTGCCCTTAGTCTATCCATTGCGATATTGAATATTTTATTTTTATTGTTTTCCGTTGCGTTTAGAATATTATCACCAAAGTGTGGGTTGGCTTGAATGATGTGATTGATGAATTCAATGAGCAGTTTATTTTGAAGAATAATTGAGGGATTATGCACCTCTTTATCCTCAATTATATTTAGCGGTTTTTCTGCAAATTCCAGAGGGCGGCTGCTGATGGTATGCTCATAAATTTTCTCAATCGCCTGATTAGTGATGTAAAGCTTATTCATCGTGATGGTTGGCTTCTCATCCTCATCGGGGGTGAAGTGACAGAAGAGGACGTTTCTTGCCGGTGAAATTATGCTGATCCGCTGTTCAGTAATGATGCTATCGGGGTTTTCTAGTACTTCCGTTAAATTCCTCGTGTGGCTGTACCACAGGCCAGATACGGAAACCCGGAGTTTTAACTGGGTAACAGGCGTTCCATATTGGGCATCCAGGTTCGGTTCACTTTCATTGAATCTAAAAATTTTGTTTATTTTGGAGTGAGGGGACCACGATCTTTCGCTTCTGCTCAATTCATCAATATTTGATGTGTTAAAAAAATAGGGTTTGTTGCCGCCCTGCTGATGGCGGATAGCACTCTTTAACGTTCCGTTGGTTCTGCCTAATTTGATACAAAGGCTTATTGCACCAATATCATGCCAATGAAGCAGATCTTCTAATTCACAATTTAATAATTTTTGAGCGCGAGAGATTGAACAATATTCCAGTGGCGGAAGGTTGTTGAGTTTCCATATGTTCCGTTCTTTTCTTTCCATGGTCATTATTATCTTATGAAAAATAGGTTGGCTTTTGAGTTTCTTAAGCTGAATTTTGTCTACGTATTGATGATTGTATGATGTTTAATTCATGCTAAATAATTTATCAGAGATGATGTTGTATATCAATTGGTGAATCGGGTCAGACCGTTATCTGTCGTGCAGTCTATCACTTTTTCTGCAGTAATTAAATATATCGCTAATAGAAAGTTATAATTGATGGCTATTATTACAGGGAATGATTTGCATTTAATTATTTATGTAGTGAATTGAATCCGGAGGTGTATACGACGTTAATGACAATACGGGATCGTGTGCTTTAGCTGGAGGTGGGAGTTCTCAGAACGTAAACTGTTCGATAAACGCCGGTTAACGAGCGTAGCTGGAAGGTTGAACAGCGGGCTGCCATCGCTTGCATCAGGCCTGCAACACGAAAATATCTCTAAAGGGGGCGGGGTGTCAGGCAGAGATTTCCCGATGTAACAAGGCAGATTGTCCCCTGCAGGAATCGAACCTGCAACTAGCCCTTAGGAGGGGCTCGTTATATCCATTTAACTAAGGGGACATGGCGCCGGGATTATAGCGTTATTTTCGGCGCACGTTAAGCTTGCGCGGCCCAACTGCTTAATCTATAGCCATTTAGCGCTTTTTTCTCTCTTCAGCCGCACGGGCTTTCTTCTCGTGGCTCATATCATTACGGATCTGAGCATGGCTTAATAACGCGAAAATAAAGGTCCCACCGCAGATGTTTCCGGCAAGGGTCGGGAGCGCGAACGGCCAGATGAATTCCTGCCACGGCAGCGTGCCGTTGAACACCAGGTAGAAAATCTCGACGCTGCCCACCACAATATGCGTAGTGTCCGCCAGGGCGATAAGCCAGGTCATCAGGATGATGACGATAATTTTCGCGGAGCCTGCGGCGGGAAACATCCACACCATGGTTGCGACCAGCCAACCGGAGATAATCGCATTGGCAAACATCTCCAGCGGAGGGTTTTGCATCACCTTCAGGCTGATTTTAAGAAAGGCTTCGCGAGTCGGTTCATCGAACACGGGCATGACATCGAACGCCCATGCTGCGATAGCGGTTCCAATTAAGTTACCCGCCAGTACAACACCCCATAAACGTAACAGCAGGCCGATATTGCTGAGCGTGGGTTTATGCATAATCGGCAGGACGGCGGTGACGGTATTCTCGGTGAACAGCTGTTGCCGAGCGAGAATGACGATAACAAAGCCAAAGGTGTAGCCGAGATTTTCCAGCAAAAAACCGCCGGGCAGCTCGCTGAGATGGACATGGAATATGCCTTTGGCAACCAGCGAAGCCCCCATTGAGAGTCCTGCTGCAATCGCTGACCAGAGGAGCGCCATGGCATCGCGCTCAAGCTCTTTCTCTCCTTCCTGGCGAATCACTTCATGCGTAGCCATCACCTGTGAAGGCAGGCGTTCTTCATCCACCTCAATTTCTTCACCATTCTGTTTTTCTTCACTTTCAACCTCAACATCTTCACTATCATGGTGAGTTTGCGGCTTCATAACTTTTCCTCAAAGGCTGGTCTTTATTATAATCGTAGAGCGGTTTCGTTTATTTGGAGTGGATAAGCTCCTAAATTCTTTGTAATGACAAGATTAGCAATACGGAAATTGCAAAATGTGTATAGAATCGGGGGCATCAACAACGATGCCAAAAAAGGCTATGCTGAAAGCAGGCACATGCTTACGGGCGATATCTTAATGGAGGCGGCTGTCCTCGGATAACCCCCAGCGATAGCTAAAATTAACAGGGAGATACCTATGAATTTTCGCCTGTCGGCGCTTGCGCTTGGCGCCACATTGCTGGTGGGGTGCGCCAGTTCTGGTTCTGGCGATCTACCGCAGGGGCGTTCAGATCCGCTTGAAGGTTTTAACCGAACCATGTTCAACTTCAACTACAATGTTGTCGATCCTTATGTTCTTCGGCCTGTTGCCGTAGCGTGGCGAGATTATGTTCCGCAGCCGGCGCGTAATGGTCTGAGCAATTTTACCAGCAACCTTGAAGAACCTGCGGTAATGGTGAACTCCTTCCTGAAGGGCGATCCCTATAAAGGTATGGTGCACTTTACGCGTTTCTTCCTGAACACACTCCTCGGGATGGGTGGGCTGGTTGATGTAGCGGGAATGGCGAATCCAAAACTGCAACGCGTTGAGCCTGCTCGCTTCGGTAGCACCCTGGGTCACTATGGTGTGGGATACGGCCCCTATGTGCAGTTGCCTTTCTACGGCAGCTTTACGCTGCGTGATGAAGGCGGTGATATGGCTGATGACTTGTATCCGGTTCTTTCCTGGCTGACATGGCCGATGTCTATTGGTAAATGGATGGTAGAGGGAGTCGAAACCCGCGCGCAGCTGCTGGATTCCGATGGCTTGCTCCGTCAGTCCTCCGATCCGTATATCCTGATGCGTGAAGCTTACTTCCAGCGTCATGATTTTATCGCCAACGGCGGTAAACTTTCTCCGAATGAGAACCCCAACGCTCAGGCGATTGAAGGCGATCTCAAAGATATCGATTCACAGTAACCGTCGGGTTGAAAGTAAAAAGGGTGAACATGATGTTCACCCTTTTTTGTTGCTGCTGTTGATTAGAAACGGTAGTTAAAGTTCGCGCCGTACAGCCAGGCTTTACCTTCTGATTTAAAGGTATACGGCCCTTCTGTAAATTCGACGTGCTGACCGTGCATATAGGACACACCGACGTCGACGGAAGCATCTTTATTAAAGGCGTAAGTCGTACCGGCGCTGAGCCACAGGCGATCCTGATCCGGGATAGAGATGGAACGATTGGAAGCCGGAACCGGGCTATCATCAAAGGCGATACCGGTACGGAAGGTCCAGTTATCGTCATGGTAATAGGTGGTACCCAGAGCGATACGATAGGAATCTTTAAAACCTTCATCTTTATAGAACAGCGTTTCGCCGCCGCTGGTTTTGGTGGCTTTCAGCTCCTGGAACTGGCTCCAGCTGGTATAAGCCAGGCTGTAGTGAACGGCCCATTTTGGCGCTACGCGGTTATAACCTGAGATTTCCCACATTTCGGGCAGATTCAACGTCAGAGAACCGCCGATTGTCGAACCACCTGTGCCGTAAGGCAGTCCCAGACCGAGGGCAGAGTTAATAGGGTTGAGGGATGACGGCAGACTGCTCTTATAATCTCCGTCAAAATCAACTTTGACCTCAGAGCGGTAGGTTAAGCCGTAGCGGTTGTTTTTATCGACTTCATATAAAATGCCCGCATTCCAGCCGAAGCCCCACTCATCACCCTTCAGACGAGCGATTTGCGTATCGCGGCTGATACCGCCAGCCTGTTGACCAATTGCCGCGGCCTGGGCCGGAGAGAGTTTGCCGGCTTTCACCATTCCCGGTAGCTGCGCGCCGATAATATCCGGTAAATCGCCCGCGTAGCGCTCTAGTTTAGCTCTGGCATAGACGGCGTCAAAGCCTAAACCAAAGCTCCAGTGATCGTTGAGACGATAGGCGCCGCTCAGATTGAGGTTGAGGGTTTCGAGGTCGGTTGTACCGCCCATTGAGCCCGCGGCAAAATCATTGTTGAACTCGGTGGCTAAACCATAGTTAGACGTCAGAGAAGCCCCCCAGCCAAACTGGTCGTTAATCGGCGCCACAAAGTGCAGATTGGGTACCCATGCGGTTGGCGCGATATTGTCCTGGCTGGCGTCATTACCGATAACTGAACTGCCGGTGACGTTGACATCAGGATCGACAAAAATAGCGCCGCCCGAGAAAGTCGGACGGTCGAACATCATAATCAATGCCGGGTTACGGCTGACGTTTCCAGCATCGTCAGCAATAGCTCCTTCACCTGAATAGGCGCGACCAAGGCCCGATGAAGAGAATTCGTTTAACTGAAAGCCTGCCGACCAGGCCTGGCTTGAAACAAGTGCTACAGCCACTGCAAGGGCAGATTGGGTAAGGCGGGTTTTCTGGCTCATGCCCATAACCTCATAGAGTTATTTTTATTTAAACAATGTTACATGCTGTAACAGGAGCGCGAAGTGTAGGGTCTGCTTTACGACAGAGAAATCAGACCAGTGCGCTGAGTATAGGTCTGACCAGATGATATGTTGCAAGTTTGTTTATAAGTTTTTTCAATTGTGATCTAAGAAACGCGATCCAGTTGGCAAATTTGCCGGGGTACCCGCAATCCAAAGTAGGCACTTTTTGTTTTGGATCATTTTTAAGTGTGATTTCGGTCACTTATCTCCTTTGTCGCCATTAACGACTGGAGGCAGGCATGCCCCGGGCGTAAAATAAGCACATTATTTGTCTGGCACCTTGAGTGCATATACAGAGGAAATCTACGATGAGTAAATGCAGTGCTGATGAAACCCCGGTTTGCTGCTGTATGGATGTTGGTACCATCATGGACAACACCGATTGCACCGCATCTTATAGCCGCGTGTTTGCGAACCGCGCCGAAGCGGAAGAAATGCTTGCCGCATTGAGTGAAAGAGCGCGTAATGTTGAATCGGAGCCGTGCAAAATCACCCCGACCTTTACTGAAGTTGATGGCGGCGTGAAGCTGGATATCGATTTCGTGTTCAGCTGCGAAGCTGAAACCCTGATTTTCCAGCTCGGCCTGCGTTAATCCCTTCCCAAACGCTCCTCCTCGCAGGGGCGTTATCTTTTCTAATCAATGTGTTTTGGCTCGCACTTTTTCTGTTCCCCGATTGGCTTAATGTAAAATATTAGTTAAAACTGTTATCAGGTCAGACCACTTTGTTTTATCGGTTAACAGGGGAGCGTTATGAGTCAGGCATTACCGCTAGTCACCCGTCAGGGCGATCGTATCGCCATCGTCAGCGGTTTACGTACGCCGTTTGCCCGGCAGGCGACGGCTTTCCACGGCGTTCCAGCCGT
Organism: Klebsiella sp. K5-306; assembly: GCF_051835185.1. NCBI lineage: Bacteria > Pseudomonadati > Pseudomonadota > Gammaproteobacteria > Enterobacterales > Enterobacteriaceae > Klebsiella > Klebsiella sp. K5-306. The sequence goes on from NZ_JAIFJY010000003.1 coordinate 259,581, forward strand.
TGATTTAGGTAAGCTGGTGGTCGGCGAAATGCTGGCTCGCAGCAATATCCCCGCGGATATAATAGACCTGCTGGTATTTGGTCAGGTGGTACAGATGCCGGAAGCACCGAACATCGCGCGGGAAATTGTGCTGGGTACCGGTATGAGCGTACATACTGATGCCTATAGCGTCAGTCGCGCCTGTGCGACCAGCTTTCAGGCGGTGGCCAACGTCGCGGAGAGCCTGATGGCGGGAACCATTCATGCAGGCATCGCCGGCGGGGCCGACTCCTCTTCCGTATTGCCCATTGGCGTGAGCAAAAAACTTGCCAGAACGCTTGTTGATGCCAACAAAGCCCGCACTTTGGGACAGCGCCTGAAGCTCTTTTCCCGGCTGCGTTTCCGCGATCTTCTCCCTGTGCCACCAGCTGTTGCCGAATATTCCACCGGTCTGCGGATGGGCGATACCGCTGAGCAGATGGCGAAAACGTGGGGTATCACGCGTGAGCGGCAGGATGCGCTGGCGCTTCGTTCGCACCAGCTTGCGGCGAGGGCCTGGGAGGAAGGGAAATTAACGGCAGAAGTCATGACTGCCTACACGCCGCCGTTCCGTGAACCTCTGGAACAGGATAACAACATCCGTAAGAATTCAACGCTGGCAGATTACCAAAAGTTACGTCCGGCCTTCGATCGCAAACACGGTAGCGTGACCGCCGCTAACAGTACGCCGTTAACCGATGGGGCGGCGGCGGTGATCCTGATGACCGAATCCCGGGCTAAAGCGCTTAGGTTAATACCGCTGGGCTACCTGCGCAGCTACGCTTTTACCGCGATTGATGTTCGTCAGGATATGCTGCTGGGTCCGGCGTGGTCGACGCCGCTGGCGCTGGAAAGAGCCGGGCTGACGCTGGCCGATTTAACCCTGATTGATATGCATGAAGCCTTTGCTGCGCAAACGCTGGCGAATTTGCAATGCATGGCCAGCGATCGATTTGCCCGTGAGGTGCTTGGCCGCTCGCAGGCTATCGGCGAAGTCGATGAGAGCAAATTCAACGTGCTTGGCGGTTCGATTGCCTACGGCCATCCCTTTGCCGCCACCGGCGCGCGAATGATTACCCAAACGCTGCATGAACTGCAGCGTCGCGGCGGAGGGTTTGGGCTGGTTACCGCCTGCGCGGCGGGTGGGTTGGGTTCAGCTATGGTTCTGGAGGCCGAATGATGGAAACCGTGTCGGCATTTACGCTTGAGGTTCGCCCGGACAATATCGCTGTCATCACCATTGACGCGCCAGGTGAAAAAATGAACACCCTGAAAGCTGAGTTCGCCAGCGAGGTGCGGGGAATTATCCGTCAGCTCCGCGACAATAAAGAACTGCGCGGCGCGGTATTTATTTCCGCAAAAGCGGATAACTTTATCGCCGGGGCCGATATCAACATGATTGCCCGCTGTCATTCCGCTCAGGAAGCGGAGGCGCTGGCCCGTCAGGGGCAGCAAATCATGGCCGAGATCCACGGGCTCCCCATTCCAGTGATCGCCGCAATTCACGGCGCATGCCTGGGCGGAGGCCTGGAACTGGCGCTGGCCTGCCACGGGCGGGTATGCAGCGATGATAATAAAACCCGGCTTGGCCTGCCGGAAGTTCAGTTGGGCCTGCTGCCAGGTTCTGGCGGCACCCAGCGTTTACCGCGATTAATTGGCGTCAGCAGCGCGCTGGAGATGATCCTGACCGGCAAACAGCTTCGCCCGCGCCAGGCTCTGAAGGCGGGACTGGTCGATGAAGTGGTGCCACAGACCATCCTGCTACAAACCGCAGTTGAACGGGCTCTTAAAGGTCGTCCGGCAAGCCGTACCGTCCCGGCGCGCGAACGTATTCTCGCAGGACCTCTCGCCCGCAGCCTGCTGTTTCGTCTGGTAGCGAAAAAGACGCATCACAAAACCCAGGGCAACTACCCGGCAACTGAGCGCATTCTGCAGGTGATTGAGACCGGACTGGCGCAGGGCTGCAGCAGCGGATACGCAGAAGAAGCCCGCGCTTTTGGCGAGCTGGCGATGACGCCGCAATCGCAGGCGCTACGATCGATTTTTTTCGCCAGCACCGATCTTAAAAAAGATCGCGGTGCGGATGCGCAGCCCGTCGCGCTGCGTAGCGTGGGCATTCTTGGCGGAGGACTGATGGGGGGCGGCATCGCCTACGTCACCGCATGCAAAGGAGAATTGCCGGTCCGCATTAAGGACATTCAGCCGCGCGGGATAAATCATGCATTGAAATACAGTTGGGATCTGCTCGATAAACAGGTGCGCCGCCGCTATCTGCGCGCCAGCGAGCGCGATCGCCAGATGGGGTTGATTACCGGTTCGCTGGATTACCAGGGCTTTGCCCATCGCGATGTGGTGATCGAAGCGGTATTTGAAGATCTGGTGCTCAAGCAGAAAATGGTCAGCGAAGTGGAACAACACTGCCACCCGGAGACGATCTTTGCCTCTAATACGTCGTCTTTACCGATCGCAGAGATCGCGGCGCAAGCGAGCAGACCGCAGCGGGTTATCGGCCTGCACTTTTTCAGCCCGGTAGAAAAAATGCCGCTGGTCGAAGTGATTCCACATCGTGGTACCGATCGGCAGACTATTGCCACGGTGGTAAAGCTGGCGAAGCTGCAGGGGAAAACGCCGATTGTCGTCGCGGATAAAGCCGGATTTTATGTTAACCGAATTCTCGCGCCCTATATTAATGAAGCCATGCGCCTGTTAATAGAAGGGGAGCCGATCGATCACATTGATAAGTCGTTGATTCAATTTGGCTTTCCGGTAGGGCCAATTCAGCTTCTTGATGAAGTGGGGATCGATACCGGCACTAAAATTATTCCCGTTCTGGAGGCGGCATGGGGAGAGCGTTTTAGCCCGCCTGCAAACATCATTAGCGCAATTCTGAATGACGATCGCAAAGGGAGAAAAAATAACCGGGGTTTCTATCTTTATGCGGTAAAAGGGCGTAAAAGCAAAAAACGGCCCGACCCGGCGATTTACAACCTGCTGGGTATCGCTTCTCCACAGGCGCGCTTGTCCGCGCAGCAGGTGGCGGAACGCTGCGTCATGATGATGCTCAATGAAGCGGCGCGCTGCTTCGATGAGCAGGTTATTCGCAACGCTCGCGATGGCGATATCGGCGCCGTGTTTGGCATTGGCTTTCCGCCGTTCCTTGGCGGCCCGTTCCGCTATATGGATAGATTGGGTGCGGGGGAAGTCGCAGCGATTTTGCAGCGTCTGGCCGCACAATACGGCCCGCGTTTTACACCATGTGACACTTTGTTACACATGGCCGAGCAGGGGGCGGCCTTTTGGCCCGCTGATGAACGTACGACCTAAGTTGTGGTCAAAGAAGGTAAATCCGTTTGTGAATGGCGCAGTGCTTTGGCGATTTTGTAAGCGATAGTTGACTATACTTACGCCATTGAGGTAAAAAACAGCGTTTCATTCGTTGAATGGATCAGGCACAATGCCCGGCCACCGGGTCACCTGCGTATCGTCTACGTGGGTAAGACCGCGGTGCTTCTGGTTAACAAAAGCGGTGCAATATGCAAGTTTTTATCATGCGTCACGGCGACGCTGCCCTCGATGCAGCCAGTGACTCGGTTCGTCCATTAACCGTCTGCGGTTGCGATGAGTCTCGTCAGATGGCAACCTGGCTGAAAGGTCAAAAAGTGGATATTGAGCGAGTTCTTGTCAGTCCCTACCTGCGTGCAGAACAGACGCTGGAAATCGTTGGGGAGTGCATGAATCTGCCAAAAGATGTCGACGTGATGCCGGAACTCACGCCGTGCGGCGATGTTGGCATGGTCAGCGCTTATCTCCAGGCGCTGGCGAATGAAGGTGTGGCGACGGCGCTGGTCGTGTCCCACCTCCCTCTGGTGGGGTACCTCGTCTCAGAGCTGTGCCCGGGGGAAACTCCCCCGATGTTCACCACTTCGGCGATTGCCTGCGTTACGCTTGATGCCAGCGGCAAAGGCGAGTTCAACTGGCAAATGAGCCCCTGCAATTTGAAGATGGCGAAAGCTATCTGATTTCCTCCGGAGCCGACGTTTTACGGAAGCTCCGGCGGTTGCCACTCTTCAACTTCAATCAGTACCAGCAGTGCGGCGTCACCGCCGTACTCTTTTGGTGCCTGATGAAACGCCATGATATGCGGGTGCTGAGCCAGCCATAGCGGCGTTTGCTGTTTGAGAATATGCTTCCCATGCCCGTGCATTACGCAGGCGCAAAATACGTGCTCGCGACGGCAGGCGGCAATCAACGCCCCCAGCTCCTGCTTGGCCTGCTGCTGGGTCAAACCGTGCAGATCGAGAAACAGCTCCGGCGAATAATCACCCCGACGCAGTTTTTTCAGCTCAAAGTGGCTGACGTCCGCACGCACATACTTCACCGATCCTTCGGTATTCAGCAACGGCTGAAACTCATCAGAAAAGTAGTGGCTGTTATCGGCCTGCTCCTGGAGCAGCCGCTTGGGCGGTACTTCAGCGATTTTTTTGCGCTGCGGACGGTGAACAATCGTGTCCTGCTTAATCTGACGAGTGCCGGTCATTAGCTGCCGGAACAATGCCTGATCCTCCTCGCTTAGCGTTGTTTTCTTTTTCATTACCTGGTCTCATTTTTTCTTTGCCGGTAGTTTACCCGACTCGCCACGCATCCAGGCAAGGAAAACCTCTTTTTCCCCCTCAGCGTGACGTAAGAATGCTGATTTATCCCCGTCTTCGTGGCAAACTAGCCGCCGAATTTATAGCAGAGCGTGCCCTGGGGGATAGCGTGGATAAAATTTTTGTTGATGAAGCCGTTAATGAGCTTCATACCATTCAGGACATGCTGCGTTGGGCGGTTAGTCGCTTCAGCGCTGCAAATATCTGGTACGGACACGGTACCGACAACCCGTGGGACGAAGCGGTGCAGCTGGTGATGCCGTCGCTGTATCTGCCGCTCGATATTCCGGAAGATATGCGCACCGCGCGCCTGACTTCCAGTGAGAAACACCGCATCGTTGAGCGCGTGATTCGCCGCATTAACGAACGCATTCCGGTCGCTTATCTGACCAACAAAGCCTGGTTCTGCGGACATGAGTTTTACGTCGATGAGCGCGTGCTGGTGCCGCGCTCGCCGATTGGCGAACTCATTAATAACCATTTTTCCGGCCTGATTGACCACTATCCGCAGCACATCCTCGATATGTGCACCGGCAGCGGCTGTATCGCTATCGCCTGCGCTTACGCTTTTCCGGAAGCGGAAGTCGATGCGGTCGATATTTCCCCTGATGCGCTGGCCGTTACCGAGCAGAACGTAGAAGACCATGGCTTAATTCACCACGTGACGCCAATTCGCTCCGATCTGTTCCGCGACCTGCCGAAGGTGCAATACGATCTGATCGTCACTAATCCGCCGTACGTCGATGAAGAAGATATGTCCGACCTGCCGGGTGAATATCGTCATGAACCGGTTCTCGGCCTGGCGTCCGGTAGCGATGGCCTGAAGCTAACTCGGCGGATCCTGGCCTGCGCGCCGGATTATCTCAGCGATGACGGTATCCTGATTTGTGAAGTCGGCAACAGCATGGTACATCTGATGGAACAGTATCCTGACGTTCCATTTACCTGGCTGGAGTTTGAAAACGGCGGCGATGGCGTCTTTATGCTGACTAAACCGCAGCTGATTGCCGCCCGCGCGCATTTCGGCATCTATAAAGACTAAAACAACACGCAAACATAACGACAAGAACGGAGCCGTGATGGCAGGAAACACAATTGGACAACTCTTTCGCGTCACGACGTTTGGCGAATCGCACGGCCTGGCGCTGGGCTGTATCGTCGACGGCGTACCGCCCGGCATTCCGCTAACCGAAGCCGATCTGCAGCACGATCTCGATCGCCGACGTCCGGGAACATCGCGCTATACTACCCAGCGCCGCGAACCGGACCAGGTTAAAATCCTCTCCGGCGTATTCGAGGGGGTGACTACCGGGACCAGCATTGGTCTGCTGATTGAGAATACCGATCAGCGTTCTCAAGATTACGGCGCGATTAAAGACGTTTTCCGCCCGGGTCACGCTGACTACACCTACGAACAGAAATATGGCCTGCGCGACTATCGCGGCGGCGGTCGTTCCTCTGCCCGTGAAACCGCTATGCGCGTGGCTGCCGGAGCGATTGCCAAGAAATTCCTCGCCGCGAAATTCGGGATTGTGATTCGCGGCTGCCTGACCCAGATGGGGGATATTCCTCTGGCTATCAAAGATTGGGAACAGGTTGAACAAAACCCGTTCTTCTGTCCGGATCCGGAGAAAATTGAAGCGCTCGATGAACTGATGCGCGGCCTGAAAAAAGAGGGCGACTCCATCGGAGCGAAAGTAACCGTGGTGGCCGATGGCGTTCCGCCGGGGCTCGGTGAGCCGGTATTTGACCGCCTCGATGCGGACATTGCGCACGCGCTGATGAGCATTAATGCGGTGAAGGGCGTGGAAATTGGCGATGGTTTTGAGGTGGTGAAGCTTCTCGGCAGCGAAAACCGCGATGAAATTACCAAAGCGGGTTTCCAGAGCAACCACGCGGGCGGCATTCTCGGTGGTATCAGCAGCGGTCAGCAGATCGTGGCGAACATTGCGCTGAAGCCTACCTCCAGTATTACCGTTCCGGGACATACGATTAATCGCTCTGGCGAAGAAGTCGAGATGATCACCAAAGGGCGTCACGATCCCTGCGTTGGCATTCGTGCGGTACCGATTGCCGAAGCGATGCTGGCGATCGTGCTTATGGATCACTTTATGCGTCAGCGCGCGCAAAATGGCGACGTGACGACATCAACTCCACGCTGGTAATAGATGAAAAAAACCGTTATCGCACTGCTGGCGCTTCTCGCCAGCGGTACCAGCCTGGCGGCAACGCCGTGGCAGAAAATCACCCAGCCCATCAGCGGCAGCCCGCAGTCGATTGGTGCATTTGCCAATGGCTGCATCGTTGGCGCGCAGGCGCTGCCGTTAAACGCCACCGGCTATCAGGTGATGCGTACCGATCAGCGCCGCTACTTCGGCCATCCGGATCTCGTGCAGTTTATTCAGCGTCTAAGCAACCAGGCGTATAACAGAGGTATGGGAACGGTACTGATTGGCGATATGGGGATGCCGGCAGGGGGGCGTTTCAACGGCGGTCATGCCAGCCATCAGTCCGGGCTTGACGTCGATATTTTTCTGCAGCTTCCGCAGGCGCGCTGGAGTTCAGCTCAGCTGCTGAAGCCGCAGGCGCTGGATCTGGTGGCCCGCGATGGTCAGCGCGTCGTGCCGTCGTTGTGGAGCCCGCAAATTAGCCAGCTGATTAAAATGGCGGCGGAAGATAGCGACGTCACGCGTATTTTCGTCAACCCGGCAATTAAGCAGCAGCTGTGCCTGGATGCCGGTAACGATCGCGACTGGCTACGCAAAGTTCGCCCATGGTTCCAGCACCGGGCGCATATGCACGTGCGCCTGCGCTGTCCGGCAGGCAGCCTTGAGTGTGAAGATCAGGCTCCGCCACCGGCCGGCGATGGCTGCGGTGCGGAATTGCAAAGCTGGTTTGAACCCCCTAAACCAGGATCAACCCCACCTGTGAAGAAGACGCCGCCTCCGCTGCCGCCTTCCTGCCAGGCGCTACTGGATGAGCATGTTCTTTAATGGATAGTTTTATCGATCTTTTTATGGTGTCGCCGACGGTAATGGTGGTGCTGTTTTTCGTGGCCATTCTGGCGGGATTTATTGACTCCTTGGCGGGCGGCGGCGGGCTATTAACCGTCCCGGCCCTGATGGCGGCGGGTCTTCCTCCAGCGCAGGCGCTGGCAACGAATAAGCTGCAGGCCTGCGGCGGGTCGCTGTCCGCTTCGCTTTATTTCATCCGCCGCAAGGTAGTGAATCTGGCCGACCAGAAGCTCAATATTCTGATGACCTTTCTCGGCTCGACCGGCGGCGCGCTGCTGGTCCAGCACGTCCAGTCTGATGTTCTCAAACAGATACTGCCAATCCTGGTTATCGGCATTGGCCTCTATTTTCTGCTGATGCCTAAACTCGGCGAAGAGGACCGGCAGCGACGTCTGTACGGTCTGCCGTTTGCCCTGGTGGCTGGCGGCTGCGTCGGTTTTTACGATGGTTTCTTTGGCCCGGGCGCCGGATCCTTTTACGCGCTGGCTTTCGTCACCCTGGCGGGGTTCAATCTGGCGAAATCGACCGCGCATGCAAAATTGCTTAACGCGACGTCCAACGTTGGCGGCCTGCTGCTGTTTATTATTGGCGGTAAGGTGATTTGGGCGACCGGCTTTGTGATGATGGCCGGGCAGTTTATCGGCGCTCGCGCGGGATCGCGACTGGTGCTGAGCAAAGGACAGTCACTGATTCGGCCAATGATCGTTGTGGTGTCGGCGGTGATGAGCGCGAAACTTCTTTATGATAGCCATGGACAGGAGCTCCTCCGCTGGTTGGGGATGAACTAATGAACAGTACGCATAAATACGAACAGCTGATCGAAATCTTCGACGGCTGTTTTGCCGTTGATTTTAATACCCGTCTGATTAAAGGCGATGACGAACCGATCTATCTTCCAGCAGATGAAGAGGTGCCCTACAACCGCATCGTCTTTGCCCACGGCTTTTATGCCAGCGCGCTGCACGAGATTTCGCACTGGTGCATTGCCGGAAAGGCGCGCCGCGAGCTGGTTGATTTCGGTTACTGGTACTGCCCGGACGGGCGCGACGCGATGACCCAGTCAAAATTTGAAGACGTCGAGGTGAAACCTCAGGCGTTCGACTGGCTGTTTTGCGTGGCAGCGGGATATCCGTTTAACGTCAGCTGCGACAATCTGGAAGGGGATTTTGAACCCGATCGGATCGCTTTTCAGCGGCGGGTACATGCCCAGGTCATGATCTACCTGGAGCAAGGGATCCCTGAGCGTCCCGCGCGTTTTATCAAGGCGCTGCAAGAATATTACCAAACGCCGCCTTTGACGGCAGAACAGTTCCCGTGGCCGGAAGACCTGCACTAAGGCCACGCTTTACATAATATGAGGAAAGAAGATGATCGCGGAGTTTGAATCACGCATTCTGGCGTTAATTGACAATATGGTAGACCACGCCAGTGATGATGAACTGTTTGCCGGCGGTTATCTGCGCGGCCACCTGACGCTGGCGGTGGCCGAGCTGGAAGGAGAAGGGGAGCATACTGCGCAGGCGGTGCATGATAAAGTGACCCAAAGCCTGGAAAAAGCCATCAGCGCGGGCGAACTGTCGCCGCCGGATCAGATACTGGTGCAGGGAATGTGGGACAGTTTGTATCAGAAGGCGATGCAGGCGTAGTTCTGTAGCGCTTACTTAAGCCGACGCCCGGCGTTCATCCCGCCGGGCACGGTTCCTCCGCTATTATTTCACCGCTCTCCCTTTCAGCAGTTTTCTTACCCATAGCCGGTTCGGATTCAGCGCAGCTAGCGTCTCTTGATCCATCGGTAATGGCTCATTGCTCATTTGCGCCGCGAGGATCTCTGCCGCGAGCGGGGCGGAGCAGAGGCCGCGCGAACCCAGCGCTCCCAGCATATAAAGATTGCGGTAAACCGGCGCTGCTTCGGCCTTATCCTGATGTTCAGCCAGCGAGGCATATTCACTTAAGGTCGCGTCATAATCAGGCACGCTGCCGACCATCGGCAAATGATCGCGCGTCGCACAGCGCACGCCGCTGCGGGACTCATTCGCGCTTACGTCAACCTCCCGCGTCCATTGCGCCTGCGGGAAACAGTCTATCAGACGCTGTCGATTCTGCTGCTGATCGTCGGCGCTAAACGCGGTATCCGTCTGTCCACGATGATAGCTGGCGCCGATGCAGTGCTGCTGGTTGTGCGGGTTTTGCGGCGTCAGGTAGCCGTTGTAGCACAGCACCTGGCGTAAAGACGATAGCCCTGGCGTTGTTGGTATATGGCTGACCTGGCCGGCGACGGGATACATCGGAAGATGCTCCGTCTGGCTGAAGCGGGTTACCTGATGGCCATTGGCCAGCACCACGACTTCATGAAACTGACGATCGTTTAATTGCCAGCCGGTATTGTCCGCGCTGATAGTCTCTACGGGATAGCGGTAGTGAACCCGTAATCCGCGAGTGGCGGCGAGCGCCAACAGTTCTGCGGTTAACTGCTGGGGGCACAGCCAGCCTCCGGCGGGATAGGTTATTCCTCCGCAGCCGGTTTCCACTCCTGCTTGTTCCGCAGCGCTCTGCGCATTAACGGCGAGGGCGATTTCCGGCGGCAGATTAAGCTCAACCATCTGGGCAATTTTATGCGCGCTTTTTTCATCCCAGCCCAGCTGCGTCACCCCGCACCAGTCATGATCGAACATGACCGGCAGATCGTCGTAGAGGCGGCGAGCGAAAGTAAATGCAGCGGGGAAAAAGCGGGCCAGGGCGGGGTCGTGCTGGCTGAGCAGCGGATAGAGCGCTCCCTGGCGATTGCCGGATGCGCCTTGTGCCGGAGCGTCATCGGCGCAGTATAGTGTCACCTGCCACCCGCGCCGCAGCAGCGCCAGAGCGAGCAGGGCGCTGGCGATCCCTCCGCCAACAATCGCCGCATCGCGCTGTTCGGTGCCGCTGCGGGCAAACCACGGCGCACGCGCGGGAAAGTTGAGTCGTTGATTCATTTCCCCGATGAGCATTTCTCGCTTGCGGCCAAAGCCCTTGCGTTTCTGCATGCTGAAACCGGCTTCCTCCAGCCCGCGGCGCACAAAACCTGCGGAGGTAAAGGTGGCCAGAGTGCCGCCGGGTCTCGCCAGGCGAGCCATTGCCGCAAAGAGTTCCGCCGTCCACATGTCCGGGTTTTTGGCGGGCGCAAAGCCATCCAGAAACCAGGCGTCTACCTGCTGATTGAGCGAGTCGTCCAGCTCGTTGGTCAGCTGGTTAATATCGCCAAACCATAAATCCAGCGTGATGCGGCCCTCGTCCAGCAGCAGTCGATGACAGCCGGCAAACGGCAGCGGCCAACGGGCCTGCAGCTGCTCGGCCCAGGGCGCAAGCTCCGGCCAGTGCTGGTGAGCGAGGCGCAGATCGTCCGCGCGCAGCGGGAATTTTTCGAAACTGATGAAGTGTAATCTTTGCAGGGTAGCCTGAGGGTTATCGCGGCGAAAAACGTCAAACGCCTGCCACAGCGTCAGAAAGTTAAGGCCGGTACCGAACCCGCTTTCGGCAACCACAAATAACGGACGTGAATGTGTTGAAAAGCGTTCGTTGAGCCGGTTGCCGTCGAGGAAAACGTAGCGCGTCTCTTCCAGACCGTTGTCATTGGAAAAGTAGACATCGTCGAAATCTCGGGAAACAGGTGTACCCTCAGCGTTGAATTCCAGGTTGGCAGGTTGTATGGCGTTTTGTTTCACGTAAGTTACTCGAATCACAAGGCGTAGAACGATCTTAACGATGTGTGCCTGAGGGCGCAAATTTATACACAAATTGGCTGATCGGACTTGTTCGGCGTACAAGTGTACGCTATTGTGCGACTCGAAACTTAATATAGTGCGACTTACAGAGGTATTGAATGAAACGTGCAGTGATTACTGGCCTGGGCATCGTTTCCAGTATTGGTAATAACCAGCAGGAAGTCCTGGCATCTCTGCGTGAAGGACGCTCCGGGATCACTTTCTCTGAAGAGTTTAAAGATTCGGGAATGCGCAGCCACGTATGGGGCAACGTTAAACTGGATACAACCGGTTTGATCGACCGTAAAGTGGTTCGTTTCATGAACGATGCCTCTATCTATTCCTATCTCTCCATGCAGCAGGCGATTGAAGATGCAGGCCTGAAAGATGAGGTCTATCAGCAAAACCCGCGCGTGGGCCTGATTGCCGGTTCTGGCGGTTCTTCTAAGTCTCAGGTTTTTGGCGCTGATGCCATGCGCAGCCCGCGCGGCCTGAAAGCTGTAGGTCCTTATGTGGTGACCAAGGCGATGGCATCCGCGGTCTCCGCTTGCCTTGCAACACCTTTCAAAATTTACGGTGTGAACTACTCCATCAGCTCCGCCTGCGCAACGTCTGCGCACTGCATCGGTAATGCTGTGGAACAAATCCAGCTGGGCAAACAGGATATCGTGTTTGCCGGTGGCGGCGAAGAGCTGTGCTGGGAGATGGCGTGTGAGTTCGACGCGATGGGCGCGCTGTCCACCAAATATAACGAAACGCCGGATAAAGCTTCCCGTACTTATGATACCCACCGTGATGGTTTCGTTATTGCTGGCGGCGGCGGTATGGTTGTGGTTGAAGAGCTGGAACATGCTCTGGCGCGCGGCGCGCACATCTATGCTGAAATCGTTGGCTACGGCGCAACTTCCGATGGCGCAGATATGGTTGCCCCGTCCGGTGAAGGTGCGGTTCGCTGCATGAAGATGGCGATGGAAGGCGTAGATACGCCAATTGACTATCTGAACTCCCACGGTACCTCTACGCCGGTAGGCGATGTGAAAGAGCTGGGGGCGATTCGCGAAGTCTTCGGCGATAACAGCCCGGCTATCTCCGCGACCAAAGCGATGACCGGTCACTCCCTGGGCGCCGCTGGCGTACAGGAGGCTATCTACTCTCTGCTGATGCTGGAACACGGCTTTATTGCCCCGAGCATCAACATTGAAGAGATGGACGAACAGGCAGCTGGTCTGAACATTGTGACCGAGCCGACCGAGCGTGCGCTAACTACCGTAATGTCTAACAGCTTCGGCTTTGGCGGTACTAACGCTACGCTGGTGATGCGTAAATACAGCGCATAACGAGCACGCTTTGCAAGGGGAGCCTGCCGGCTCCCCTTTTTTGTATTCTTGACAGACCCCAGGGTGTAAAGGCAAACTCCTGCCACAACATTATTCTCTCAGATAATGCGTAAGCGTTTAACGTCATCCAACGCGCCTTAAACCTGATAATCAGGTGGAGAGGGCGTGGCCATCACCTCGCCTTACTCTGCGAACTGGAGTAAAGCATGTCCGCAGTCACTGAAACAAAAAAAACGCCTTCAGCGAATGGCTCGCTGTTTCGGATCACTTTCGCCGTTTTTCTTACCTATATGACCGTTGGCCTGCCGCTGCCGGTTATCCCCTTGTTCGTCCATCAGGAACTGGGCTTCGGCAACACCATGGTTGGTATCGCCGTTGGTATCCAGTTTCTGGCGACCGTATTAACCCGCGGCTATGCAGGTCGTCTGGCGGACCAGTACGGCGCGAAACGCTCTGTGCTACAGGGGATGCTGGCCTGTGCGCTGGCTGGAGGTGCCTGGCTATGCGCCGCGCTGCTGCCGGTCCCCGTAATGGCGAAGTTTGGCCTGCTGGTGCTGGGCCGTCTGATCCTGGGGTTTGGTGAAAGCCAGCTGCTCACCGGCAATTTAAGCTGGGGAATGGGGCTGGTGGGCCCGATGCGCTCAGGTAAAGTGATGTCGTGGAACGGCATGGCGATATACGGCTCGCTGGCGGCCGGAGCTCCGCTGGGGCTGCTGATCTACAGCCATTACGGCGTTGCAGCGCTGGCCGGCGTCACCATGGTGCTGCCGCTGGTGGCGTGGGCAATTAACGGCACGGTGCGTAAAATTCCCGCCCACGGCGGCGAGCGTCCGTCGCTGTGGAGCGTGGTGGGAATGATCTGGCGGCCCGGTATCGGTCTTGGACTGCAGGGCGTCGGTTTCGCGGTGATAGGCACGTTCGTCTCCCTCTATTTCGCCAGCAACGGCTGGGCGATGGCCGGTTTTACCTTAACCGCGTTTGGTGGAGCATTTGTGCTGATGCGCGTGCTGTTTGGTTGGATGCCGGACCGCTTCGGTGGGGTGAAAGTGGCCATCGTTTCGCTGTTGATTGAGGCGGTAGGCCTGGCGCTGCTCTGGCAGGCGCCCAATGCCTGGGTCGCGCTGGCGGGCGCGGCGCTAACCGGCTGCGGTTGCTCGCTTATCTTCCCGGCGCTGGGCGTAGAGGTTGTGAAGCGGGTACCGCCGCAGGTTCGAGGAACGGCGCTTGGCGGCTACGCCGCGTTTCAGGATATCTCCTACGGCGTCACCGGCCCGCTTACCGGATTGCTTGCGACTTCTTTAGGCTATTCTTCCGTCTTCCTGGCGGCGGCAATATGCGCCGTGCTGGGGATCCTCATTACGCTGGTATCGCTGCGTAAATAGGCCTTTTGTTCGGCCCGGTATACGGGCCGAACAGGCGGTTAAATCACCAACCACAGCAAAATAAGCCCCGCGAGCAGCGTCAACGCGATAGCCCAGGGCTTTTTAAACGCCAGCCACGGCGATGAAGGCGGCGCCTGAACCGGCGGGATCGCCAGCGTCTCTTGCGCTCTGGCGACCCTGAGCACGAAAATTTTGTTCAGCAGCGTCAGCAGCTGGGCTGCGCTTAGCGGCGTTTGCGCCGTTGCGTGCCAGCTGGTTTGCGCAAAATCCATCACTCTTTGCCACTCCGCGGCTTCAAGCGGCTGCTTCAAGGAGGCCTGCAATGACATCAGCGTCGGCGTAGCCTGCGTGCTGAGCGTTTGCCGCGCATGGAGCCAGTAAGAGAGGGGAGTGAAGTGGGTCGCCGGGATCAGTTCCCCGCTTTTGACGCCGCTTAGCTCCAGCATCGACTGCCAGATGAGCTTGCTGGACTCCCCGGTAGCTGCTGCCAGTTTGGTCACCTGTTGATTGAGCGTATTGTGTTCCGCTGGCAGCAGTGGACGATGAGTTGGCGGGCGCTGCTGCGGCTGAGGAATCGAGAGCTGGCCGCTTTGCAGCAGTTGCAAAACATTCTCCAGCTGCGGCTGAGTGAGCGCATGCAGCGCGGTTTGACCGTCATGCTGACGAATATAATCGCTGACCGCCTGACGATTATTACCCTGGTTCAGCAGTTCGCTCAGCTGCGCCAGGATTTGCCGGCGGTGGTGATTCTGTTGGGCAAGGATTAAGCGCTGGTTCAGGCTGTGTTCGGCGGCCGCAAAATGGCTTGCCAACAGCGGGGCGTCGTTTTTCAGGCTCAGATCGTGCTTTACGCAGGCCCACACTTCCGCACTTTGCTGCGATGTTAACGCCACCAGGCGCGTAATGAGCCGCTCAAGCGCGGTGCGCTGCTGGGTAGTGAGCGGAGGTTCGCCTGTCCCCGGAGGGCGATCGGACATACCTGAAACGGGATGCGTCATGATTAATCCTTTGCGTAGTGCTGTACTAAATTACTGTACTCAGGGCCGGGTGGTGATGTTCCTGGCGGGCAGATTATGGCACACTTCCCCGGTTTACTCTCGCTCTCAGACAGGTACTGAACCGTGAAAATCCTCGTTGATGAAAATATGCCCTATGCGCGTGAGCTTTTTAGCCGCCTGGGGGAAGTGAAGGCCGTTGCGGGTCGTCCCGTTCCGGTCGAAGCGCTCAATGACGCTGATGCGCTGATGGTGCGATCCGTCACCAAAGTTAACGAAGCGCTGCTCTCCGGCAAGGCTATCAAATTTGTTGGCACCGCAACGGCAGGCACCGACCATGTCGATCAGGCGTGGCTGCAGCGGGCGGGAATCGGTTTTTCCGCGGCGCCTGGCTGTAACGCTATCGCGGTGGTGGAATATGTCTTTTCAGCGCTGCTCATGCTGGCTGAACGCGATGGCTTTGCGCTGCGCGACCGTACCGTCGGGATCGTGGGCGTCGGCAACGTGGGCGGGCGCCTGCACAAACGTCTCGAGGCGCTGGGAATTAAAACGCTGCTTTGCGATCCCCCGCGCGCCGATCGCGGCGATGAGGGCGACTTCCGTCCTCTTGACGAGCTGGTGCAGGAAGCCGATATTCTGACTTTCCATACGCCGCTCTATAAGGAAGGGCAGTACAAAACGCTGCACCTGGCGGATGAGGCGCTGATTCGCCGCCTGAAGCCGGGGACGATATTAATCAACGCCTGCCGTGGGGCAGTGGTGGATAACGCTGCGCTGCTTAAACGACTACAGGAAAATCAGCCGTTAAGCGTGGTGCTGGATGTCTGGGAGCCGGAGCCGGACCTGAATATCGAGCTGCTCAAGCGGGTGGATATTGGTACGCCGCATATTGCCGGCTACACCCTTGAAGGAAAAGCGCGCGGTACGGCCCAGGTTTTTGAGGCCTACAGCGCGTTTATTGGCCACCCGCAGCAGGTGGCGCTGGACACGCTGCTACCGGCGCCGGAGTTTGGTCGCATTACGCTGCACGGGCCGCTCGATCAGGCAACGCTAAAACGGCTGGCGCATTTGGTGTATGATGTGCGCCGCGATGATGCGCCGCTGCGAAAAGTCGCGGGCGTTGCGGGCGAGTTCGATAAGCTGCGCAAGAATTACCAGGAACGTCGCGAATGGTCTTCGCTGTACGTGCAGTGTAGTGATGCCCAGGCGGCGACGCTGCTGCGCCAGCTTGGCTTTAACGCCGTACATCATCCTGTTCGTTAATATCATCTTAATGCGCCTGCTGGATAATCCGGCAGGGCCGCTTTTTTTCTGGAGTACACCACCATGTCTGAAGGCTGGAATATTGCCATACTGGGCGCAACGGGCGCCGTAGGCGAAGCCCTGCTCGAAACTCTTGCCGATCGTCAGTTCCCGGTGGGGGATATTTATGCCCTTGCGCGTAGCGACAGCGCCGGTGAACATCTGCGTTTTGCGGGCAAGTCGGTTCTCGTACAGGATGCGGCGGAGTTCGACTGGACCCAGGCCCAGCTGGCATTTTTTGCCGCGGGTGTAGAAGCGACCGCAGCGTATGTCGAAGAGGCCACGAACGCGGGCTGCCTGGTGATTGACTTAAGCGGTCTGTTTGCTCTGGAGCCGGATGTGCCGCTGGTGGTGCCGGATGTTAACCCATTCGTACTGGCGGATTACCGCAACCGTAACGTTATCGCGGTAGCGAATAGCCTGACAAGCCAGCTGCTGTCGGCGTTAAAACCGTTGATCGATCAGGGCGGTCTGTCGCGTATAAGCGTAACCAGCCTGCTTTCTGCTTCCGCTCACGGTAAAAAAGCGGTTGATGCGCTGGCGGGCCAGAGCGCTAAATTACTCAACGGTATGCCAATCGATGACGATGATTTCTTCGGCCGCCAGCTGGCGTTCAATATGCTGCCGCTGCTGCCCGATCGTGAAGGAAGCGTGCGCGAAGAGCGGCGTATCGTCGATGAAGCCCGCAAGATACTGCAGGATGACGGTCTGATGATCTCCGCTAACGTCGTGCAGTCGCCGGTGTTCTATGGCCACGCGCAGATGGTGAGCTTTGAAGCGCAGCGTCCACTGGCGGCCGAAGAGGCGCGCGATGCCTTTAGCCGCGGGGAAGATATCGAGCTGTCCGAAGAGGGCGAATTCCCGACGCAGGTCGGGGATGCTTCCGGCAACGCCCGCCTTTCCGTCGGCTGCGTGCATAACGACTATGGTATGCCTGAACAGGTGCAGTTCTGGTCAGTCGCCGATAACGTTCGTTTTGGCGGCGCGCTGATGGCGGTGAAAATCGCTGAGAAGCTGGTTCAGGAGTATTTGTACTGATGTCTGAGATGGAGCAGCCGCCGGTCTACAAAATCGCGCTGGGCATCGAATACGATGGCAGCAAGTACTACGGCTGGCAGCGGCAGAACGAAGTCCGCAGCGTACAGGAGAAGCTGGAAAAGGCGCTCTCGCAGGTAGCGAACGAGCCTGTTAACGTTTTTTGCGCGGGCCGTACGGATGCCGGCGTTCACGGAACCGGCCAGGTCGTGCATTTTGAAACGCGCTCGCAGCGTCAGGATGCCGCATGGACCCTGGGCGTCAATGCCAATTTACCCGGCGATATCGCGGTTCGCTGGGTGAAGCGGGTTCCTGAGGATTTTCACGCCCGCTTCAGCGCCACCGCGCGCCGCTATCGTTATGTTATCTATAATCATCGTCTGCGGCCGGCGGTATTGAGCCGCGGCGTAACCCATTATTATCACCCGCTGGATGCAGAACGGATGCAGCGCGCCGCTCAGTGCCTGCTGGGAGAGAATGATTTCACCTCGTTTCGTGCGGTGCAGTGCCAGTCGCGCACGCCGTGGCGGAACGTGATGCACATTAACGTCACTCGTTATGGTGCATATGTGGTGGTGGACATCAAAGCGAATGCCTTTGTACATCATATGGTAAGGAATATTGTCGGCAGTCTGATGGAAGTAGGTGCCGGTAACCAGCCAGAGAGCTGGATTGCAGAACTTCTGGCGGCAAAAGACAGGACGCTTGCCGCCGCAACGGCAAAGGCGGAAGGATTGTATCTGGTGGCGGTGGATTACCCGGCGCGCTACGACCTCCCTGTCATGCCGATGGGCCCGCTGTTTTTGGCGGACTAACCTGGTCATTAAGGGCTAACGCAAATTATGGATCTGATTCACTTTTTAATCGATTTTATCCTGCACATTGATGTGCATCTGGCTGAGCTGGTCGCGGAGTACGGTATTTGGGTATACGCGATTTTGTTTTTGATTCTGTTCTGCGAAACCGGCCTGGTGGTCACGCCGTTTCTGCCGGGGGATTCTCTGCTGTTTGTGGCAGGAGCGCTCTCCGCGCTGCCGACTAACGATCTCAACGTGCATTTAATGGTGCTGCTGATGGTCATTGCGGCGATTGTTGGCGATGCGCTGAACTACACGATTGGCCGGCTGTTCGGTGAAAAGCTTTTCAGCAACCCCGATTCGAAAATTTTCCGCCGCAGCTATCTGGATAAGACCCATAGCTTCTACGAACGCCACGGCGGCAAAACCATCATCCTGGCCCGTTTCGTGCCGATTGTCAGAACGTTTGCGCCGTTTGTTGCGGGAATGGGGCATATGTCCTATCGTCATTTTGCGATGTATAACGTCGTTGGCGCGCTGCTTTGGGTACTGTTATTTACCTATGCGGGTTATCTGTTTGGTGATTTGCCGATCGTACAGGAAAACCTTAAGCTGCTGATCGTCGCGATTATTGTTCTGTCCGTACTGCCTGGCGTCATTGAAGTCATCCGCCACAAGCGGGCGGCGGCGAAACAGGCGAAATAACGCGGCGACGATCTTCGGACGGTATGCCGCCGTCCGAAGAGTGAAGTGTGAGCGGTTCGACCACTTTTTTATCCCATGTTACGGGATGTTATGATTTAATGTGCAACATTCATGGTCTGTGAGGGGCAAAAATGGCATTATGCGCCCCTTGCGACAAAACTGGCATCGACCAGGTTCAGGTAGAAAGGTTATCAATGAGCTGGATTGAACGAATTAAAAGCAATATAACCCCCACCCGTAAGGCAAGTATCCCTGAAGGTGTATGGACCAAGTGCGACAGCTGCGGTCAGGTATTGTACCGCGCAGAGCTGGAGCGCAACCTGGAGGTTTGCCCTAAGTGCGATCACCACATGCGTATGTCGGCGCGTAACCGCCTGCATAGCCTGCTGGACGAAGGTTCCCTCGTGGAGCTGGGAAGCGAGCTCGAGCCGAAAGATGTGCTGAAGTTCCGCGATTCGAAAAAGTATAAAGACCGTCTGGCCTCAGCCCAGAAAGAGACTGGCGAAAAAGACGCGCTGGTGGTCATGAAAGGCACTCTGCATGCTATGCCGGTTGTTGCCGCAGCTTTCGAATTCTCCTTTATGGGCGGGTCAATGGGCTCTGTGGTCGGCGCGCGTTTTGTCCGCGCGGTTGAGCAGGCTCTGGAAGACAACTGCCCGCTGATTTGCTTCTCCGCATCCGGCGGCGCGCGTATGCAGGAAGCGCTGATGTCGCTGATGCAGATGGCGAAAACCTCCGCTGCGCTGGCGAAAATGCAGGAGCGCGGATTGCCGTATATCTCCGTGCTGACTGACCCCACCATGGGCGGTGTCTCGGCGAGCTTTGCGATGCTGGGCGATCTGAATATCGCCGAGCCGAAAGCGCTGATCGGCTTTGCCGGTCCCCGCGTTATCGAGCAGACCGTTCGCGAGAAGCTGCCGGCAGGATTCCAGCGCAGTGAGTTCCTG
Organism: Klebsiella sp. K5-306; assembly: GCF_051835185.1. NCBI lineage: Bacteria > Pseudomonadati > Pseudomonadota > Gammaproteobacteria > Enterobacterales > Enterobacteriaceae > Klebsiella > Klebsiella sp. K5-306. Next base: position 279,499 of record NZ_JAIFJY010000003.1, read on the forward strand.
ATTGAGAAAGGGGCGATCGACATGATCGTTCGCCGCCCGGAAATGCGTCTGAAGCTGGCCAGCATTCTGGCGAAGCTAATGAATCTTCCGGCGCCAAATCCGGAACCCGCTCACGAAGGTGAGGTGGTGCCACCGGTGCCGGATCAGGAACCAGAGGCCTGATAATGCAGAGGGCAGGCCTGACGGCGCTGCCCTTTTTTATACGCGTAGTTATCCTAACTCTTGCCGGACATCATGGAAAAACAACCTATTCCTCAGGCCACGTCGCCCCTGGCTACGTGGCTTTCTTATCTGGAACATCTGCACAGCAAAACTATCGATCTTGGGCTGGCGCGCGTCAGCGAGGTCGCGCAGCGGATGGCGGTAATAAAACCTGCGCCGTTTGTCTTTACGGTCGCGGGGACCAACGGCAAAGGCACCACCTGCCGTACCCTGGAATCGGTGCTGATGGCGGCGGGCTACAAGGTTGGCGTATACAGTTCGCCGCATCTGGTGCGCTACACCGAGCGGGTGCGCGTGCAGGGCGAAGAGCTGCCGGAACTCGCGCATACGACCTCTTTTGCCGAAATTGAAGCCGCGCGCGGCGATATTTCCCTGAGCTATTTCGAGTTCGGTACTCTCTCTGCGCTGTGGTTGTTTCAGCAGGCGCGACTGGATGTGGTGATTCTTGAGGTGGGCCTGGGCGGCCGCCTTGATGCTACCAATATCGTCGATGCTGACGTGGCGGTGGTCACCAGTATTGCCCTCGATCATACTGACTGGCTGGGGCCCAATCGCGAAAGTATCGGTCGTGAAAAGGCGGGGATTTTCCGCTCAGGCAAACCGGCCATCGTCGGCGAACCCGATATGCCGTTGACCATCGCAGAGGTGGCGAGCGAAAAAGGGGCGCTGCTCCTGCGCCGTGGCGTTGACTGGCAGTACGACGCCAGTCAACAAGGCTGGTCCTTCCGCGATCGGCAGGGGGCGTTAAACGATCTACCGCTGCCGCAGGTACCGCTGCCGAATGCGGCAACCGCGCTCGCGGCCCTGCGCGCCAGCGGGCTTAAGGTGAAGGAGCAGGCGATGCGCGACGGCATTCAAAACGCGATGCTGCCTGGGCGTTTCCAGATAATCAGCGAAGCGCCGCGGACGATCCTTGACGTTGCTCATAACCCGCACGCGGCGGCCTATCTCGCCGGGCGTCTCAAAACCTTATCGAAAACGGGGCGCGTACTGGCGGTTGTTGGTATGCTGCATGATAAGGATATCGCAGGTACGCTGGCGAATTTGCAGGCGGAAGTTGACGACTGGTACTGCGCGCCGCTGGAAGGACCGCGCGGAGCCACGGCGGAGCAGCTGCTGGAACATTTACGCGCAGGTAAAGTCTATACCAGCGTTGCGCAAGCGTGGCATGCGGCGATGGCGGATGCCAGACCTGAAGATACGGTGCTGGTCTGTGGTTCATTCCACACGGTGGCGCATGTAATGGAAGAAATAGACGCGGGGAGAACCGGTGGCAAGTAAGTTTCAGAACCGTTTAGTCGGGACGATTGTGCTGGTAGCGCTGGGGGTGATTATCCTGCCAGGGCTACTGGATGGTCAGAAAAAACATTATCAGGATGAGTTTGCCGCCATTCCTCTGGTGCCTAAACCAGGGGACCGCGATGAGCCGGATATGTTGCCAGCGGCGACTCAGGCGCTGCCTTCGCAGCCTCCGGAAGGGGCGGCGGAAGAGGTGAGAGCCGGTGACGCCGCGGCGCCATCGTTGGATCCGTCGCGCATACCGGTGAACAACAACAGTTTTGATGTGGTTCAGGAGCCGGTTGTCGCGCCAAAACCGCAGGCGCAGCCGAAACCTCAGCCGAAGCCGGTAGAGAAACCACAGCAGCAGGTTGCGGCGCAGACGCCGCCGCCTAAGCCACAGCAGCAGGCTGAAATCCCGGCGCCGACCGGTAAAGCATACGTAGTGCAGCTGGGCGCGCTAAAGAACGCCGATAAGGTCAACGAAATTGTGGGCAAGCTGCGCGCTTCCGGTTTTAAGGTTTACACATCGCCTTCGACACCGGTGCAGGGTAAAATTACCCGTATTCTTGTGGGGCCGGATACCTCAAAGGATAAGCTTAAAGGCCAGCTTGGAGAACTGAAGCAGCTTTCAGGGCTCAGCGGCGTGGTCATGGGCTACAGCCCGAACTAACTCTCTCTTTTTTAAAAGAGTAGCGAGCTGAAACCCCTGTCTGACGTGCCCTGAAGAGGCGAAAGGCAGTATGGCGTTGAATGTTTTTTCAGCGCCATTTTTATTTATGTAGGGCACGGAAATCCCTACGCAAACGTTTTCTTTTTCTGTTAGAATGCGCCCCGAACCGGACGACAGGGCGTAAAATCGTGGGACGTATATGGTCTGGATTGATTACGCCATAATTGCGGTGATTGGTTTTTCCTCACTGGTTAGCCTGATCCGCGGCTTTGTTCGTGAAGCTTTATCGCTGGTAACCTGGGGATGTGCTTTCTTTGTTGCCAGTCATTACTACACTTACCTGGCTGTCTGGTTCACGGGCTTTGAAGACGAACTGGTCCGAAATGGGATTGCTATCGCGATACTGTTTATCGCAACGCTTATCGTCGGCGCTATCGTAAACTTTGTGATAGGTCAGCTGGTGGAGAAAACCGGCCTGTCGGGTACCGACAGGGTCTTAGGGATCTGCTTTGGCGCCCTGCGCGGTGTGCTAATCGTCTCAGCGATTCTGTTCTTTCTCGATAGCTTTACCGGTATGGCGAAAAGCGACGACTGGCAAAAGTCTGAGCTTATCCCGCAGTTCAGTTTCGTTATCAGATGGTTCTTTGACTATCTGCAGAGCTCGTCAAGTTTCTTGCCCAAAGCATAAGCGTTGGGATGTAGCTTAACGAGGAAAAGACGTATGTGCGGTATTGTCGGTATCGCCGGTGTCATGCCGGTAAACCAGTCGATTTATGACGCGTTAACGGTGCTTCAGCATCGTGGCCAGGATGCCGCAGGCATCATCACCATTGATGCGAACAACTGTTTCCGTTTGCGTAAGGCTAACGGACTGGTGAGCGATGTTTTTGAAGCTCGCCATATGCAGCGTATGCAGGGCAATATGGGGATTGGTCACGTTCGTTACCCGACGGCTGGCAGCTCCAGCGCCTCTGAGGCTCAGCCTTTCTACGTCAACTCACCGTATGGTATTACGTTGGCGCACAACGGTAACCTGACCAACGCTCACGAGCTGCGTAAAAAGCTGTTTGAAGAAAAACGCCGCCACATCAACACCACCTCCGATTCCGAAATCCTGCTCAATATCTTTGCCAGCGAGCTGGACAACTTCCGCCACTACCCGCTGGAAGCCGACAATATTTTTGCGGCGATTGCCGCCACCAACCGCCAGATTCGCGGCGCTTACGCCTGCGTGGCGATGATTATCGGTCACGGCATGGTGGCCTTCCGCGACCCGAACGGCATCCGTCCGCTGGTGCTGGGCAAGCGCGATATTGGCGATGGCCGTACCGAGTATATGGTCGCTTCGGAAAGCGTGGCGCTCGATACGCTGGGCTTTGAGTTCCTGCGCGACGTGGCGCCTGGCGAAGCGGTGTATATCACCGAAAAAGGCCAGCTGTTTACTCGCCAGTGCGCGGAAAACCCGGTCAGCAACCCGTGCCTGTTCGAGTACGTGTACTTTGCGCGTCCGGACTCCTTCATCGACAAAATTTCCGTTTACAGCGCCCGCGTCAATATGGGCACGAAGCTGGGCGAGAAAATTGCCCGCGAGTGGGAAGATCTGGATATCGATGTGGTCATTCCCATTCCGGAAACCTCCTGCGATATCGCACTGGAAATCGCCCGCATCCTCGACAAGCCGTACCGTCAGGGGTTTGTTAAAAACCGCTACGTAGGCCGAACCTTCATCATGCCGGGCCAGCAGCTGCGCCGGAAATCGGTGCGGCGTAAGCTTAACGCCAACCGCGCTGAGTTCCGCGATAAGAACGTGCTGTTGGTGGATGATTCCATCGTGCGCGGCACCACCTCTGAGCAGATTATTGAGATGGCGCGCGAAGCCGGGGCGAAGAAAGTCTACCTGGCTTCCGCTGCGCCGGAAATTCGTTTCCCGAACGTGTATGGCATCGATATGCCGACCGCCAATGAGCTGATTGCTCACGGGCGTGAAGTGGATGAGATTCGCCAGATCATCGGTGCGGATGGCCTGATTTTCCAGGATCTGGACGATCTGATTGACGCGGTGCGCGCTGAGAATCCGGATATCCAGCAGTTTGAATGTTCGGTCTTCAACGGTATCTACGTCACTAAAGATGTTGATCAGACCTATCTGGATTTCCTTGACTCTCTGCGCAACGACGACGCAAAAGCGGTTCAGCTGCAGAACGAAGTGGAAAACCTGGAGATGCACAACGAAGGGTAATGCCTTGATTCACTGGAAGCCCGCGGTCCGAAGACTGCGGGCTTTTTGTTTTTAGAGGTCAGGCCTCGTTGATCCAAATTCGCATTTCGCCTTCGCCACGATTGGCCCAGCTAAACCATGGAATAAAGGTTAAGGTCTGTTTCTCTACCGCCGTCTGGCGATGGTCGAAGCTGTAGAGCGGTTTATCCTCCTGGGCGGTCAGTACCCGAAGCCCCTCCGCCTGCAGCACGATTTTTCCTTCTAGCACCCCGGTCCCTGGAATCTCGCGTATCTGACTCGCTTTGGGTAGCGACAGGTTGTGCAGTTCGGCGCCGTTATCAACCTCTTCCAGGCAGTAAACCAGCGGTCCGCGCTGAATGGCGACTTTACCGGCGTTATGGCGAACCAGCGGGTTGGCGTAGACCCGGCGGAGGGTCATCGGCAGGCGCAGCGTAATGATATCCCCCTGCTGCCATTGGCGCGTAATATGCATATAGCCTTTCAGTTGTTCGCCCTGCGCGGCTTCGCCGTTGATGAGCACCTGCGGCGCTTCACACCATTCCGGCAGGCGCAGCGCCAGCGTATGCTGAACGGCCTGCGGGTGGCTGAAAGTGATGTTGACCTCCTCATCCCATGGATAGTTACCGCTGATTTTTAGCGCCAGCGGCTGGTCATTAATGGTGAACTGCGCTTCGCTTCCGGCGTAGAAATTAATAAACAGCGCATCCCGGCGCGGCGTGAACAGGTAGTGCCCGATAGCCACCAACGTGCGGGCGATATTTGGCGGGCAGCAGGCGCAGCCAAACCAGCGCTGGCGAACCGGTTTGATATGGTCGTAAATATGGTTATGCGGAATGCTTTTCGGATAGGTTTCCAGCGGGTTAACATAAAAGAAGTGTTTACCGTCCAGCGCCATCCCGCCGAGTACCGTATTGTAAAAAGCGCGTTCCATCACGTCGGCATAGTGCGCATCGCCTTCCATTTCCAGCATCCGACGGGCGAACATCATCAGGCCAATTGAAGCGCAGCTTTCACCGTAGGCGGTATCGTTGGGCAGATCGTAGTCGCTGGTAAAAGCTTCGCCGATCCCCTGAGAGCCGATTCCTCCGGTGATATACATCCGACGCTGCACCATGTTGTTCCAGATCCGCAGACAGGTCTGACGTTTCTCTTCGTCATTTGTCATACGGGCGATATGCGCCAGGCCGGTCATCAGATAGACCGAACGTACGGCGTGGCCGACCGCTTCGTTCTGTTCAGCGAGCGGTTTGTGCGCATGGGTGTAAGTTTTGTCTTTGATCATTCCTGGCCAGGCGTCGCCCCAACCGATCCAGTGCCGGGTACCGCCGCGTTTTTCGAACTCGATATCGTAATAGTAGGGCTGCTTCCCACGTTCTTCGACGAAGAAGCAGGCCAACGCCTGATAGCGAGGTTCCCGGGTGACTTCATACAGGCGCATCAGCGCCAGTTCGATTTCCGGATGTCCCGGATAGCCGCGAAGCTGTCCGGGGTTAGGCCCGAAGACGGTATCAATGTGGTCGGCAAAGCGGCAGGAGATTTCCAACAGACGACGTTTACCGGTGGCGCGATAAAAAGCGACAGCTGCTTCAAAAAGATGCCCGGCACAGTACAGTTCATGACACTCTGCCAGGTTAGTCCAGCGCTGACCCGGTTCTTTTACGGTATACCAGGTATTGAGATAGCCGTCTTCACACTGCGCTTGCGCCAGCAGTTCGATCACTTCGTCAGCGGTTTGTTCGAGCGTCGCGTCAGGTTTTTGGCTTAACGACCAGGCGACCGCCTCAAGCCATTTGGTGACGTCGCTATCCTGAAAAACCATTCCGTAAAATTGGCCATCCTCTTGTCCCGCAGCAATGCGATAGTTGGCCAGCGCGTGGCTGGGCTCCGCATCGGGAATATTGTCGTTCAGCGCTTGCCACTGATAAGGAATGACGACATCACGAATCAAACGCTGATACTCTCCCAGGAAAGGATCGATAACGGTAATGCGGTTCAGGTCGGCTTCAATTACATCGGACTGCATCATGTTTACCTCAGGAAATTTGGCTATGTCTTTGATTAAGATCGGTGGAGATACGTTTCATCATTGGGCCGTCCAGCCGGCACTTCAGCAGACACAGGGCCAGCACCAGATGGAAAATTGCCGGTATTACGGTTTGCAGCAGGGTGATGCCCTGAATAGACGCGGCAGTTTGATTTTCCAGGCCTGGACGGTACGCGACCAGAATCAGCAACAGGCTGATAATGCCGCCGGATGAGGCCCAGGAGAGCTTGATAAAAAAGAGGTTAAAGGCGAAGTTCATACCGGAGGAACGCACGCCATTCTTCCATTCACCGTAATCATCGGCGAAAGCCATAATCGAGAAGTGCAGCGGCAGGGTGAAACCAAGCACAACGTTGTTGATCAGGATACAGACCAGCCATAGCGTCTGATGCTGTGGGCCGGTGGGCAGGAACCACATCGCCAGGCCGAAAATAACCAGCACCAGGTTAGTGCGGAAGTACAGCGTAACCATGTCGACGCGGCGTGATAGCGGGTTGACGATCACCGCGCCAATAATCGCAGCCACGGTGACGATGGCAAAAAACAGCGACATAAAGCCGGCGCTGCCCTGCAGCGCGTAGGAGATAAAGTACATGTAGCCGCCGCCGCGAATGCACAGAATATTCACCAGCAGGAAGGACATTACCAGCATCAGCAGTAATTGGTCGTTCTTACGCAGCCCTTGCAGATGCTGGCGCAGGGTGAATTTTCCGGCCAGCGACAGCGGAACCCGCTCTTTGACCCAGAAAAAGCAAAGTAAAAACATGATCATACCAACGGCGCACAGCACGGCCACGCCGTACTGGTAGCCTTTAGCCAGATTGCCCTGGCCAAAAAGCTCGACCATCCATGGCAGCCCGACGGAGACCAGAAAGCCGGCGATACCGCTTAAGACAAAGCGCCAGGACTGGCAGGACATTACCTGATCGTGACGGTTGGTCATGGCGTTTATCAGGGCGCAGTAGGGGACGTTATTGGCGGTATAGCCAATAGAGAGCAAAAAATAGGTCCCGAACGCCCAGGCAATTTTCATGTTTGGGCTCATGTCTGGCACGGTAAACGTCAGGATGCCGATAACCGCAAGCGGCACGGCAGTCCAGAGCTGCCACGGGCGAAAGCGGCCCCAGCGGCTGCGGGTTCTGTCAGCAATAACGCCCATAACCGGGTCTGATACCGCATCAAAAATTCTCAGGGTAAAGAACATTGCCCCGACGATGGCCGGGCTGAGGCCGAACACATCGGTGTAGAAAAAAAGCAGGAAGCCGCTGATTAAGTCAGAGATGCAGTGTCCACCGGCATCTCCCAGCCCATAGCCTATTTTTTCGCGGGTGGAGAGCGTTTCGCCCGCATCAACCATCTGCACATTCGTGTCCAGATTATCGACTGTAGCCATAACCAATCCTTATTTGCTAAGCAGAGTGTGAGGGTACACAGGTCATTACGATCTGTTTTTATGTTTTTAGTAAACTTCATACGCTGCCGAGCATAGATCTAACCTTCTCTTTTCGTACATTTTTGACTTTTGTGCTTGTGATATTGATCTTGATTTTTACTATAAATTATTTTTAATGCCGATCTTTATCACATTTATCCGTGAAGGATGCCGGGATTTTTTGCGTTATTCGCTAAGCTGAGCATCATTTTTACGAGAAAAGGTCGAATTAAATGCATTTAGGAATGGATATCGGTGGGACCAAAGTTGAGACTGTCGTGCTGGATGACAAGGGAAAACTGGTCTGGCAGCAGCGCATTGCGACACCGAAAGCCAGTATTGAGCAGTTCTTACAGGGTATCATTGGAGAAGTCCATGCCGCGCAGGATTGGGCAGGCGAAAAGCTAAGCCTGGGATTCGGTTTGCCCGGCGCGATTGACACCGCTACTTGTTTAGTAAAAAATTCAAATATTCAGGTGGTCAATGGGCATCCGCTGCATGATATCCTTAGCGACTATTTTTCCCAGCCGGTGGCTGTCGCAAACGATGCTAACTGTTTCGCGCTGTCGGAAGCGATAGATGGCTGCGGCGCCGGTCATGAAGTGGTGTTTGGGGCGATACTTGGTACCGGATGCGGCGGCGGTGTGGTGGTGCATCAGCGTTTGCTGACCGGGCCGAATGCCTGCAGCGGTGAATGGGGGCATAATCCTTTGCCGCACTATTCCCCGGAACACGATGGGCCTTCGCACTTGTGCTATTGCGGTCAGCATAACTGCGTAGAATCGTTTATCTCTGGCAGCGGGCTGGCCCGACAGTTTCGCTTACATAATGAAGGACGCGGAACCGCTGAAGAACTGGTGTTGAAGATGCGTGAAGGACACCCTCAAGCGCTGGCGCTGTGGCGGCAATTCCGTAATCAGCTGGCGCGCGCCTTCGCAAACGTCGTGAATACGCTCGATCCGGATGTGATAGTGATAGGTGGGGGACTGTCGGGCGTCGATGAGCTGTATAGCGATTTATCGGCTGAAATGGCAAAGTACATATTCGGTGGACGCTGCGTGACGCCGGTTCTGCCGGCAAAGCATGGCGACAGCAGCGGCGTACGCGGCGCAGCATGGGCTGGAGAGCAGGCGCTGCAGGGATAATCAGCGTAAACCCCGTAAAACAGGTGAAAACGAACGGAATGGTAAAAAAGACCAGAATTAAAGATATTGCGGCGGCCTGCGGCGTGTCGATTGCCGCAGTATCAAGAGCGCTAAAAGGGCAGCCGGGGCTTAGCGAGGAGACTCGTCAGCGGATCCTGTCGATAGCGGAAGCCGAAGGCTATGATTTTAGCCGCTTGCGCAACGGTCGCATCAAGCGGCTGCTGTTTTTAATGCACAGGGAACACAATATTGCCAGCGCTCTGCCGTTCTATTCGACCGTCATGCTTGGCGTTGCTGACGCTTGTAGAGAAAATGAAATTGCCATGAGCTTCCAGCCCATTGGTCCGGGAGATTCAGTTGGCGAGTTGATTAATCTCCATCAGCCTGACGCGCTGATCTGCGCGGGTTATCTGGAAGCAGAGATACTGGCGGAGTTGAAAAAAACGGCGCTCCCCGTTGCCCTGGTTGATTTGTGGGCGGCGGATTTTCCCTGTGCCAATCCTGACAACTATCACGGCGGATTTATCGCCACCCGCCACCTGCTTGAACAGGGAAGAAAGCGTATTGCCTTACTCGGCCATTCGCAGCACCATTACAGCATCCGTCAGCGTACTGAAGGCTATCTGCAGGCGCTGTTTGATGCCGGAATTTCTCTGGCCGAGGAGTATCGAGTCGAAGTCCCCCCGGTCAAGGAGATAGAAAAACCGCTGGTAGAAGGCATGGAGAAACTGCTGGCGCTACCGCAGCCGCCGGATGCTATCTTTGCTTATAACGATATGGCGGCGCTGGTGGCGATGAGAGTTTGCGCGCGGAAGGGCATCAAGGTGCCGGATGAGATTGCGATCGTCGGTTTCGATGATATTGAAGCTGCTGCATGGGCCTGGCCGCCGTTAACCACGGTGGCCATTGATAAGCGTGAGCTTGGCCGCGATGCGTTCCGTCTTTTACTCAGCGATGAGGGTGACAGAAACTTGTTGTTGCCGGTGCGGTTAGTGGTTCGTGAGAGTTCATTGCGGTTGCGTCCGCAGGCATAATCCGGCAAAGTCTGCGCCATCGTGTGAAAGGGGCAATCATCGTGAAGCGACTCATTATCGGTATCTCTGGCGCCAGCGGCGCAATTTACGGCGTACGCCTGCTCCAGGTTTTGCGCGAGGTGCCTGATGTCGAAACCCATCTTATTTTAAGCCAGGCCGCCCGTCAGACGCTGGCGCTGGAGACGGACTTCTCCCTGCGCGAGGTGCAGGCGTTGGCCGACGTAGTGCACGATGCCCGTGATATCGCCGCCAGTATCTCTTCCGGCTCTTTTAAAACCGCCGGGATGGTGATTTTGCCATGTTCAATGAAAACGCTTTCCGGCATTGTTCATAGCTATACCGATGGGCTGCTGACCAGAGCGGCGGACGTGGTGCTTAAAGAGCGTCGCCCGCTGGTGCTGTGCGTTCGGGAAACGCCGTTCCACCTCGGTCATCTGCGTCTGCTGGTCCAGGCGGCGGAAATGGGCGCAGTGATTATGCCGCCGGTTCCGGCGTTCTATCATCGTCCTGAAAGCCTTGACGATGTGATCAATCAAACGGTCAATCGCGTTATCGATCAGTTTGATATCTCTCTTCCTGCAGACCTCTTTACCCGCTGGCAGGGCGCGTAGGGCGCACTAACATAGTGCGCTTTCTTCACCTCTGCGCTCCTGCAGTGCAATTTTGTCGCCTCGATCAAATCCTCAACATTTAATTTGTTTTTTTGCGCTACGGCGCTGCGGTTTATCCATTATTGCTGGTATCTTCCCTTTCAAGACAAACTTGCAACCTTTATTTAACAAATTTAACGCCGTTTCCAGCACGCACTGAGAGAATGGCATAAAACGTGCAAGATTTGTCGGCAGCACCAATAACAAGACAACGCATGACATAACAACATCACGACACTTAAGGGTAACCTATGAAGAAGACGGTCCTGGCTTTCTCTTTAATGATGGGCATTTGCAGCGCTTCCAGCGCCTTCGCCGCGCTGCCGCAGAGTATTCGCATTGGCACCGATGCCACCTACGCGCCTTTTTCTTCTAAGGATGCGAAAGGGGATTTCGTGGGTTTTGACATTGATTTGGGTAATGAGCTCTGTTCGCGCATCAAAGTAAAATGTACCTGGGTTGGCAGCGATTTCGACTCCCTGATCCCATCGCTGAAGGCGAAGAAAATCGACGCCATCATCTCTTCGTTATCGATCACCGAAAAACGCCAGCAGGAAATCGCGTTCTCTGACAAGCTCTACGCGGCGGACTCTCGCCTGATTGCCGCCAAAGGCTCACCGATTCAACCGACGCTGGAATCTCTGAAAGGCAAGCACGTCGGCGTTCTGCAGGGCTCCACCCAGGAGGCCTACGGCAATGAACGCTGGCGTAGCCACGGGGTAGACGTCGTGGCTTATCAGAATCAGGACTTAATCTACTCAGACCTCGCTGCGGGCCGCCTGGATGCCGCCTTGCAGGATGAGGTCGCCGCCAGCGAAGGCTTCCTCAAGCAACCAGCCGGTAAAGATTTTGCCTTTGCCGGACCTTCTGTTAAAGACAAAAAATTCTTCGGAGATGGCACCGGTATTGGCCTGCGTAAGGACGATAGCGAACTGAAGGCCGCTTTTGATAAAGCCCTGGCAGAGCTTCGCAAAGACGGCACCTACGACAAAATGGCGAAGAAATACTTCGACTTCAACGTTTACGGTGATTAAGTCGCCCGCTGGCCCGGATTCCGGGCCACGAGTATCTATTTCTGTCTGATATTGGTGCAACGGCGCTTTAAGCGGATCAATTTGGTGCAGGAAATTGCGCACTCTATGTTAAAAAGTGCATAGTTAAGCGTTTCCGATGCGAAAAAATTTGCTTTCCGGCGCAGAATGCTTTGCCTTACCGGGGCGAATAATGGCACGATAACTGCCGTAAGTACTTCTAATAAATCCATTAGAATGACAGTCTGTTGAGGATAGTTATGAAAAAACTGGCGTTGTCTCTCTCCTTAGCGCTGGCCCTTTCCAGCGTTTCCACCGTATTCGCAGCAATTCCGCAAAAAGTCCGCATTGGCACCGATCCTACTTATGCCCCGTTCGAATCAAAGAATGCACAGGGTGAATTGGTTGGTTTTGACATCGATCTGGCAAAAGAGCTGTGTAAGCGCATCAATACGCAATGTACCTTCATTGAGAACCCGCTGGACGCGCTGATCCCTTCTTTAAAAGCGAAGAAGATCGACGCCATTATGTCTTCGCTTTCGATCACCGAAAAACGCCAGCAGGAAATTGCCTTCACCGACAAACTTTACGCGGCTGATTCTCGCCTGGTCGTCAAAAAAGGCAGCGATATCACGCCAGACCTTGCGAAGCTGAAAGGTAAGCGCATTGGCGTTCTGCAGGGCACCACACAAGAAACCTATGGCAATGAACACTGGGCGCCGAAAGGTATTGAAATCGTTTCCTATCAGGGTCAGGACAATATCTATTCCGATTTGACCGCCGGACGTATTGACGCGGCGTTCCAGGATGAAGTTGCCGCCAGCGAAGGCTTCCTCAAACAGCCTATCGGCAAAGATTATCAGTTCGGCGGCCCGTCGATTAAAGACGAGAAGCTGTTTGGCGTCGGCACCGGAATGGGGCTGCGCAAAGAGGATAATGAGCTGCGTGAAGCATTAAATAAAGCCTTTGCCGAGATGCGCCAGGACGGCACCTACGACAAGCTGGCGAAGAAATATTTCGATTTTAACGTGTACGGCGACTAACCATCCCGCGTACCCCATCGCGCGTGACTTAGCGCGCGATGGTTGATGACAGACAGGGCAGACAGCATGCTGTACGGTTTTTCTCAGGTTATTTTTCAGGGCGCGCTGGTCACCCTTGAGCTGGCGTTAAGCTCGGTCGTTCTGGCAGTGCTTATCGGCCTGGCAGGCGCGGGGGCGAAGCTTTCCAGTAATCGTCCGCTGGCGCTGATTTTTGAAGGCTATACCACCTTAATTCGCGGCGTACCCGATCTGGTGCTGATGCTGCTGATTTTCTACGGGTTGCAGATCGCGCTCAACGCGCTGACCGATGCGCTTGGCCTCGCGCAGTTTGATATCGACCCCATGGTCGCGGGGATTATCACTCTGGGCTTTATTTACGGCGCTTACTTCACCGAAACCTTTCGCGGCGCCTTCCTGGCGGTACCGAAGGGACATATTGAAGCGGCAACGGCCTTCGGCTTCAGCGGCGGGCAGACCTTTCGCCGCATTCTGTTTCCGGCAATGATGCGCTATGCGCTGCCCGGAATTGGCAATAACTGGCAGGTGATCCTCAAAGCGACTGCACTGGTCTCATTGCTGGGGCTGGAAGATGTGGTTAAGGCAACTCAGCTGGCGGGTAAAAGCACCTGGGAGCCTTTCTACTTCGCTATCGTCTGCGGCCTGATTTATCTGGTGTTTACCACGGTTTCCAATGGTGTGCTGCTGATGCTCGAACGCCGTTATTCTGTTGGCGTGAAGAGGGCTGACCTGTGATTGATATTATTCAGGAGTACTGGAAATCTCTGCTGTGGACCGACGGCTATCGCTTCACCGGCGTAGCGATTACGCTCTGGCTGCTGATCTCTTCAGTCGTGATGGGCGGCATACTCGCGGTTTTTCTTGCCATAGGCCGGGTATCGAGCAACAAATTTATCCAGTTCCCAATCTGGCTTTTCACCTATATCTTTCGCGGTACCCCGCTGTATGTGCAGCTGCTGGTGTTCTATTCCGGTATGTACACGCTGGAGATCGTCAAAGGTACAGAACTGCTGAACGCCTTCTTTCGTAGCGGTCTGAACTGTACGGTACTGGCGTTGACGCTGAATACCTGCGCTTATACCACGGAGATTTTTGCCGGAGCGATTCGTTCAGTGCCGGCGGGAGAGATCGAAGCCGCCCGCGCGTACGGTTTTTCTGCGGTCAAAATGTATCGCTGCATTATTTTGCCTTCCGCGCTGCGTATTGCTCTGCCTGCCTACAGCAACGAAGTGATCCTGATGCTGCATTCCACCGCGCTGGCCTTTACCGCCACGGTGCCGGATCTGCTGAAAATTGCCCGTGATATCAACTCGGCAACCTACCAGCCGTTTACCGCTTTTGGCATTGCCGCAGTTCTGTATTTAATTATCTCCTATGTGCTGATTAGCTTATTCCGCAGGGCGGAAAAGCGCTGGCTGCAGCATATCAAACCTTCTTCGACGCATTGAGAACGCCATGTCCGACAATAAATTAAATGTAATCGATCTGCATAAACGTTACGGCGAACACGAGGTGCTGAAAGGCGTTTCGCTGCGGGCGAAAGCCGGGGACGTGATCAGTATTATTGGCTCATCCGGTTCCGGTAAAAGCACCTTTCTGCGCTGCATTAACTTTCTTGAAAAGCCCAGCGAAGGGACGATTGTGGTTAACGGGCAGAACATTGGTCTGGTTCGTGATAAAGACGGTCAGCTCAAGGTGTCGGATAAGAACCAACTGCGTCTGCTGCGGACTCGCCTGACGATGGTGTTCCAGCATTTCAATCTCTGGAGCCATATGACGGTGCTGGAAAACGTGATGGAAGCGCCGATTCAGGTTCTGGGCCTGAGCAAACAGGAAGCGCGCGAGCGGGCGGTGAAATATCTGGCGAAGGTGGGGATTGACGAACGCCAGCAGATTAAATATCCGGTGCATCTCTCCGGCGGCCAGCAGCAGCGCGTGTCCATCGCCCGCGCGCTGGCGATGGAACCCGATGTGCTGCTGTTTGATGAACCGACGTCGGCGCTTGATCCTGAACTGGTGGGCGAAGTGTTGCGCATTATGCAGCAGCTGGCGGAAGAGGGGAAAACCATGGTCGTGGTCACCCATGAGATGGGTTTTGCGCGCCACGTCTCCTCTCACGTAATCTTCCTGCATCAGGGCAAGATAGAAGAAGAGGGGCACCCTGACGAAGTCTTCGGTAATCCGAAAAGCCAGCGCCTGCAGCAGTTCCTGAAAGGCTCTTTAAAGTAATTCCTGTCCTGCCCCCGGCGGAATACTCTCCGTCGGGGCGGCTAACGCTCCAGCCGATATACCCAGTCGTCGTAATCAATTCCGTTCAGGCGATAGGCTTTTTCGAGCACCTGAATGCGGATAAAACCGTGTTTTTCCAGCAGACGAGAGGAACCAGCGTTACTGCCCAGCACCCAGGCATTGATGGCGTGAACGCCGAGCTGCTGAAAACCGTAGTCGCAAATCGCTTTTAGCGCTTCGCTGGCGTACCCTTTCCCCTGAGCTTCGGGCAGGAGTGCGTATCCGACATCCGCTTCGTGCGGGTTTTTACTGCTGATGCGCAGCCCGATATCGCCTATTGCCGCGCCGCTGGCATCACGTAAAACGAATACGCCAGGGTCTGCGCAGCGGGACTCAAACAGCGTCCGCAGCGCCGGCTCCTCAAGAAGCTCTCCCATATAGCGCATCACTTCGGGATCTCGCCGTAAGCGCAGAAACAAAGGCCAGTCGGATGCGTTAAACCCAGAGAGACGCAGGCGCGGAGTGGTGAGTGTTATCATAAAGCAGTCCATACAAGTGGATTATTCCGCCACCTTAACACCATAAAGCCGCGGAATGTTTATACCTTTAAGCAACCGTCGGTGAAGCCTGGCGCTGACTTTCCAGCCCGCTAAGATAGTGCAACACGGTTTTGCTCTCCCGCGTAGCCCTCAGCTGCAGCGCCAGATTGAGATCGTCCAGCACCTCGGCGTGGGCGACCAGCGCTGAGTCTTCAGCAAGTCGTCCCTCCGTTACCAGCCAGCCAACGATGGTTTTCCAGCGCCATAGCGGCGAATTGCCTTTAACGCGCTGCACCGGTCCCGGAAACTGGCCCGAGCCTCGCGCGCCATCTTTCAATAAGGCGACGGCCTGTCGCGTCAGGCCGGTGAGTTCGGCAATATCGCTTAATCCTACCAGCGCGGAATCGACGGATTCGACTCGCGCATTCAGAGCCGGAGCGGATTCGATATCAGCAATGGCTGACAGAATAGCCTGCTCAAGAGAGTCTCTTTCGCGATCGAACTCCAGATAGACCGCCGTTCCGTAAAAACAGACCAGGGCGTCAGCGCAGCCTGCGGCATGCAGTGCATCTTCCAGACCCACGGTACGAGAAGTTACGCCGGAGAGGGTGAGCGTAAAATTATACAGCGCCATTGTTTAATCCTTCTTGTGGTTAATCTGACCCGAGGCAGGCGGCTGGCAGCGGTCGACCATTCTGATAATTTGCCTGGCGTGGTTAATGGGTACCGCAGGCGTTGACCAGATGCTCATCATATGTTCCCGGTGCCGGGCCGTCCCACACATCAACCTGCCAAAACAGTGAGCGCTTTTGCCGCCAGTGATAAAAATCCAGCCCCGTGCCAGCGCGTAGTCAATAGCTGCTCTGATATGTTTATCCGGATGTTCCTTCATCAATTCATCCTGGTAATATTGAATAAGTTGTTGACGAATGTCAACGGTGTGGTGGTGTTAAATTACACACAGGGGTTATGGCAGAGTGAAAGACATATCACTGGAATAAGATTCACAGTTAAGGCGACAGAGGAATGGTGATTTTTGCGCGCTGCGAGGCGGGTTCAACAAATTAATTAATCAGGGAGAGCGATACTCTCCCTGAGAGACCTGGACTACCGCAGCACGTCGGCCAGCGCCTCTTCCAGATCGTACCAACGAAAGCCAAATCCGGCCGCTTCCAGGCGTTTAGGCAGCGCGCGCTGGCCGCCGAGTACCAGAACGGAAGATTCTCCCATCAGCAGACGAATAGCCGCCGCCGGGACGCGGAAAATCGCCGGACGGTTTAGCGCATGGCCCAGCGCATGAGCGAACTGCTCGTTACGAACCGGGTAAGGGGAAACCATATTAAACGGCCCGCGCAGGTCGTTATCAAGCAGCCACAGTATACCGTTGACCATATCGTCGATGTGGATCCAGGCCAGATACTGTCTGCCGCTGCCGATAGGGCCGCCGAGGCCAAGCTTAAAGGCGGGCGCCATTTTGGCCAGAATGCCGCCTCGCGGCGCCAGCACCACCCCGGTACGCAGCAGGCATACGCGGGTGCGATCGCTCTGCGCTTCGCAGGCAATCTGCTCCCAGCGGGCGCAAAGCTTGTGGGTAAACTCATTATGCGGCGGCTCTTCTTCGGTGACGACAACTTCGCCGAGATCGCCATAATAGCCGGCGGCTGAACCGCTAATCAGCACCGCGGGCGGCGCGTCGCTGGCGTTGATTAGGGTGACCAGCTTTTGGGTGATATCCCAACGGCTGTGGCAGAGGCGCTGCTTCTGCTCCGCCGTCCAGCGTTTATCGGCGATAGGTTCGCCTGCCAGATTGATGACGGCATCAAAACCGTTAAGATTCACCTGATGCTCAAAATCGCGCCACAGAGTGACGCGAGAATCGAGGCGGTTTTTCGCCTTTTCAGGGCTGCGGGTTGAAACCGTTACGCGATGCCCCAGCTCCAGCAGCCGGGGTATCAGATGCCGGCCAATCAGGCCGGTACCGCCAGTAAGCAGAACGTTCATAGCGCCTCCCGAAGATGCATCTAGCGCCGCCAGCTCATCGTCATGGAGACGGAATCGGCGTAGCGCAGTGCATGCAGTTTGTCGATCTCTACTTCAGCATATGTGACCCAGTGATGTTCGCGTGCGATGTCGAGCACATCCTGAGTTAATTTTTCCAGTAGAGAAAAGCGGTTATTTTCGATATGACTAATAATGCGCTTAGTAATGGTGCGGTAGTTCAGCGCATCGTTAATATCTTCGCTGTTGCGTGATTTCTCCGCCGGATAGTGGATAGCGACGTTGACCACCACATCCTGGCGGTTGGCGATCTCTTCCTCTTTAATTCCGATAAAAGTACGCAGGCGCAGGTTCTTAATTCGAATAATGGCGTCTGGTTGAGACATTGCAGGCTTCCTCCGGGTAGTAATTTCCGCCATCATACATCAAAGCTTCCCGGCCGAGCAGGGGGTTACCAGGCTTCTGTTTTCAGAAGCGCCTCAACGGTCGCCGGGCGATGACGAATGCGTTCAAACCAGTTGTGAACCGCCGGAAAACTGGCGAGGTCGATGCGCTGGCGCTGATGGGCATTCACCCACGGCCAGCAGGCGATATCGGCGATACTGTAGTGGTTGCCGCCCAGCCAGGGGCTCTCGCCAAGGCGCCGGTTGAGCACGCCGTACAGCCGCTGAGTTTCAACCTGATAGCGCTCGATGGCATAGGGTACCGCCTGTGGGGCGCAGTGGTTAAAGTGGTGGTTTTGCCCGAGCATCGGCCCTAAACCGCCGACCTGCCAGAATAACCACTGGAGCGTAGCGTGGCGCTCGCGGAGCTCACCGCTCAGTAACTTGCCGCTTTTTTCTGCAAGGTAGAGCAGGATTGCTCCGGACTCAAACAGGTTTAACGGGCCACCGCCGTCGGCGGGTTCATGGTCAACGATCGCCGGGATCTTGTTATTTGGCGAAATCGCAAGGTAGGAGGGTTGGAACTGCTCCCCTTTGCCGATATCCACCCGGATGAGACGATAGGCCAACTGAGCTTCTTCGAGGAAGAGCGTGATTTTGTGGCCATTGGGAGTGGGTGCGTAGTAAAGATCGATCATGAAAATCCCTCGCCGTTACGGGTCGCAAACTTTTCGAGTATAGGTGAACTGACGTTATCCGGCAGGCTAACCGAATCCGGGATGATTTTTGCCAGGCAAGTTCACCGCAATTAAGTATGTAAGATCCTCAAGGCGACGGTCAGTGACATCTTCTGAAAGACAGGCTATGTTGGCTTATCGCCCCATTACATTAGCCATTGAGGATGCTATGAGCCAGTCCGCGATTACCCTGTGGTCCGACGCCGATTTTTTCTCGCCCTATGTGATGTCCGTGTACGTTGCCCTGCAGGAAAAGAGCCTGCCTTTTACTCTAAAAACCGTCGATCTCGACAGCGGCGAGCATCTGCAAAGCGGCTGGAAAGGCTACAGCGTGACGCGGCGCGTACCGCTGCTGGAGGTCGGTGAGTTCTTCCTGAGCGAATCCTCCGCGATTACCGAATATCTCGATGAACGCTTCGCGCCTCCGGAGTGGGAGAGGCTGTATCCGCATGACCTGCAAAAGCGCGCGCGGGCGCGTCAGGTGCAGGCCTGGCTGCGTAGCGATTTAATGCCGATTCGTGAAGAACGCTCGACGGCCGTGGTTTTTGCCGGAGAAAAGAAACCGCCGCTCAGCGAAGCCGGGAAAAAAAGCGCCGGCAAGCTGTTTGAAACGGCTGGCGTTCTGCTATCCCATGGCGGGCAGAATTTATTTGGCGAATGGTCTATAGCCGATACCGATCTTGCGCTGATGCTCAATCGTCTGGTTCTGAACGGCGATGAGGTTCCGACCGCGCTGGCTGATTATGCCACCTTCCAGTGGCAGCGAGCGTCAGTCCAGCGCTACGTCGCACTCTCAGCCAAACGAGCGGGCTGATAAGCGTCAGCGGTTCCGTTATCATAGCGGCATCGTAATGCGTGGAGATGAATTGTATGAAGCTGATGTTTGCCTCGGATATCCATGGCTCTCTACCTGCAGCCGAACGCGTGCTTGAGCTGTTCGCGCGAAGCGGGGCGCAGTGGCTGGTTATTCTCGGTGATGTGCTGAATCACGGACCGCGTAACGCGCTTCCTGAAGGTTATGCCCCGGCCCAGGTCGCAGAGGCGTTAAACCGCGTAGCGGAGCGGGTGATTGCCGTTCGCGGCAACTGCGACAGCGAAGTCGATCAGATGCTGCTCCATTTCCCCATAACCGCCCCCTGGCAGCAGGTTTTGAGCGAGCGAACCCGCCTGTTTCTCACTCACGGACATCTGTACAGCCCCGATAATTTGCCTCCACTCGCCGCTGGCGATGTGCTGGCTTACGGCCATACTCATATTCCGGTAGCCGAGAAACGCGGCGAGATTTTTCTCTTCAATCCCGGCTCGGTCAGCATCCCTAAAGGGGGATTTACCGCCAGCTACGGTCTTCTGAACGAGGGGCGATTGCAGGTTTTAGCACTCGATGATCATCAGGTTATTGCAGAGGTCGCAATTTACCCGTAATTTACCCCTCAATCGTATAGACGCGCCGCGAGAGCGCTTTAAAAAGTAAGGTTTCCTGATGGCGGAACAGAATCATTTGGCAAGCACAGAATGGGTCGATATTGTTAATGAAAACAACGAGGTGATAGCACAATCCAGCCGCGAACAAATGCGCGCGGAGTGTCTGCGTCATCGCGCGACCTACATTGTTGTTCATGATGGGATGGGCAAAATCCTGGTGCAGCGTCGTACCGAAACGAAAGATTTCCAGCCGGGCATGCTGGACGCCACCGCCGGTGGCGTAGTGCAGGCTGATGAGCAAATGCTGGAGTCCGCGCGCCGCGAGGCGGAAGAAGAGCTCGGCATTGCCGGCGTGCCCTTCGCTGACCACGGGCAGTTCTACTACGAAGATAAGCACTGCCGCGTCTGGGGCGGTCTGTTTAGCTGCGTATCGCACGGACCGTTCGCGCTGCAAGAAGAAGAAGTGAGCGAAGTGTGCTGGCTGACGCCGGAAGAGATCACCGCCCGCTGCGATGAATTCACTCCGGATTCATTAAAAGCGCTGGCGCTGTGGATGACCCGCAATGCCAACAATGAGCCAACAAAAGCCGAAAAACAGGAAGAGGCGGAATAGCCTTTAGCAGCTATCCCGCATGCATAAACTGGACGCGATGGGTTTCCTGTCGCTCCAGTTTCCCTCATTAAAACGCTCCAGAAGGGCTCGCCCGGCTTCTATACCAATCTTGTGGTGCGGCACAGCCATGGTCGTTAACGGCGGCTGGCACACCCGACTCACGTCACTGTCGCCAAAGCCGACGACGGCTAAATCATCAGGCACCTTGATACGCCGACGCTGGCACTCATACAGCGCCCCGCATGCCAGCTCATCGGAAACGCAGACCAGCGCATCGAGTTCTGGCCATGCCAGCAAAAACTCCGGCAGCTGCGAAGCGCCGGTGGAAAAGTTGGCCGGTAGCGCAGCGTTAATCACCCGGTTAGGCGACATATGATGGCGCAGCATGGCCTTGTACCACCCCTGCAAATGCTGCTGAAAAATCCACTGTTCCTGATTGGCGCACAGTAGACCGATATTCTGATAGCCGCGGTGAATGAGCATCTCCGTCAGCTCGAACATCGCCGCTACGTTATCAATGCCGATATTCATGTCGATAGGATCGGCGCGCATCGCCCCCATTTCCACCACCGGAATCGAGGCGTTTTGCAGCCAGTGGCGTACGGTATCGCTATGTTCAACGCTAAGCAGAATGGCGGCGGCGATATTCGAAGCCAGCAGCGTTTCCAGCAACTTTTCTTCCTGCTCAAGACGGTGCTGCGATTCCGCGAGCATGATTTGATAACCCGCCGGCTGTAGTACCTGCTGAAGCCCGGCAAACATCGCTGAGCAGCCCGCCTCCGCCAGATTGGGGACCACCATCGCGATAGTTCTTGAAGAGGCTGATGCCAGGGCGCTGGCGGCGAGGTTAGGCATATACCCGAGTTCTTGCACCGCCGCTTCGATTTTTTCACGGAGTTTATCGGAAACTTGTTCCGGCGTGCGAAGCGCGCGGGATACGGTCATGGTTCCCACACCTGCCAGCTGAGCAACATCGGCGATCGTCACTTTACCGGTACTACGCCGTTTTCGGGTTAGAGACATACATATTCCTGCTAAACAGACGTTTTTTATTTTCATCCATTACTTCACGTGTCAGGGAGTATACGCCTTAACCGGGGCTTTTTGCTGCGTTTTCACAGGATGATTGTGAATTGATAGCGCTATCACAAATCTGAATGTTCCTTTTTGGTAGCGCTATCTTTGTGATCGTTCTCGCAGATAACTCTTCCCTGCTTGCATAAAGTTTGCCCATCTTTTGCTAAAAGACGGGGGATAAAATGCTCAACACATGGCTCTCTGATGCCACCATTGCGCTGCGGCAGAACGTAGACAGCTGGCCCCAGGCGCTGGATATCTGCGCCCGGCCGCTGCTCGAGGCCGGCGTTATCGAACCTGCTTACGTGAAGGCGATCGTGGAGCAGCATCGCAGGCTGGGGCCGTATTACGTGCTGGCGCCGGGACTGGCGATGCCGCATGCGCGGCCAGAGGAGGGGGCAAAGGGCTTAGGACTATCGCTGTTGAAACTGGAACAGGGCGTATCGTTTGGCTCAGAGGAGTTCGACCCGGTTGATATTATCATTATGCTTGCGGCACCGGATAAACATAGCCATCTCGAAATGATCTCGGCTCTGGCGGAATTATTTTCCAGCGATGAAGATATGCATCAATTACATCAGGCAACCGGCCTTGAGGAGATTAAAAAAATCATCGCACGCTTCTGAGTTAATTTAAACATCCGACTTATCGGACATTACGCGCCTGCGTGATGCGGACCTACTCTACCCAAAAAAGGTGATAACAATGAAAATTATGGCAATTTGCGGTTCTGGCCTGGGCAGCAGTTTTATGGTTGAAATGAATATTAAAAAAGTGCTTAAAAAGCTCGAAATCGAGGCCGAGGTAGAGCACTCCGATCTGTCGTCGGCAACTCCTGGCGCGGCGGATCTGTTTGTGATGGCGAAAGATATTGCTGCCAGCGCCAGCGTACCGGAAAGCCAGCTGGTGGTGATTACTAACATCATCGATATTAATGAACTCGAAGCGCAGCTGCGCGCGTGGTTCGCCAGACAATAACTATTTATAGCGAGGTGGATATGTTTATCCTTGAAACGCTGAATTTTGTTGTTGATATTCTTAAAGTCCCTTCAGTACTGGTCGGTTTAATTGCGTTAATTGGTCTGGTGGCGCAAAAAAAATCTTTCTCCGACGTCGTGAAGGGAACAATTAAAACTATTCTGGGCTTTATCGTTCTCGGCGGTGGCGCGACGGTATTAGTCGGCTCGCTGAATCCATTAGGGGGGATGTTTGAACACGCATTTAATATTCAGGGAATTATCCCTAATAATGAGGCGATAGTTTCTATTGCGCTGGAAAAATATGGTGCTTCAACCGCGCTGATTATGGCGTTTGGGATGGTGGCAAATATTGTGGTCGCCCGGTTTACGCGCCTGAAGTACATTTTTCTCACCGGGCACCACACCTTCTATATGGCCTGCATGATTGGCGTGATTCTCACCGTGGCGGGTTTTGAGGGGGTCGGGCTGGTATTTACCGGTTCGCTGATCCTTGGCCTGGTCATGGCATTCTTCCCGGCGTTGGCCCAGCGCTATATGAAGCGTATTACCGGAACTGATGACATTGCTTTCGGCCACTTCGGCACTCTGGGCTACGTACTGTCGGGGTGGATCGGTAGCGTTTGCGGTAAAGGCTCGCGTTCAACAGAAGAGATGAACCTGCCGAAAAACCTGAGCTTCCTGCGCGACAGCTCCATCTCTATTTCGCTGACCATGATGATCATCTATCTGATTATGGCGGTGAGCGCAGGGCGTGAATACGTTGAAAGCACCTTCAGCGGCGGCCAGAACTACCTGGTCTACGCCATCATTATGGCGATCACCTTTGCTGCCGGGGTGTTCATCATCCTGCAAGGGGTACGCCTGATTCTGGCGGAAATCGTACCGGCCTTTACCGGGTTTTCGGAAAAACTGGTGCCCAATGCCCGTCCGGCGCTGGACTGTCCGGTTGTTTATCCCTATGCGCCCAATGCGGTACTGATTGGCTTCCTGTTTAGCTTCCTCGGCGGGCTGGTCGGGTTGTTCCTCTGCGGGCAATTTAAGTGGGTGTTGATTCTGCCCGGCGTGGTGCCGCATTTCTTTACCGGCGCGACCGCTGGCGTGTTTGGCAACGCGACCGGCGGGCGGCGCGGGGCAATGATCGGCGCGTTTGCCAATGGTCTGCTGATCACCTTCCTGCCGGTGCTGCTCCTGCCTGTACTGGGGGCGATTGGTTTTGCCAACACCACTTTCTCGGATGCTGATTTCGGCGTCGTCGGCATCGTGCTGGGTAACCTGGCCCGCTATCTGTCGCCGTTTGCGATAACTGGCCTGGTTGTGGCGTTGTTCGTACTGCTGGTGGCGTACAACGTTTTTGCGAAAAAGAAATCTGTGGGCCGCGGCGCGCAGGAGAACAGCGGAGCGAAATCATGAATGTGCAAGAAGTGACTAAACTGGCGCGAGACATTCGCGTCGCAACCCTTAAATCGCTGACGGATCTCGGTTTCGGCCACTACGGCGGCAGTATGTCGGTCGTGGAAACGCTGGCGGTACTGTACGGCGCGGTGATGAAAATTGATCCCGCCGATCCGGACTGGCCCGAGCGCGACTACTTTGTGTTATCGAAGGGCCATGCCGGCCCGGCGCTGTACAGTACGCTGGCGATAAAGGGATATTTCCCGATGGAGGAACTAAGCACGCTGAACCAGAACGGTACGCGGCTGCCAAGCCATCCGGATCGGCTAAAAACGCGCGGCGTAGACGCCACAACGGGGTCGCTGGGGCAGGGGATTTCCATCGCTGGCGGGATGGCGCTGTCGCATAAGCTGGCGGGACGGACGAATCGTGTGTTCTGTATCGTTGGCGACGGGGAACTGAATGAAGGCCAGTGCTGGGAAGCATTCCAGTTTATCGCCCATCATCGCCTGAATAACCTGACCGTGTTTGTTGACTGGAACAAGCTACAGCTTGACGGCAGGCTGGATGAGATCATTCGCGCTTTTAATCTGGAAGATAAATTCCGCGCCTTTGGTTTTGATGTCATGACCGTTAAAGGCGATGACGTTCCCGGACTGCTGGCTGCGGTACAGCCCGTTCCGCCCGTCGATGCGCGACCGCGGGTAGTCATTCTCGATAGCGTGAAAGGCCAGGGCGTGCCGTATCTCGAAAATCTCAGCAACAACCACCATTTGCGCCTGACGGGCGAAATGAAAGAGACGCTAAACGAGGCGATTCGCCAACTGGAGGCCGAACATGATTAAGCTTGCACCCGCAGGGCAAAAAGATGCCGTAGAGATGCGTAAGGTTTATGCCGGGTTCGTCGCAGAGCAGATTGCAGACAAGAGCCCAATTATCGCCCTGGAAGCGGATTTGATGAGTTCCATGGCGATGGACGGCGTCGCGCGGGAGCATCCGCAGCACGTCATCAACTGCGGCATCATGGAAGCCAACGTGATAGGCACTGCTGCCGGGCTATCGTTGACCGGACGCAAGCCGTTTGTGCACACCTTTACCGCTTTTGCCAGCCGCCGCTGTTTCGACCAGCTGTTTATGTCGCTCGATTATCAGCGGAATAACGTCAAAGTGATTGCTTCCGATGCGGGGGTGACCGCCTGCCATAACGGCGGAACCCATATGTCGTTTGAAGATATGGGGATTGTGCGCGGCCTGGCGCATTCGGTCGTGCTGGAAGTGACCGATGCGGTGATGTTCGATGAGATTCTGCGTCAGCTTATCGATCTCGACGGCTTCTACTGGGTTCGCACCATTCGCAAACAGGCGCCGAGCGTGTACGCGCCGGGTTCAACGTTCACCATTGGCAAAGGGAATGTGCTGCGCGAAGGTGAAGATATCACGCTGATTGCCAATGGGATTATGGTGGCGGAAGCGCTGGAGGCGGCGCGCCAGCTTGAGCAGGAAGGCGTTAGCGCGGCGGTGATTGATATGTTTACCCTGAAGCCCATTGACCGCATGCTGGTGAAAAATTACGCCGAAAAAACCGGGCGCATCGTGACCTGCGAAAACCACAGTATTCACAATGGACTGGGATCGGCGGTGGCGGAGGTGCTGGTGGAAACCTGTCCGGTACCGATGCGGCGCGTAGGAGTGAAAGAGCGCTACGGTCAGGTGGGAACGCAGGAGTTCTTGCAGAAGGAGTATGGCCTGACGGCGCATGATATTGTCTCAGCGGCGCGCGAGCTGCTGTAAATAAAAAAGGCGACCACCCGGTCGCCTTTTTTCATGCAGCGGGCAGATTATGCTTGCTGCTGGGACGACTGAATCGCGGTCAGGGCGATGGTATAGACGATATCGTCAACCAGCGCGCCGCGGGACAGGTCGTTCACCGGCTTACGCATGCCTTGCAGCATCGGCCCGATGGAGATCAGGTCGGCGGAACGCTGTACGGCTTTGTAAGTGGTATTACCGGTGTTCAGATCCGGGAAGATGAACACGGTAGCGCGTCCGGCAACCGGGGAGTTCGGCGCTTTGGATTTCGCAACGTCAGCCATTACCGCAGCATCATACTGCAGCGGGCCGTCGATCATCAGGTCAGGACGTTTTTCCTGCGCCAGACGAGTTGCTTCGCGAACTTTCTCTACATCGCTGCCTGCGCCTGAAGTGCCGGTGGAGTAGGAGAGCATGGCCACGCGCGGCTCGATGCCAAAGGCAATTGCGGATTCAGCAGACTGAATGGCGATTTCAGCCAGCTGCTCAGCGGTCGGATCCGGGTTGATCGCGCAGTCGCCGTAAACGTAAACCTGTTCCGGCAGCAGCATGAAGAATACGGAGGAGACCAGAGAGCTGCCAGGGGCCGTTTTGATCAGCTGCAGTGGCGGACGGATGGTGTTGGCGGTGGTGTGAACCGCGCCGGAGACCAGGCCGTCAACTTCGTCTTGCTCCAGCATCAGGGTGCCAAGAACCACGTTGTCTTCCAGCTGCTCGCGAGCAACCGCTTCGGTCATACCCTTGCTCTTACGCAGCTCGACCAGGCGAGCTACGTAGCTTTCGCGAACCACTTCCGGATCGACGATTTCAATCCCGGCGCCCAGCTCTACGCCCTGAGACGCGGCAACGCGGGTGATTTCTTCGGGGTTGCCCAGCAGGACGCAGGTGGCGATACCGCGCTCGGCGCAGATAGCGGCGGCTTTAACGGTACGCGGTTCGTTACCTTCCGGCAGAACAACGCGCTTGCCTGCTTTACGCGCCAGCTCGGTGAGCTGATAGCGGAAGGCTGGCGGAGAGAGGCGACGGCTACGCTCGGAAGTCGCGGTGAGCGACTCGATCCAGTCAGCGTTAATGTAGTTAGCCACGTATTCCTGAACTTTCTCGATGCGCTCGTGATCGTCAACCGGAACTTCCAGGTTGAAGCTCTGCAGGCTCAGGGAGGTCTGCCAGGTATTGGTGTTGACCATAAATACCGGCAGGCCGGTCGCGAATGCGCGTTCGCACAGCTTGCTGATGCGCTCGTCCATTTCGTAGCCGCCGGTCAGCAGGATGGCACCGATTTCCACGCCGTTCATCGCGGCCAGGCAGGCGGCGACCAGAACGTCGGGACGGTCTGCGGAAGTGACCAGCAGCGATCCTGCGCGGAAGTGCTCCAGCATGTGTGGAATGCTGCGTGCGCAGAAGGTCACGGACTTCACGCGGCGGGTATTAATGTCGCCTTCGTTGATGATGGTGGCGTTCAGGTGACGCGCCATATCGATCGCGCGGGTGGCGATCAGATCGAAGCTCCACGGCACCGCGCCCAGAACCGGTAACGGGCTACCGTTCTGCAGCTGAGCCGGATCAATCTTCACGACTTTCGCTTTGGAAGAGTCGTCGAAGATTTCTGACAGGTCAGGGCGAGTACGGCCCTGTTCGTCAACTGGCGCATTCAGCTTGTTGACGATTACGCCGGTAATGCTGGTGTTTTTCGCGCCGCCGAAGCTGCTGCGAGTCAGCTCAACGCGTTCTTTCAGCTGTTCCGGAGTATCGGTACCCTGGGACATGACGAAGACGATTTCAGCGTTCAGCGTTTTGGCGATTTCGTAGTTCAGCGACTGGGCAAACTGATGTTTGCGGGTCGGGACCAGACCTTCAACCAGCACCACTTCAGCATCCTGAGCGTTGGCGTGGTAGTTGGCGATGATCTCTTCCATCAGCACGTCTTTCTGGTTGCTGGAGAGCAGCGACTCAACGTGGCTCATCTTCAACGGTTCTGCGGCCGGAAGGTCGGAGTTCGCGCGAATGATGGTCGTCGTCTGGTCTGGCGCATCGCCACCGGCGCGCGGTTGAGCGATTGGTTTAAAGACGCTCAGGCGCACGCCTTTACGTTCCATAGCACGGACAACACCGAGGCTGACGCTG
Source organism: Klebsiella sp. K5-306 (assembly GCF_051835185.1). Lineage (NCBI taxonomy): Bacteria > Pseudomonadati > Pseudomonadota > Gammaproteobacteria > Enterobacterales > Enterobacteriaceae > Klebsiella > Klebsiella sp. K5-306. The sequence continues at coordinate 307,611 of NZ_JAIFJY010000003.1, forward strand.
GTCAGGCCTACGCTGGTTCCGGTAGGGATCAGCATAATTGTACGGGACACGATATATCCTCTTTCGTTACCGCCAGTATCGGGCGGGATACAAAACAGCACCGCCAGCTAGGCTGGCGGTGTGGAATCAGGCGGTCAGACGGTTGGCGTCTTGCGCGATGACCAGCTCTTCGTTGGTCGGAATGACGATAGCCGGGCGAGTGCCTTCTTTGTTGATGAAGCCAGACTTGCCGAAACGGGCAGCCAGGTTGCGCTCGTGATCAACTTCAAAGCCCAGTACGCCCAGTTTGCCCAGAGACAGTTCGCGAACCATCGCCGCGTTCTCACCGATACCGCCGGTGAAAATAACCGCGTCCAGACGGCCATCCATCAGCGCGGTGTAGGAACCGATATATTTTGCCAGGCGGTGGCAGTAAACGTCCATAGCGCGTTTAGCATCCGCTTTGTCCTGGTAGTTGTCTTCAACATAGCGGCAGTCGCTGGTCACTTCGGTCAGGCCGAGCAGACCGGACTCTTTGGTCAGCATTTTGTTGATGGCGTCTACGCTCATGCCCAGGGCATCGTGCAGATGGAAAATGATTGCCGGGTCGATATCGCCAGAACGCGTACCCATAACCAGGCCTTCCAGCGGAGTCAGCCCCATAGAGGTGTCAACGCATTTACCGTTACGGATAGCGGAAACGGAACCACCGTTGCCCAGATGGCAGGTGATGATGTTCAGCTCTTCAACCGGTTTGTTCAGAACTTTCGCAGCTTCCTGAGTCACATAGAAGTGGCTGGTACCGTGCGCGCCGTAGCGACGTACGCCGTGTTCTTTGTACAGGCTGTACGGCAGGGCATAGAGGTAAGATTCTTCCGGCATGGTCTGGTGGAACGCGGTGTCGAACACGGCAACGTTCTTATCTTTCAGATGCGGGAAGGATTTCAGCGCTTCAGCGATACCGATCAGGTGCGCAGGGTTGTGCAGCGGAGCGAAAGATGCGGAATCTTTAATGCCCTGAATGACGGAGTCATCGATAACAACGGAGCTGGTGTATTTCTCACCGCCGTGAACGATACGATGGCCGATTGCGGTCAGCTGAGCAGACAGTTCTGGTTTTTGTGCCAGAATAGTGTTAACGATAAAGTTCAGCGCTTCACTGTGAGCAGCGCCAGCGCCTAGCTCGGCTTCTTGTTTGCTGCCATCCATTTTCCATTTGATACGGGCTTCTGGAAGATGGAAACATTCTGCTAAACCGGACAGGTATTCGTCACCGTTGACGGCATCAAGGATAGCGAATTTCAGAGAGGAGCTACCGCAGTTCAGAACCAGTACTAACTTACTCGACATGGAAGTACCTTTTATGATACGTGGCTAAAAAAACGTCAGTGTGTCACAAAGCGTAGCGCAGGATGACATCGACATTTATGATTAACATCATGCCTTGCACTGTTTTCGGCACGATGGGAGAAGTACATTTGATTTTATGTCATTTTGCATAATTTTCAGCCAGTGGCAGAATATGCGATAATTTGACTAACCTGGTAAAAGGGTCTAACCGCCCCTCAGGTGCGCACAGAATACCTGATTGAGGCCGCCATTGCCAAAATCTTTTGAACGTTGTCATACACAGTTGGTGTTTTGCACAAATTTTTTAAGTTTTATATGTAAAGTTGAGGTAAGCCATGTCTGGTCCAGAGAATCGCCCTGTAAGTTTTTTCGGCTTGTTTCGCCACGGGCAGCATTATGCAAAGACCTGGCCTCTGGATAAGCGCCTTGCCCCGGTGTTTATCGAAAACCGTATTATTCGCGCCACGCGCTATGCGATTCGTATCATGCCGCCCGTAGCGATTTTCACGCTGTGCTGGCAAATCGCCCTTGGCGGCCAGCTTGGCCCGGCCGTGGCTACCGCGCTGTTTGCGCTGAGCCTGCCGATGCAGGGATTATGGTGGTTGGGCAAGCGCTCGGTGACGCCGCTGCCGCCGTCGATTTTAAACTGGTTTTATGAAGTGCGCGGTAAATTGCAGGAGGCCGGACAAGCATTAACGCCGGTCGACGGTAAGCCTGATTATCAGGCTTTAGCTGACACGCTTAAGCGCGCCTTCAAACAACTGGATAAAACTTTCCTGGATGATTTGTAATTGCATCAGGAAAACGCATATAAAAGAAGGCGCATAATTCATGCGCCTTCTTTTTTCACGCCGTAAAAAGTGCAACAGGAGTCAAAAATGGAAATGACCAATGCGCAACGTCTGATTCTGTCGAATCAGTACAAGATGATGACGATGCTCGACCCGGACAACGCCGAACGCTATCGCCGTCTACAGACCATCATTGAGCGTGGATACGGGCTGCAGATGCGCGAGCTGGACCGCGAGTTTGGCCAGCTTACCGAGGAAACGTGTCGTACCATCATTGATATCATGGAGATGTATCATGCGCTGCATGTCTCCTGGACCAACCTGAAGGACGCCAGCGGAATCGACGAGCGTCGGGTCACATTCCTCGGTTTTGACGTTGCCACTGAAGCTCGCTATCTCGGCTACGTTCGCTTTATGGTCAACGTTGAGGGACGCTACAGCCACTTTGACGCCGGGACTCACGGCTTTAACTCCCAGACCCCGATGTGGGAAAAATACCAGCGTATGCTGAGCACCTGGCACGCCTGCCCGCGTCAGTATCATCTGAGCAGTAACGAAATTAATCAAATTATCAACGCCTGATGGAGGTTCCCGTGCAGTGTAAAGGTTTCCTGTTTGATCTTGACGGGACATTAGTCGATTCGTTGCCGGTGGTGGAGCGTTCGTGGTGCAAATGGGCGGATCGATTCAGTATCCCTCATGATGAGGTGCTGAACTTCATTCATGGCAAGCAGGCAATCACCTCGTTGCGTCACTTTCTCCCCGGCCGCAGCGAAGAAGAGATTCAGGCTGAATTCACCCTGCTGGAAACGGTAGAAGCGACGGATACCGATGGCGTTACGGCGCTGCCGGGTGCTGTTGCGTTGCTCAAAACCCTGGATGAAGCCGGGATCCCCTGGGCGATTGTGACGTCGGGTTCGATACCCGTGGCCCACGCTCGTCACCGTGCCGCAGGTCTGCCTGAAGCTGACGTGTTCGTCACTGCCGAGCGCGTAAAGCACGGGAAACCCGCTCCGGATGCCTATCTGCTGGGGGCCGAACTGTTGGGCCTGGCCCCGGCGGATTGCGCCGTCGTGGAGGATGCCCCTGCCGGTCTGCTTTCCGGCCTGAATGCCGGCTGTCGGACCATCGCGGTCAACGTGCCCGCCGATGCACCGCGTCTTGATGAAGCGGATTTAGTATTAACGACGCTGGAAAGCCTGCAGGTTGAGCGTCTGCCTGACGGCAAGGTGAATGTTAGCCTTAAAAACTAATCTCATGATTTAGCCCCGCGTTGGCGGGGCTTTTTTATGCCAAACTTCCAACTCCATCTTCTGACAAGGATAAGTTGTGAACGGTGAATTGATTTGGGTGTTATCTCTTCTTGCCGTAGCCGTCGTGCTCTTTGCCACCGGAAAAGTGCGCATGGACGCTATCGCTTTGCTGGTGATTGTCGCGTTTGTCCTCAGCGACACCTTGACGCTCAGCGAGGCCTTCTCCGGTTTTAGCGATCCCAACGTTATCCTTATTGCCGCGCTTTTCATTATTGGCGATGGGCTGGTGCGTACCGGGGTTGCCACTAAAATGGGTTCCTGGCTGGTGAAGGTTGCCGGTAACAGCGAAACCAAAATGCTGGTTTTTTTGATGCTGACCGTTGCCGGACTGGGCGCTTTTATGAGCTCGACGGGCGTGGTGGCCATTTTTATTCCGGTGGTGCTCAGCGTATCAATGCGCATGAACACCTCGCCTTCGCGGTTAATGATGCCGCTCAGTTTTGCCGGGCTTATCAGCGGGATGATGACGCTTGTCGCCACGCCGCCCAACCTGGTCGTCAACAGCGAACTATTACGCGAAGGGCTGCAAGGATTCAGCTTTTTTAGCGTCACGCCGATAGGCCTGGTGGTGCTGGTTCTGGGCGTTTTCTATATGCTGGTGATGCGCTTTATGCTTAAGGGAGATGAAAGCGAACAGGTCAGAGATGGGCGTAAACGCAGCACCTTTCGCGATCTCATCAAAGATTATCATCTGACCGGCAGGGCGCGTCGCCTGGCTATTCGCCCCGGCTCGCCGATGATTGGCCAGCGCCTGGACGACCTGAAACTACGCGAGCGCTATGGGGCGAACGTTATCGGCGTTGAGCGCTGGCGGCGCTTTCGGCGGGTTATCGTTAACGTTAATGGGGTATCAGAATTCCGCGCCCGTGACGTTTTGCTGATCGATATGTCGGCTTCGGACGTTGATTTACGCCAGTTTTGCGGCGAGCAGATGCTTGAGCCGATGGTGCTGCGCGGTGAATATTTTTCCGATCAGGCGCTGGACGTAGGGATGGCGGAAGTCTCTCTGATCCCGGATTCAGAACTGATTGGCAAGTCGGTGCGCGAAATCGCTTTTCGTACCCGTTTTGATTTGAACATCGTGGGCCTGAAGCGCGATGGCAAAGCCATTGACGGCGCAGTCACCGATGAACCCCTGCAGCTTGGCGATATCATGCTGGTGGTTGGCAACTGGCGGCAGATAGCCCTGCTGGCCAAGCGGGGGCGGGACTTCGTGGTGCTGAATATGCCCATTGAGGTCAATGACGCCTCGCCGGCGCACAGCCAGGCGCCGCACGCCATTTTCTGTCTGGTGCTGATGGTGGCGCTGATGCTGACTGACGAAATACCTAACCCTATAGCGGCCATCATTGCCTGCCTGCTGATGGGTAAATTCCGCTGCATCAACGCGGAAAGCGCCTATAAAGCCATCCACTGGCCGAGCATTATTTTGATCGTCGGAATGATGCCTTTTGCCCTGGCGCTGCAGAAAACCGGCGGGGTGGATCTGGTTGTGAAAGGCCTGATGGACGTGGCGGGGAGTAAAGGGCCCTATCTGATGCTGGGCTGCCTGTTCGTGATGTGCGCGGCTATCGGCCTGTTTATTTCCAATACCGCTACCGCGGTGCTGATGGCGCCGATTGCGCTGGCTGCGGCGAAGTCGATGGGCGTATCGCCATATCCCTTTGCGATGGTCGTGGCTATGGCGGCTTCTGCGGCGTTTATGACGCCGGTATCGTCACCGGTGAACACGCTGGTGCTGGGGCCGGGTAAGTACTCATTTAGCGATTTCGTCAAAATTGGCGTACCGTTTACCATCATGGTGATGGTGGTGTGCGTACTGCTAATCCCGGTACTGTTCCCGTTTTGATAGCGCTGTAAAAATTCCCGGTCAGGCGCGCGCGGGCCGGGAAGTGATTTATAAAGGCGAATCCTGGCTAATTTCATCAAGGGAAAGATGGAAGCTCGGTACAAATACCCGCATAAAGTAGTCCATCTCTGGACTGCGGCGCGATTCCAGCGTTTTCTCCAGGCGGCCCTTGGCAAGCAGAAATTCATTGTTACCCGCCGATAGCTCTTCCAGACACTTCAGGTAGGCGCAAAGCGCATCGGCCTGTTTGACAATGGATTTTTCCTCTTCGCTATAGTGATGTTCGTCAATGAGTGGCGCAAAAATGTCGCGCAGCTCGTCAGGAACCATATCGACCAGCTTCTGCTGGGCGATTTTCTCGATGGCTTTGTACTCTTGCGCAATTTGCGAATTGAAATACTTCACCGGCGTCGGCAGATCGCCGGTCAGCACTTCCGAAGCATCATGATACATCGCCAGCAGCGCGATTCGCTCAGCGTTAACCTGACCGCCAAATTTGCGATTTTTAATCGCCGCCAGCGCATGGGCAACCATGGCGACCTGTAAGCTGTGTTCGGAGACGTTTTCTGTGCGGACATTGCGCATCAGCGGCCAGCGGTTGATCAGTTTCAGGCGGGAGAGGTGGGCAAAGAAATGACTCTGACTCATAGGAACCCTTAATCAGTTACGACGTCGGGTGCCATTGTGCGCAGGGATCGCCGCCGGATGCAAATACCGGCGGCTGGACAGGCTTAATCAGAGCTGGTGGTAGCCGGAAAGGAAGCGTCCGAAGCGGGTAATCGCCATTTCAAGATCGTCTTCGCGCGGGAGGGTCACGATACGTACGTGATCCGGCCACGGCCAGTTAAAGGCGGTTCCCTGAACCAGCAGGACTTTCTCCTGCAGCAGAAAATCGAGCACCATTTTTTGGTCATCGTGAATATTAAAGCGTTTAGCGTCGATTTTCGGGAACATATACAGCGCGCCTTTCGGCTTAGTGCACGAGACGCCGGGGATTTCGTTAATCAGCTCCCAGGCGCGATTACGCTGTTCATATAAACGGCCGCCGGGAACGATAAACTCGCTGATGCTCTGATAACCGCCGAGGGCCGTTTGAATTGCATGCTGGGCCGGAACGTTGGCGCACAGGCGCATGGAAGCCAGCATCTCCAGGCCTTCGATGTAGCCTTTAGCGTGTTTCTTCGGGCCGTTAAGCACCATCCAGCCCTGGCGGAAGCCGGCGACACGGTAGGTTTTTGACAGACCGTTAAAGGTTACGGTGAGCAGATCCGGGGCCAGTGGGGCTATCGAATGGTGCTGCGCATCATCGTAGAGGATCTTATCGTAGATCTCGTCGGCGAAAATAATCAGGTTATTCTGCCGGGCGATCTCTACGATCTCCATCAGCAGCTCTTTTGAGTATACCGCCCCGGTTGGGTTATTCGGGTTGATAATCACAATGCCGCGGGTGCGCGGGGTGATTTTGGCGCGAATATCGTCGAGATCCGGGAACCAGTCGGACGATTCATCGCAAAGATAATGCACCGCTTTACCGCTGGAAAGCGCGACTGCGGCGGTCCAGAGCGGATAATCCGGCGCCGGAACCAGCATTTCATCACCGCTGTTCAGCAGGGCTTGCATGGCCTGGACGATAAGCTCGGAAACGCCGTTACCGATATAGATGTCTTCGACCGTCACATCGCGCATACCGCGGGCCTGATAGTGCTGCATGATGGCCTTACGCGCGGAATAAAGACCTTTTGAATCGCTATAGCCCTGGGAGGTGGGGAGATTGCGGATGACGTCAACGAGGATTTCGTCAGGTGCGTCAAAGCCGAACGGCGCTGGGTTGCCGATGTTCAGCTTCAGGACTTTATTGCCTTCTTCTTCAAGGCGTTTCGCCTCTTTCAGAACCGGGCCGCGGATGTCGTAACAGACGTTATCTAACTTGCTGGATTTTTCGATGGGGGACATGAACCTTGACCTTTTAGCTGTTATCGCCACTCCCTGCCGTGGAAGTCAGCACGGAACAATGTACTCCGCATCCCCGCTGTTTTGAAGGGTTAACAGGAGAAGATTTTGCTATTCATGTTTTTTTGGTTTAATCAATTTCCCTGGCGTCAGGCGATTTTGTTTATACATTATGCCTTCTCTGGTTTTAAAATTGGTCTTATATTGTGTGATGTCGTGTTTTTGCGAACGTTTATATGGTTTTTTCTGCCTGGAGGATGGGCGGATTATTTTTTGCGCAATAAAGCGTCTCTTAAATGAGAACGTTTATTTCACAATACACAGCAGGTTGTAACAACTTGACGCGCTATTTTTAATGAAAGTATTTAATCGATAAATGAGTTTTATTTTACATAAGGAATATTCTTAGATTTGTTAATTTAATTATGGTTCTGAAAAGCGTTTAAAATTAGCTGAGTTAATACTGATTAACTCTTATAAATATTGTGGTTTTCGGTTAGAATATCGCCGTTAATACGGACGTATAGCTATACCCGGTAGCTAGTCTTTTTATTAATACATTGTTATTGCAGGTTTTTGTTATCTTCCTGAGGGCTATGGCAAGTTTGTCGCCCGTGAGGATGCCGAAGATGGCCATCGCTGGCTGTTTTTTTGCGTCACATCACAAAAAGCCAGCGCGTCGTAATTAAAAGCGCTTAGGCCTACGAACAAAATATTACTCAGAAATTCCGCACATTTGCTGCGGATGAGTGCTTTCTAATGCAATAACGTTCGTCCAGTTGTTCATTCGCCACTCTCCTGGCGGATAACGCGAAGCTGAAGGATTAGCCGGAAGCCTGGAGCACAGCATCAACAAGGCAGGTAAGCATTAGCCGCCTGAAAGTGAAGCAAATATGATAAATGAAAATCGTTCGATACTAAATTTAGACCTCGACCTCTTGAGAACCTTTGTTGCCGTCGCCGATCTCAGTACATTCGCCGCTGCCGCCGTTGCGGTGTGCCGGACTCAGTCAGCGGTAAGCCAGCAGATGCAGCGGCTGGAGCAGTTGGTCGGCAAAGAACTTTTTGCGCGCCACGGGCGCAATAAACTCCTGACAGAACAGGGTATTCAGCTGTTAGGCTATGCGCGGAAGATTCTGCGTTTTAACGATGAAGCCTATATGTCGCTCATGTTCGGCAGCCTCCAGGGGACGCTGACAGTGGGTGCTTCTGATGAGACAGCGGATACCATTTTACCGTTCTTATTAAATCGGATCGGCAGTTTTTATCCCAAGCTGACCCTTGAAATTAAAGTCCTCAATCATCCCGATATAGTAGATATGCTGAACAATGGGGCGATCGATCTCGCGCTAACGACCCGACCAACGAAGGGTTCGGAAATGCTGACGCTGCGCACTTCGCCAACCCTGTGGTACTGCGCGGCGGATTACGTTCTCCCGCAGGGCGAGTCGGTCCCGCTTGTATTGCTGGATGCCGCAGATCCGTTTCGCGAAGATATCACTACGGTACTCGATGTTGCCCGGGTTCCCTGGCATCTGTCCCATACGGCGTCATCAATGGCTGGGGTCAAAGCGGCGGTGAAAGCCGGACTTGGCGTAACCGCGCAGCCGGTAGAGATGATGAGCCCGGAGTTTCGCGTGCCGGGCAGAAGCGACGGGTTACCGGTGCTGCCGGATACCCACTACATGTTGAACTGTAACCCTCAGAAGGCAAGCGAGCTCACTCAGGCGATTTTCCAGTCGTTGAGCACGGAGTACCAGCCATGGTCTAGCCAGCGCATTTATACCCCTGAAGGGGGAGATAATTCCCTTGTTTCCTGAAGGGAAAAAGCTAACAAACATCACAAAAACTGGTAACAAAATGTAAGTGCAAAAACGAACCACAGACCTGCAAAATCGCCACTGTGGTTCGTTTTTTTCAAATTTTATTGATGAATTAAATGTTTTGTTGATTTCTTTGCATGTAAATCAGTGGCTTAGTTCTGCTCTTCCTCTCATTTCTCCACTTTTCTCTGCACTTTCAATACTTCCTGCTAATGTTAAAAAACCATCTGGTTTGTTGCTGTTTTCTTGGTTGAATTAACAAAAGCGTGTCGCAGATCAAGAAAATACCCCTCCTTAGGGGGAGGAATCGTGTCTGAATCCTGTCAAAATAGACGGGTAATTTTGATTTACGGCGGAAACGGACACGATTCAACAACACTAAAGCCGAACAGTATGCAAGGTTATTCCGCATGAAAGGGCATTTAATGTTAATGAAAAAAATCCAATGTAAATTAATGTTGTGAAAACTTTTGTTAAAGTTGACAAAAGGTTAATGAAAGGAGTAAAAAGCCACCGCAACTGGCCTTCCACATCACCCAGGGACGCTTTTTTGCACGGCATTTTTTTATTCCTCCCCGTGAAACGCTGTGGCGTTCATCTGCCAGTAAGAGCAGAGGGTTTTAGCGCTACACTTTTTTGGTTAAGCAATGCGTATGTCAACATCCACTGAAGTCATCGCTCATCATTGGGCATTCGCTATATTTCTCATCATCGCTATCGGCCTGTGCTGCCTGATGCTCGTCGGCGGCTGGTATCTTGGCGGACGCGCGCGCGCGCGTAGCAAGAACACGCCGTTTGAATCCGGGATCGACTCCGTCGGTTCGGCTCGCTTACGTCTTTCTGCGAAGTTTTATCTGGTAGCCATGTTCTTCGTGATTTTCGACGTGGAAGCCCTGTATCTCTACGCATGGTCGGCCTCTATCCGTGAAAGCGGCTGGGTCGGCTTTGTGGAAGCCGCAATTTTCATTTTAGTGCTACTGGCTGGTCTGGTTTACCTCGTTCGTATCGGCGCACTGGACTGGACGCCTGCGCGCTCCCGTCGCACGCTGGTTAACCCGGAAACAGACAGTCCCACTAACCGTCATACGCAGTAAAAGCGAGGCAATAAGATGGATTATACGCTCACCCGCATCGATCCTAACGGTGAGAACGACCGTTACCCCCTGCAAAAACAGGAGATCGTAACCGACCCCCTGGAGCAAGAAGTCAATAAAAGCGTGTATATGGGGAAACTCGAACACGCCTTGCATGACATGGTGAACTGGGGCCGTAAGAACTCAATCTGGCCTTATAACTTCGGCCTTTCTTGCTGCTACGTGGAAATGGTGACGTCATTCACCGCGGTGCATGACGTTGCGCGCTTTGGTGCAGAAGTATTACGTGCCTCCCCGCGTCAGGCTGACCTGATGGTGGTTGCGGGGACCTGCTTCACCAAAATGGCGCCGGTCATTCAGCGTCTTTATGACCAGATGCTGGAGCCGAAGTGGGTTATCTCGATGGGCGCATGCGCCAACTCCGGCGGAATGTACGATATTTACTCCGTCGTCCAGGGCGTGGATAAGTTTATTCCGGTCGATGTTTACATCCCGGGCTGTCCACCGCGTCCGGAAGCTTACATGCAGGCGCTGATGCTGCTGCAGGAATCCATTGGTAAAGAACGCCGTCCGCTCTCGTGGGTGGTAGGCGATCAGGGCGTGTACCGCGCCAATATGCAGTCGGAACGCGAGCGTAAACGCGGCGAGCGTATTGCAGTGACCAATCTGCGGACTCCGGACGAGATTTAACTTGCGCCTGCGGGCGGGATAAAAACTTCGCAAATCAATCTACTACAGCGCGAAGCCTCGCCAGCAGTCACCACGGACCTTTTGCAATGGTGAACAATATGACCGATTTAACCGCGCATGACGCCGCACCAGCCTGGCAAACCCGCGATCACCTTGATGACCCGGTGATCGGCGAACTGCGCAACCGTTTTGGGCCGGATGCCTTTACCGTTCAGCCTACCCGCACCGGCGTTCCGGTGGTTTGGGTTAAGCGCGAACAGTTGCTTGAGGTGGGTGATTTCCTGAAGAAATTGCCGAAGCCTTACGTGATGCTGTTCGACCTGCACGGCATGGACGAACGTCTGCGCACGCACCGCGACGGTTTACCCGCCGCGGATTTTTCCGTTTTCTATCACCTGATTTCAATAGACCGCAACCGCGACATCATGCTCAAGGTTGCCTTGTCTGAAAACGATCTGCATCTGCCGACCTTCACCAAACTGTTCCCTAACGCTAACTGGTATGAGCGTGAAACCTGGGAGATGTTTGGCGTGACCTTCGACGGCCACCCGAACCTCAGGCGCATCATGATGCCGCCGACATGGGAAGGCCATCCGCTGCGTAAAGACTATCCGGCGCGCGCCACCGAATTTGACCCGTTTGAGCTGACCAAAGCCAAACAGGATCTGGAAATGGAAGCGCTGACCTTCAAACCGGAAGAGTGGGGCATGAAGCGCGGGACCGAAAACGAGGACTTCATGTTCCTTAACCTCGGCCCGAACCACCCTTCAGCGCACGGTGCGTTCCGTATTATTCTGCAGCTCGATGGCGAAGAGATTATCGACTGCGTGCCCGATATCGGTTACCACCACCGCGGCGCGGAGAAGATGGGCGAACGCCAGTCCTGGCATAGCTACATTCCTTATACCGACCGTATTGAATATCTTGGCGGCTGCGTTAACGAAATGCCGTACGTACTGGCGGTAGAAAAACTGGCGGGTATTACCGTGCCGGACCGCGTCAACGTGATCCGCGTGATGCTCTCCGAGCTGTTCCGCATCAACAGCCATCTGCTGTACATCTCCACCTTTATCCAGGACGTCGGGGCGATGACGCCGGTATTCTTTGCCTTTACCGACCGCCAGAAGATCTACGATCTGGTGGAGGCGATTACCGGTTTCCGTATGCACCCGGCCTGGTTCCGCATCGGCGGCGTCGCGCACGACCTGCCTCGCGGCTGGGATCGCCTGCTGCGCGAATTCCTCGAGTGGATGCCGAAGCGTCTGGATTCCTATGAGAAAGCCGCGCTACGCAACACTATCCTGATCGGTCGTTCGAAAGGGGTTGCCGCCTATAATGCGAAAGAAGCGCTGGAGTGGGGCACCACCGGCGCGGGCCTGCGCGCCACCGGCATCGGCTTCGACGTACGTAAATGGCGTCCCTATTCTGGCTATGAAAACTTCGACTTTGAGATCCCGACCGGCGGTGGCGTCTCCGACTGCTACACCCGCGTGATGCTGAAAGTGGAAGAGCTGCGCCAGAGCCTGCGCATTCTTCAGCAGTGCCTCGATAACATGCCGGAAGGCCCGTTCAAGGCGGATCACCCGCTCACGACGCCGCCGCCGAAAGAGCGCACGCTGCAGCATATCGAAACCCTGATTACGCACTTCCTGCAGGTTTCCTGGGGCCCGGTGATGCCGGCGCAGGAATCCTTCCAGATGATTGAAGCGACGAAGGGGATTAACAGTTACTACCTGACCAGCGACGGCAGCACCATGAGCTACCGTACCCGCGTGCGTACGCCGAGCTTCGCGCACCTGCAGCAGATCCCGGCCGCCATTCGCGGCAGTCTGGTCTCTGACCTGATTGTCTATCTGGGTAGTATCGATTTTGTTATGTCAGACGTGGACCGCTAATTATGCACGAGAATCAACAACCACAAACCGAGGCTTTTGAGCTGAGTGCGGCAGAGCGTGAGGCGATTGAGCACGAGAAGCACCACTACGAAGACCCGCGTGCGGCGTCCATTGAAGCGCTGAAGATCGTTCAGAAGCAGCGCGGCTGGGTGCCGGACGGCGCAATCTACGCTATCGCCGATGTGCTGGGGATCCCGGCCAGCGACGTAGAAGGTGTGGCGACGTTCTATAGCCAGATTTTCCGCCAGCCGGTAGGGCGTCACGTGATTCGCTACTGCGATAGCGTGGTGTGCCATATTACCGGGTTCCAGGGCATTCAGTCGGCGATCGAGAAGAAGCTGGATATCAAACCGGGTCAAACGACCTTTGATGGCCGCTTCACTCTGCTGCCGACCTGCTGTCTGGGCAACTGCGACAAGGGGCCGACGATGATGATTGATGAGGACACTCACAGTTATCTGACGCCGGAAGCGATTCCTGACCTCCTGGAGCGGTATAAATGAAAACCATTATTCGTACTGCCGAAACCCATCCGCTGACCTGGCGGCTGCGCGACGACAAGCAGCCGGTCTGGCTGGATGAATACCAGAGCAAAAATGGCTACGCCGGGGCGCGTAAAGCCCTCTCCGGGATGGCGCCGGATGAAATCGTCACGGCGGTAAAAGACGCTGGCCTGAAAGGGCGCGGCGGCGCGGGCTTTTCCACCGGTTTGAAGTGGAGCCTGATGCCGAAAGACGAATCCATGAACATCCGTTATCTGCTGTGTAACGCCGATGAAATGGAGCCGGGTACCTATAAAGACCGCCTGCTGATGGAGCAGCTGCCGCACCTGCTGGTGGAGGGTATGCTGATCTCCGCTTTTGCGCTGAAAGCTTACCGCGGCTACATCTTCCTGCGCGGAGAATATGTTGAAGCGGCTCAGCATCTGCGCCGGGCGATTGCCGAAGCGACCGAAGCGGGCCTGCTCGGCAAAAACATACTCGGCACCGGTTTTGACTTCGAGCTGTTCGTCCATACCGGGGCAGGGCGCTATATTTGCGGCGAAGAAACCGCGTTGATTAACTCTCTCGAAGGCCGCCGCGCGAACCCGCGCTCGAAGCCGCCGTTCCCGGCCAGCTCCGGCGTATGGGGCAAACCGACCTGCGTTAACAACGTTGAGACCCTGTGCAACGTGCCGGCGATTCTGGCTAACGGCGTTGAGTGGTATCAGAACATTTCCACCAGTAAAGATGCTGGCACCAAGCTGATGGGCTTCTCCGGGCGGGTGAAAAATCCGGGCGTCTGGGAGCTGCCGTTCGGCACCACCGCGCGCGAGATCCTCGAAGATTACGCCGGCGGCATGCGCGATGGCCTGAAGTTCAAGGCCTGGCAGCCGGGCGGCGCGGGTACCGACTTCCTGACTGAAGCGCATCTTGACCTGCCGATGGAGTTCGAAAGCATCGGTAAAGCGGGAAGCCGACTGGGGACGTCGCTGGCGATGGCCGTTGACCACGAGATCAACATGGTATCGCTGGTGCGCAACCTCGAAGAGTTTTTCGCCCGCGAGTCCTGCGGCTGGTGCACGCCTTGCCGCGACGGTCTGCCGTGGAGCGTGAAAATTCTGCGCGCTCTCGAGCGCGGCGAAGGGCAGCCGGGGGATATCGAGACGCTTGAGCAACTGTGTCGATTCCTCGGACCGGGTAAAACCTTCTGCGCGCACGCGCCGGGTGCGGTTGAGCCGCTACAGAGCGCGATTAAATATTTCCGCGAAGAATTCGAAGCTGGCATTAAACAGCAGTTCAGCAATACCCATGCAATCAACGGGATTCAGCCGAACCTGCTTAAGACGCGCTGGTAATGTATCCACAAGATCATTCAGGTTGCATCAAGGCGGCAACTGAGTGAACCCCCAGGACTTACTACAGTAAGTGACCGGGGTGAACGAAGGCAGCCAACGCAGAGGCCGCCTGAATGAAGAAGTGGAAAAGATTTTTTTACTTTGGAAGCACGCTAATGGCTACGATTCATGTAGACGGCAAAGAGTACGAGGTCAACGGAGCGGACAACCTGTTAGAAGCTTGTCTCTCTCTGGGTCTTGATATTCCTTACTTTTGCTGGCATCCGGCGCTGGGAAGCGTTGGTGCTTGCCGCCAGTGTGCGGTGAAGCAATATCAGAACGCGGAAGACACGCGTGGCCGCCTGGTGATGTCCTGTATGACTCCGGCATCCGACGGCACTTTTATTTCTATCGACGACGCAGAAGCGAAGCAGTTTCGCGAAAGCGTAGTTGAGTGGCTGATGACCAACCACCCGCACGACTGTCCGGTGTGCGAAGAGGGCGGCAACTGTCACTTACAGGATATGACCGTGATGACCGGTCATAGCTTCCGTCGCTACCGCTTTACCAAGCGTACCCACCGTAACCAGGATCTGGGGCCGTTCATCTCCCACGAAATGAACCGCTGCATCGCCTGCTACCGCTGCGTTCGCTACTATAAAGACTATGCCGACGGTACCGACCTGGGCGTCTATGGCGCTCACGATAACGTCTACTTCGGTCGCCCGGAAGACGGCGTGCTGGAGAGCGAATTCTCCGGCAACCTGGTTGAAGTCTGTCCGACCGGCGTCTTTACCGATAAAACACACTCCGAGCGCTATAACCGTAAATGGGATATGCAGTTTGCACCAAGCATCTGCCAGCAGTGTTCCATCGGCTGTAACATCAGCCCCGGCGAGCGCTACGGCGAACTGCGTCGTATCGAAAACCGCTATAACGGTACCGTTAACCGTTACTTCCTCTGCGACCGCGGACGTTTTGGCTACGGCTATGTGAATCTGAAAGATCGCCCGCGTCAGCCGGTTCAGCGTCGCGGCGACGATCTGATTACCCTTAACGCCGAGCAGGCGATGCAGGGGGCGGCAGATATTCTGCGCCAGTCGAAGAAAGTGATTGGTATCGGCTCCCCGCGCGCCAGCATTGAAAGCAACTTTGCGCTGCGTGAGCTGGTCGGCGCCGACAACTTCTATACCGGCATCGCGAAGGGCGAACAGGAACGCCTGCAGATGATGCTGAAAGTGCTGCGCGAAGGCGGTATTCATACCCCGGCGCTGCGCGAGATCGAATCTTACGATGCGGTGCTGATCCTCGGTGAAGATATTACCCAGACCGGCGCGCGTATCGCGCTGGCGGTGCGTCAGGCGGTGAAAGGCAAAGCGCGCGAAATGGCGGCGGCGCAGAAGGTCGCCGACTGGCAGATCGCCGCGATCCTTAACATCGGCCAGCGTGCGAAGCATCCGCTGTTCGTGACCAACATCGACGACACCCGTCTTGATGACATTGCGGCATGGACCTATCGCGCGCCGGTGGAAGATCAGGCGCGTCTTGGCTTCGCCATTGCCCACGCGCTGGACGATAGCGCGCCGGCGGTCGAAGGTCTGAGCAGCGAGCTGAAAGGCAAAATCGAGGTGATCGTTCAGGCGTTAGCCGGAGCGAAAAAACCGCTGATTGTTTCCGGAACTAATGCCGGCAGCATCGAGGTGATTCAGGCTGCAGCGAACGTGGCGAAAGCCCTGAAAGGCCGCGGCGCCGATGTTGGCGTGACCATGGTCGCCCGGGCAGTGAATAGCGTTGGTCTCGGGATGATCGGCGGCGGCTCGCTTGAAGAGGCGCTGAGTGAACTGGAAACCGGCGCAGCCGATGCGGTTATCGTGCTGGAAAACGATCTGCACCGCCACGCTTCAGCCGCCCGCGTAGATGCGGCGCTGGCGAAAGCGCCGCTGGTGCTGGTGGTTGACCATCAGCGTACGGCGATTATGGAAAAAGCGCATCTGGTGCTCTCCGCGGCAAGCTTTGCGGAAAGCGATGGCACCGTGGTCAACAACGAAGGTCGCGCCCAGCGCTTCTTCCAGGTTTACGACCCGGCCTATTACGATGCGAAAACCGTGATGCTGGAAAGCTGGCGCTGGCTGCACTCGTTGCACAGCACAGTGAACAATCGTCAGGTTGACTGGACGCAGCTGGACCACGTGATTGACGCCGCCATTGCCGCCCTGCCGCAGCTGGCCGGGATCAAAGACGCCGCGCCGGATGCGACCTTCCGCATTCGCGGTCAGAAGCTGGCTCGTGAACCGCACCGCTACAGCGGACGTACGGCGATGCGCGCCAACATCAGCGTGCATGAACCGCGTCAGCCGCAGGATAAAGACACCATGTTCGCCTTTTCTATGGAAGGGAACAACCAGCCGTCCGCGCCGCGTTCGCAAATTCCGTTTGCCTGGGCTCCGGGCTGGAACTCCCCTCAGGCGTGGAACAAGTTCCAGGATGAAGTGGGCGGTAAACTGCGCCACGGCGATCCGGGCGTGCGTCTGATTGAAGCCTCCGCCAGCGGTCTTGAGTACTTTACCGCGGTTCCGGCAAGCTTCCAGGCAGAAGAAGGGAAATGGCGTATCGCGCCTTACTACCATCTGTTCGGCAGCGACGAGCTGTCGCAGCGTGCTCCGGTATTCCAGAGCCGTATGCCGCAGCCGTACGTTAAGCTCAACCCGGCAGATGCCGCGAAGCTTGGCGTGAACGAAGGGGCGATGGTTTCCTTCAGCGTTGATGGCCAGGCGCTTAGCCTGCCGCTGGTAATCTCGGCGGGGCTGACGGCAGGGCAGGTTGGCTTACCGATGGGCTTGCCAGGGATTGCGCCGGTGCTGACCGGAGCGCGTATTGATACTCTGCAGGAGGCGAAAGCATGAGTTGGTTAACTCCCGATCTCATCGACATTCTGTTAGGCATCCTTAAGGCGGTAGTGATTCTACTGGTGGTGGTCACCTGCGGCGCGTTTATGAGCTTTGGCGAACGTCGTCTGCTGGGCCTGTTCCAGAACCGTTACGGACCTAACCGCGTGGGCTGGGGCGGTTCGCTGCAGCTTGTCGCCGACATGATCAAAATGTTCTTTAAAGAGGACTGGGTTCCGCGCTTCTCGGATCGTGTGATCTTTACTCTGGCGCCGGTGATCGCCTTTACTTCGCTGCTGCTGGCCTTCGCCATCGTGCCGGTCAGCCCGACGTGGGTGGTGGCCGATCTGAACATCGGTATCCTGTTCTTCCTGATGATGGCGGGCCTGGCGGTCTATGCGGTGCTGTTCGCCGGCTGGTCGAGCAACAACAAATACTCGCTGCTTGGCGCGATGCGTGCTTCTGCCCAGACCCTGAGCTACGAAGTGTTCCTCGGCCTTTCCCTGATGGGCGTAGTGGCGCAGGCCGGTTCATTCAACATGACCGATATCGTCAATAACCAGGCGCATCTGTGGAACGTCATCCCGCAGTTCTTTGGTTTCGTGACCTTTGCGATTGCGGGCGTGGCGGTATGTCACCGTCACCCGTTTGACCAACCGGAAGCGGAACAGGAGCTGGCTGACGGTTACCACATCGAATACTCCGGCATGAAGTTCGGTCTGTTCTTCGTCGGTGAATATATCGGGATTGTTACCGTATCGGCGCTGATCGTGACGCTGTTCTTCGGCGGCTGGAATGGCCCATGGTTACCTCCTTTCATCTGGTTCGCGCTGAAAACCGCGTTCTTTATGATGATGTTCATTTTGATCCGCGCATCATTACCGCGTCCGCGCTATGACCAGGTAATGTCCTTCGGCTGGAAGGTATGCCTGCCGTTAACGCTGATCAACTTGTTGGTAACGGCGGCTGTCATTCTCTGGCAGGCGCAATAAGGGGTGAATTGACCATGACCTTAAAAGAATTATTGGTAGGGTTTGGCACCCAGGTCCGCAGTATCTGCATGATCGGGATGCACGCCTTTGCCAAACGTGAAACTCGGATGTACCCGGAAGAGCCGGTATATCTGCCGCCGCGCTACCGTGGCCGCATCGTGTTGACGCGCGATCCGGACGGTGAGGAGCGCTGCGTTGCCTGTAACCTGTGTGCGGTAGCTTGTCCGGTAGGCTGTATCTCTCTGCAAAAAGCCGAAACTAAAGACGGCCGCTGGTATCCGGAGTTTTTCCGCATCAACTTCTCACGCTGCATTTTCTGCGGTCTGTGCGAAGAAGCATGCCCGACGACGGCGATTCAGTTGACCCCGGACTTTGAGCTGGGCGAATACAAACGTCAGGATCTGGTGTACGAAAAAGAGGATCTGCTGATTTCCGGTCCGGGTAAATACCCGGAATATAACTTCTACCGGATGGCGGGTATGGCAATCGACGGCAAAGATAAGGGCGAAGCAGAGAACGAAGCTAAGCCTATCGACGTCAAGAGCCTGTTACCGTAAGGAGAGGGCAATGGAATTCGCTTTTTATATCTGTGGCCTGATAGCCATCCTCGCAACCCTGCGGGTGATCACCCACACCAATCCGGTGCACGCGCTGCTGTACCTGATCATTTCGCTGTTGGCGATCGCCGGGGTGTTCTTCTCGCTAGGGGCTTACTTTGCCGGTGCGCTGGAAATTATCGTCTACGCCGGGGCCATTATGGTGCTGTTCGTGTTCGTGGTGATGATGCTCAATCTGGGCGGCAGCGAAATTGAGCAGGAGCGCCAGTGGCTGAAACCCGGGATCTGGATTGGCCCCGCCATCCTCTCTGCGGTACTGCTGGTGGTTATCGTTTACGCCATCCTCGGTATTAACGATCAGGGAATTGACGGTGCGGCGATTAACGCCAAAGAGGTCGGTATTGCGCTGTTTGGTCCGTACGTTCTGGCGGTGGAGCTGGCCTCCATGCTGCTGCTCGCGGGCCTGGTTGTTGCCTTCCATATCGGCCGCGAAGAGCGCGCCGGGGAAGTGCTGAGCAACCGCCCGAACGACAGCGATAAAAGAAAAACGGAGGAACACGCATGATCCCCTTAACACATGGACTGATCCTCGCCTCTGTCCTGTTTGTCCTCGGCCTGACGGGGCTGGTTATCCGCCGCAATCTGCTGTTTATGCTGATTAGCCTGGAGATCATGATCAATGCCGCGGCGCTGGCTTTCGTGGTTGCAGGAAGCTACTGGGGCCAGACCGATGGCCAGATAATGTATATCCTCGCCATCACCCTCGCCGCCGCGGAAGCGAGTATCGGCCTGGCGCTGCTGCTGCAGCTCCATCGTCGTCGCCAGAACCTGAACATCGATTCAGTAAGTGAGTTGCGCGGATGAACATGCTTACCCTAACCATTCTTTTGCCATTGATTGGCTTTGTTTTGCTGGCCTTCTCTCGCGGACGCTGGTCGGAGAATTTATCCGCCACCGTGGGGGTGGGTTCGGTCGGTCTGGCGGCGCTGGCGACGGCGTTTGTCGGCGTCGACTTCTTTGCCAACGGCAAACAGGCGGTCAGCGTTCCGCTGTGGACCTGGATGTCGGTGGGCGACTTCAATGTTGGCTTCAACCTGGTGCTGGACGGTCTCTCTCTGACCATGCTGTCCGTGGTCACCGGCGTCGGTTTCCTGATCCATATGTTCGCCTCCTGGTATATGCGCGGTGAAGAGGGCTACTCCCGCTTCTTCGCTTATACCAACCTGTTTATCGCCAGCATGGTGGTTCTGGTGCTCGCTGATAACCTGCTGCTGATGTACCTCGGCTGGGAAGGCGTGGGCCTCTGCTCCTATCTGCTGATCGGTTTCTACTACACCGATCCGAAGAACGGCGCGGCGGCAATGAAAGCGTTCGTAGTGACCCGCGTCGGCGACGTGTTCCTGGCGTTCGCGCTGTTCATTCTCTACAACGAGCTGGGCACCCTGAACTTCCGCGAAATGGTTGAGCTGGCGCCTGCGCACTTTGCCGCCGGTAATAACATGCTGATGTGGGCAACCCTGATGCTGCTGGGCGGCGCGGTGGGTAAATCTGCGCAGCTGCCGTTGCAGACCTGGCTTGCGGACGCGATGGCTGGTCCAACGCCGGTCTCCGCGCTGATCCACGCCGCCACCATGGTGACCGCCGGCGTCTACCTGATTGCGCGCACGCATGGCCTGTTCCTGATGACCCCGGAAATTCTGCATCTCGTCGGGATCGTTGGGGCGGTAACGCTGGTGCTGGCAGGTTTCGCCGCGCTGGTGCAGACCGATATCAAACGCGTACTCGCGTATTCCACCATGAGCCAGATTGGCTACATGTTCCTCGCGCTCGGCGTGCAGGCGTGGGATGCGGCGATTTTCCACCTGATGACCCATGCGTTCTTCAAAGCGCTGCTGTTCCTGTCGTCCGGCTCGGTGATCCTCGCCTGCCACCACGAACAGAATATCTTCAAGATGGGCGGCCTGCGTAAGTCTATTCCGCTGGTGTACGTCTGCTTCCTGGTGGGGGGCGCGGCGCTGTCCGCACTGCCGCTGGTGACGGCAGGCTTCTTCAGTAAGGATGAGATCCTGGCGGGCGCGATGGCGAACGGTCATCTGAATCTGATGGTGGCCGGTCTGGTCGGGGCATTTATGACCTCCCTGTACACCTTCCGTATGATTTTCATCGTGTTCCACGGCAAAGAACAAATTCATGCTCACGCAGGGAAGGGGATTACCCATCATCTGCCGCTGATTGTGTTGCTGGTGCTCTCAACCTTCGTTGGCGCGCTGATTGTGCCGCCGCTGGATGGCGTACTGCCGCAGACCACCGAGCTTGAGCATGGACGCGTCATGACCCTGGAGATTGCCTCCGGAGTGATTGCCATCGCCGGTATTCTGATTGCCGCCTGGCTGTGGCTGGGTAAACGCACGCTGGTCACATCGATTGCCAACAGCGCGCCGGGTCGTCTGCTCGGGACCTGGTGGTACAACGCCTGGGGCTTTGACTGGCTGTACGACAAAGTGTTCGTCAAGCCGTTCCTCGGCGTGGCGTGGCTGCTGAAGAGCGATCCGCTGAATGCGCTGATGAACGTTCCGGCGATCCTTTCCCGCTTCGCAGGTAAAGGCCTGGTGGTAAGCGAGAACGGCTATCTGCGCTGGTATGTGGCTTCAATGGGCATTGGCGCTGTCGTGGTGCTGGCGTTACTGATGGTATTGCGCTGAGTTTGAGGATTGTGGGCGTTGTCGGTTAACCCGACTTACAAGCAGTAGGCCCGGCAAGCATAGCGCTGCCGGGCAATAACACCCGCAATCCGAAGTGAATTTTCTGTGAGAATTCGTTGAAAATCGGTCCTGAACGGGACTTTAACAAGGAATAAAGATCGCCATGTTATTACCCTGGCTAATATTAATTCCCTTCATCGGCGGCTTCCTGTGCTGGCAGACTGAACGCTTTGGCGTAAAGGTGCCGCGCTGGATCGCGCTGATCACTATGGGATTGACGTTTCTGCTTGGCCTGCAGTTGTGGATGCAGGGCGGCTATTCTCTCACGCAATCTACCGGTATTCCGCAGTGGCAGTCGGAATTCGTGATGCCGTGGATCCCGCGATTCGGTATTAGCATCCATCTGGCCATCGATGGTCTGTCGCTGCTGATGGTCGTACTGACCGGGCTGCTCGGCGTGCTGGCGGTGCTCTGTTCGTGGCGCGAAATCGAGAAATATCAGGGGTTTTTCCATCTTAACCTGATGTGGATCCTCGGCGGCGTGATCGGCGTATTCCTGGCTATCGACCTGTTCCTGTTCTTCTTCTTCTGGGAAATGATGCTGGTGCCGATGTACTTCCTGATCGCGCTGTGGGGCCATAAGGCTTCCGACGGTAAAACGCGTATCACGGCGGCAACCAAGTTCTTCATTTATACCCAGGCGAGCGGTCTGGTGATGCTGATATCCATCCTGGCGCTGGCGTTTGTGCACTTCAACGCTACCGGCGTATGGACCTTCAACTATGAAGAGCTGCTGAAGACGCCGATGTCGCACGGCGTGGAATACCTGCTGATGCTGGGCTTCTTTATCGCTTTCGCGGTAAAAATGCCGGTGGTTCCGCTGCACGGCTGGCTGCCGGATGCGCACTCTCAGGCGCCGACCGCGGGTTCCGTTGACCTCGCGGGGATCCTGCTGAAAACCGCGGCCTACGGCCTGCTGCGCTTTGCGCTGCCGCTGTTCCCGAACGCTTCCGCCGAATTTGCGCCGATCGCGATGTGGCTTGGCGTGATCGGTATTTTCTACGGCGCGTGGATGGCCTTCAGCCAGTACGATATTAAGCGTCTGATCGCTTACACCTCCGTCTCCCATATGGGCTTCGTGCTGATTGCTATCTACACCGGCAGCCAGCTGGCTTACCAGGGGGCGGTGATTCAGATGATCGCTCATGGTCTGTCAGCAGCCGGTCTGTTTATCCTTTGCGGTCAGCTTTACGAGCGTCTGCATACGCGCGATATGCGCCAGATGGGCGGTCTGTGGAGCAAAATTAAGTGGCTGCCGGCGCTGTCGATGTTCTTTGCGGTAGCGACCCTCGGGATGCCGGGCACCGGTAACTTCGTCGGCGAATTTATGATTCTGTTCGGTAGCTATAAGACCGTGCCGGTGATTACCGTTATTTCTACCTTTGGTCTGGTGTTCGCTTCCGTGTACTCGCTGTCGATGCTGCATCGCGCGTACTTCGGTAAAGCAAAAAGCGAAATCGCCGCCAAAGCGCTGCCGGGAATGTCCCTGCGTGAACTGTCGATCATCCTGCTGCTGGTTGTTCTGCTGGTGCTGCTGGGCTTCTTCCCGCAGCCGATTCTGGACACCTCGCACTCTGCGATGAGCAACATTCAGCAGTGGTTTGTTAATTCTGTTTCTACTACAAGGCCGTAATTCGCCATGACAATAACTCCACAACAACTGATCGCACTGCTACCGTTGCTGATCGTCGGCTTGACGGTGGTAGTTGTGATGCTCTCCATTGCGTGGCGACGCAATCATTTCCTTAATGCCACGCTGTCGGTTCTCGGCCTTAACGCCGCGCTGATCTCACTCTGGTTCGTAGGCCAGAACGGGGCGATGGACGTCACGCCGCTGATTCGCGTTGACGGCTACGCCATGCTCTATACCGGCCTGGTGCTGCTGGCCAGCCTGGCAACCTGCACCTTTGCCTACCCGTGGCTTGAGGGTTACAAGGACAACAAAGAAGAGTTCTATCTGCTGGTGCTGATTGCCGCGCTGGGCGGCATTCTGTTGGCGGGCGCGAACCATCTTGCGGCGCTGTTCCTCGGCATTGAGCTGATTTCGCTGCCGCTGTTTGGCCTGGTCGGCTACGCTTTCCGCCAGAAACGTTCGCTGGAGGCCAGTATCAAATATACGATCCTGTCCGCCGTTGCCTCTTCGTTCCTGCTGTTCGGTATGGCGCTGGTGTATGCCAATTCCGGTAACCTCTCCTTCCTGGCGCTCGGTAAGAGCCTGACGGATGGCATGCTGCATGAGCCGCTGCTGCTGGCCGGTCTCGGCCTGATGATCGTCGGTCTTGGCTTTAAGCTGTCGCTGGTGCCGTTCCATCTGTGGACGCCGGACGTCTACCAGGGCGCGCCTGCCCCGGTATCGACCTTTCTGGCCACCGCCAGCAAGATTGCTATCTTCGGCGTGGTCATGCGTCTGTTCCTTTACATGCCGGTGGGTGACAGCGAGGCAGTGCGGGTGGTACTGGGTCTGATCGCCTTTGCATCGATTATCTTTGGTAACCTGATGGCCCTGAGCCAGACCAACATCAAACGTCTGCTCGGCTACTCTTCCATTTCCCATCTTGGCTATCTGCTGGTGGCGCTGATTGCCCTGCAGAGCGGTGAGATGTCGATGGAAGCGGTGGGCGTCTATCTGGCCGGATATCTGTTCAGCAGCCTCGGCGCTTTCGGCGTGGTGAGCCTGATGTCCAGCCCGTATCGCGGACCGGATGCGGATTCGCTCTACTCCTATCGCGGCCTGTTCTGGCACCGACCTATTCTGTCGGCGGTGATGACGGTGATGATGCTGTCTCTTGCCGGTATCCCGATGACGCTGGGCTTTATCGGTAAGTTCTACGTGCTGGCGGTGGGTGTGCATGCGCACCTGTGGTGGCTGGTCGGGGCGGTGGTCGTGGGTTCGGCGATTGGCCTCTACTACTATCTGCGCGTGGCGGTGAGCCTCTACCTCAGCGCGCCGGAGAAACTGAATCGCGATGCGCCGTCTAACTGGCAGTACAGCGCCGGCGGTATCGTCGTGCTGATCTCCGCGCTGCTGGTGCTGGTGCTCGGCGTGTGGCCGCAACCGCTCATCAACATCGTACAGCTGGCGACGCCGCTGATGTAATGCTGCACGCAGGTTGGGAACGAACAAGGACCGCTTCGGCGGTCCTTTTTTATCTCTACCAGCAAGCGATGGGAATTTTCTTTAATATTGCCTATTTTTCGTATTATTCATGCTTTTTATCATATTAATCTCACTTTACGTTTCCACTCATCCTCTTATTTTCCGTACTATTATTGATACGCACACTGTTGTGTTCTGTAGATGGAGAAAGTGAATGAAAACAAGGCGTAAGCATTTGACTGTCGGTGAAGTTCAGCGTTTGGTTGATGCAGCCAGGCGGGGGGCTAACCCGGAACGCGATGTCTGTTTATTGTGGATGTGTTTTAATCATGGATGCAGGGTGAGTGAAATTCGTCACTGGAAGCTCTCGGATATCGATATTCAAAGCGGGGTTATTTATATTCGACGGTTAAAAAATGGCTTTTCAACGACCCATCCCATATATAAACAAGAGGTGAAAGTTCTTAATGAATGGCTGCGCGTGCGTAAGGATTATCCCGGTAATCATTCCGGCTGGCTCTTTTTATCGCGCAATGGTCAACCTTTATCCCGGCAGCGAATATATCAGATGATGAAGAACCTGAGTCTTGTCGCCCAGCTGGAGATCAGCGCTCATCCCCATATGCTGCGCCACGCCTGCGGTTTTGCGCTGGCTAACAACGGTGTCGATACGCGATTAATCCAGGATTTTCTCGGGCACAGGAATATTCAGCATACGGTCATTTATACAGCAAGTAATGATGCAAGATTTAGAGAGGTTTGGTAAATGAAATAGTCATTTTGTATCAAACTGTCTCCTATGCTATCCACAGGTGGTAACAATGTCAATTTATGATTAACAATATTTTTTGTTATGTTTTTCATATGCTTAAATTATATATTGGTGTCATTTATTCTTGGGGTTATTTAAATTAGTTTAATGCATGAGTTGTCTCTCCTCCCGACCCTTAGTGTTTTATCGTGTTTATTAAGGTTTCACCTGGCAAATATAAAATCAAATATGCCTTCCCTGGCAATTTATATTTCAATTAATTGAAGTGGTCAAATTGATACAAAATGACCACTTCAAAATATTATATCCATTCATGGGTCAATGTTTTGAAGCGTTATTAATATCAAGCGTAAATAAAAGGATGCGCTCAGTATTGCGCTTTTAAATTAATGCATTGACTGCATTGAAAAGGATAAATCATGAAAAAAACATTACTTGCTGCTGTAGTTGCCGGTTGCGCGGCGTTCTCTGGTGCTGCGCTGGCGGATGACGGTCAGGTGAAGTTTCTCGGCGAAATCATCGATGCTGGCTGTGACGTGGTTAACGACATGACCAACCCGCTGGAAGTTCATATGGGGCAGATTGCCAAGACCGCATTTAGCGGTACCGGTTCTACTGCGGCTGAACAGGATTTCTCGATCAAACTGGAAAACTGCCCGACGACCGTCGCCAAAGCATCGGTACTGTTCTCCGGCCCTAACGTCAACGGTGATAATGAAAAACTGGAGCTGACCGGCGCCGGTACCGATCCTGACGTTGCCGAAGGCGTGGCCCTGCAGCTGGTTGATGGCAGCAACAACAATACCCTGCCGCTGTTCACCCGTTCCACCAGCCTGAATATCCCGGCTACCGGCAAAATCGATCTGCCGTTCCGCGTTCGTTATATCCAGACTGATACCACAGTGGTTGCCGGTAAGGCAGACGGTAGCGCGAACTTCACTATCAGCTACAACTGATTCTCCGTTTGTATGACAGTGTTAGCGAGCCCTGCGTGGCTCGCTTTTCCAGGGAGCTGGAGATGAAACGATACCTGAAAGTGCTAATGGCTGGATGGCTGTTAGTGGGCGCTGCGGCACATGCGGGCGTCGTCACCGGGGGAACTCGCCTGATATATCCCGGGGGCAAAAAAGAGTCCTCTCTGAGCGTTACCAATACCGATGCTACGCCTTATCTCATTCAAAGCTGGGTTGAAGCTGCGCAGGGGGCCGCCCCTTTTCTGTTGACTCCGCCTTTATTTCGCCTGGATGGCGAGCAGCAAACCCGTCTGCGGGTGATTTATAGCGGCGGCCTGCCGGAAAACAAAGAGAGCATGTTCTGGATGAACATCAAAGCGATTCCTTCTTCGCAAGCGAAAGCCGGGGCCAACACCCTGCAGATCGCGATCAAAACGCGCATCAAACTCATCTATCGACCTAAATCCGTCGTGGGTTCGCCGGAGATGGTAACGGAACAGCTTCGCTGGGCGCGTAGCGGTAACACGCTCCAGGTAACCAATCCGACCGCGTTCTATATGAATTTCGCCGAGGTCAAAATAGGCGGGGCCGAAGTCAAGGACGCCAACTGGGTGGGGCCAGGGGAAACGGCGCGCTTTGAACTACCGCGCGGTAGCGCCGGCGCTTTGCAGTGGAAGCTGATTAACGATTACGGCGGAATCGGCGCGCAGCACCGCGCTAATTTGTAGAGGCTGTCTGGCCAGGGAGTTCCAGAGAAAATGAAAAATAATCATAAAAAATGGCGGCTTAACCGGATAGCCGGAGCTCTGGCCGTTGCGCTGTTACCGCTGTGTGACGAGGTCCTGGCGCGGGATGTTTTCAACCCGGCCCTGTTGGAAATGGATGGACCTCAGACGGGCATCAGCGATTTATCAGCCTATGAGCAGGTCGGAGGCCAGCAGCCGGGCAGCTATCGGGTGGATATTTACCTTAATAACGTTTTTATGGATACCCGCGATGTGACTTTTCAGCAGGGGGAAGGCGCCGGGAAAACGGAACTGCAGCCGTGCCTGAAGGTTGAAGAGCTTGCGGAATGGGGCGTGCGCGTCTCCCGGTTTCCAGACCTGGGGCGTAAGTCAGCAAACTGTGCGGATATGAGCGTCATACCGCAGGCGAAAGCCGAGTTTCGTTTCAGCCAACAGCGGCTGTTATTAAGCTTCCCTCAGGCGGCAGTGTCCAGCGCAGCCCGGGGCTGGGTCGATCCTAAACAGTGGGATGACGGGGTGACGGCGCTGCTGCTGAATTACGCTTTTAGCGGAGCCAACAACTGGTCGCGCAAGAACGACACGCCGGATAGCGATAATCAATACGTTAACCTCCGTCCCGGTATTAACATCGGACCGTGGCGTTTGCGTAACTACACGACCTGGACCCGCAGCAGCGGCGGCGGCGAGTCGAGTAACAGCTGGGATACGGTCTACACCTATGCGCAGCGCAATATTAATGCTCTGCAAGGGGTGATGACGCTGGGCGACAGTAGCACCGACGCCGACGTTTTTGAAGGTATTCCCTTTCGCGGAGCGATGCTGGCTTCCGATGACGATATGCTGCCGGAAAGCCTGCGCGGCTATGCGCCGGTTGTGCGCGGGATCGCGCGGACTAACGCCCAGGTCATTATTCGCCAGAACGGCTATGAGATTTATCAGACCTATGTCTCCCCCGGGGCATTTGAAATCACCGATATGTATCCGACCGGGGGTTCTGGCGATCTGTCGGTGACTATCAAAGAGGCCGATGGCAGCGAGCAGAACCTGATCGTGCCCTATGCTTCACTCCCCGTTCTGCAGCGTGAAGGGCGTCTGAAATATAGCGTAACTACTGGGGTGTATCGCGCCTACGACAATAGTATTGACGAGACGCCTCTCTCTCAGGCAACGGCCATCTACGGTCTGCCATGGGGATGGACGTTGTACGGCGGCGGTCAGTTTAGTAGCAAATATCAGTCGCTGGCGTTGGGTATGGGCAAAAACCTCGGCGAACTGGGAGCCGTGTCGACCGACGTTACCCAGGCCTGGTCGAATCGCCAGGATAAAGATAAAGAGAGCGGTCAGTCGGTTCGTCTTCGTTACAGCAAAGATCTTCCGGGATTAGGGACCAACGTCAGCCTGGCAGGATATCGCTATGCCACCAGCGGTTACTGGGATATGCAGGAGGTGCTGGATACCTATCGCGATGACGCCTATACGCCTTCAGTGGAACGGCGGCGCAACCGGGGGGAGGTGACGATCAGCCAGAGTCTTGGCGATGAGATGGGGTCGCTATCGCTAAGCTATATTCGCGAGGACTACTGGAACACTGGTCGTACCATGGAGTCCGTGGGCGTCGGTTACAACAATAGCTGGCGCGGCATCAGCTATAGCATGAACTATAGCTACAATCGCAATACCACCGATCAGAACACCGGTAAACGTAATGATGAAGACCATCTGTTCGCCTTAAGCATCAGCATACCGCTGGGCGAATGGCTACCTAATCCGGTCTATGCCAACTACTCCCTTAACAGCAGCAAAAATGGCTCCACTACCAACAACCTTGGCCTCTCCGGTACCTTGCTGGAGCGTAACAACCTGAGCTGGAGCGTACAGGAAGGTTACACCAGCCAGGGAAGAGGGGAGAGCGGCAGCGTTAACGCCGACTGGCGTGCGACCTACGCGGAACTGACCGGCGGCTACAGTCATGATAAATATAGCCACCGCCTTAACTACGCCCTGCGCGGCGGAGTTCTGGCGCATGAGAATGGGCTGACGCTCGGGCAGCCATTTGGTGAAACCCTCGCTTTAGTTAAAGCACCAGGCGCCGCTGGCGTTGGCATCAACAACCAGACCGGCGTCAGAACCGACTGGCGGGGCTATGCCCTGGTGCCTTACACCTCGCCGTATCGTAAAAACACCTTAACGCTTGATACCAGCACGATGCCGGATGATGTCGACCTTGAGCTAACGACGCAAACGGTGGTGCCAACCCGCGGGGCGGTAGTGCGCGCTAATTACGCTACCAGCGTCGGTAGCCGGGTGCTGATGACGGTGCGTCAGGATAACGGGCGGCCGGTGCCTTTTGGCGCCATGGTCAGCATTCCTGGAGCCGCGTCATCTGAGCAAGCTTTTATCGTTGGCGATAGCGGCCAGGTCTATCTGACCGGGCTGGAATCTAGCGGCGTACTTAACGTGAAATGGGGGGCCAGCGCGCAAGATCGCTGCCGGGTCCAGTATGCGCTGCCGTCAGGGAAAAGCCTCACCGGCATTATCGTAGCCCAGGGGCTATGCCGTTAATCGAAAGGATGCAGAGACAATGAAACGATTTTCATGGGGATTACTGACCGGTCTGGCGGCGCTGGCGATATCGCCGCAGATTATGGCGGAAACGGGCTGGTGTCAGAATACGGGTAATGGCGGAGCTCCTTTCCAGGACAGCTTTTCATTTATTGAAACTTTTACTAACCCTTCGCAAAACCAGGCCGGAATGGCGTTCCCTCGTCTGTACCATTGGACTACCGGGGGAACCTATCAAGCGAAATGTGATTGCGGTAGCGATGTTACTGGTACTACGTATTTTCGAGCCACGGTTCCGGGATTAGTCGCGACGCAAACCCGAAGCGGCTTGAATTATTATCAGCTGAATAAATATCTGGAAATCGCCAGCGAGCTATTTATTGCCGGCGGGGTGAATCAGTATTTACCGACGCCCATTCAGGATAAAAGCAATCTAAATAATCAGGGTTATGCCTGTAACCCGGGCGGTACGCTGTTTAATACCGGTTCAGTGGGGTATATTTCGCTCTACTTTACCCGGCCGTTCGTCGGTCAGGTGACGATCCCGCCAACGGTGATCCTGAACGTTTACGGGTCGCGGAAAACGGGGAGCTATAGCAGTATTCCTCTCACGCAGATCTCAATGAGCGGCTCGGTAACAGTACCGCAGTCCTGCGAGATTAATACCGGTCAGCCGATTAATATCGACTTCGGCGATATTGCCGCGAATAACTTTAAAACTTCAGGTCAGATGCCGACGGGCTTTACGCCGCATGTTGTCAATATGACGGTAGCCTGTACTAATATTTCCTCAGGGGTAAAAATTGCGCTTTCCTTCCAGGGAACGGCGGATACGAATGACAGTACCGCGCTGGCGACCACAAATAGTGATATTGCGGTTCGTATAGAAAATATTACTGGTGTCAAAATCCCCGTTATATCCGGAATGCTGCCGGTCAATCTGAATTACGCGACCCAGAAAGGGGACACGACCATGAAAATCTATCCGATTAATACCACCGGGAATGTACCCGATGGCGGCGGATTTACGGCGACGGCAACCATTCAAGCAGAAATCGAATAGCAGGAGTGAATAATGAAAAAGGCGCTATGGCTGGCATTGCTGCTGCCTGTTTTTTCATCCTGGGGCGGCATCCCTCTGAACGTGATGGGTAATATTTATTATCTCCCCTGCGACGTCAGCACCGATACGAAGTATCAGGAGGTGAATTTCGGCACGCTGCTGAATATCGATTTTCAAACTGCCGGCACCGCTTCTGAGTGGAAAACCTTTAGCCTGAACGTTGAAAATTGCCCGGCGGGTACGACGAAAGCGACGGTGAAATTTGATGGCGTGACCGACGGCGATGATGCCACGCATTTCGCCAATATGGCCGCCAGCGATGCGGCGCAAAATATCGCGCTGCAGATAACCAATACCGATCATTCCACAACCTATAAAAACCAGGATCGGATGACTATTGCTATTAACGGTAGCACCGGCAAAGGCGAATTCCCGCTGGCCGCGCGCTTATATTCAACGCAGGGCGGAGCAAAAGTGGGAAAATTCGAGTCGGTGGTGCAGCTGACTTTTACCTATCAGTAATTGTATGTATTAAATGGATGAAAAGGAATGTCATATGCAGGATGAGACGGAATATCTGAGCGTTAAAGACGTTGAGCGCCTGGTGCTTGCCGCACATTATTGTGCGCACCCCGAGAGAAATAGCTGCATGATCCAAATGTGCTTTTTGCACGGTTGTCGGATTAATGAAATTACCGCATTAACTTTGCGGGATGTCGACCTGCCGGGAAAACGAATTTATATTCGCCGGGCGCGTCACGGTATCTCGGGGTATCATCCATTACAACCCAAAGAGATTATCTCATTACAGCGCTGGCTGTTGGCCAGAGAGTGTTATCCAGCCCATAATGATTTACTCTTTATCTCTTCGCGAGGAAATCAGATGACTCGCCAGCGTTTTTATCAAATCATTCGTGAATGCTGTGAGCTGGCGAAACTGAAGCAAAATATTCACCCGCGGATGCTGCGCCATGCTTGCGGATATGAATTGGGTAAAAAAGGCATAGATGATGACTCTATCCAGGATTATCTGGGCTATCGCAATTTAAAATCTATTCTGCGTTATAACGGTTATGTTGAAGAGTAATTTTTGGCGTAATCGCGGGTAGCGTTCATCTCCCGCGTTACGCCTGTTTTTTTATTCGATGTTATAAACCAGAAAATCTTCCGCCAGCACGGTAGGGGGAAAGACCTCCCGACACTCAGCCAACAGCCGCTGACAGCCTTCGGCATCATAGCGCGAGCTAAAATGAGTGGCGATAAGCGTCCCGACGCCTGCTTCCCTCGCTAACGCCGCCGTTTGCTGGCTGGATGAATGCCCGCGACCGTTGGCTTTTTCCGCCATCGCCTGTTCGAGCGTAACCTCATGAACCATAACGTCCACGCCGCGCGCCAGCTCCAGCGCCTCCGGGCAGGGGGCGGTATCGCCGAAAATCGCCAGCTTCTTACCGGGCGTTGCCGGCCCAAGGTAGCGGCTGCCGTCAATCAACCGACCATCTTCCAGTTCAACCGTCAGCCCCAGTTTTAAGCGGTGGAACAACGGACCGGGAGGCACGCCCTCGGCGATAAGCTGTGCGGCATCAAGGGGACCCGGCTTATCATGCTGTTCGATCCGATAGCCGTAGCACTCAACCGGATGGTTTAACGGCCAGGCGGTGACCCGGAAACCGGCTTCATCAAATACCAGACCCGGTTCGACTTCGACGATTGCCAGTGGATAATCGGTCCAGGAACCGCTAAGACGCAGGGCGGTTTCCACAAACTCCTTAAGCCCCTTTGGCCCGTACAGCGTTAACGGCAGAGAATTACCCTGCATTGAGCGGCTGCACAGCAGGCCGGGAAGACCGAACAGATGATCGCCATGTAAATGGGTAATAAAGATCTTATTCAGCTTGCCGGGATGATAAGGGGTGTGGAGAAACTGATGCTGCGTTCCCTCCCCGCAGTCGAACAGCCACATCTCCGCCATAGTTGGCTGTTGCAAATTCAGCACCATCGACGTCATATTACGCGTACGGGTTGGCACGCCAGCGGATGTCCCCAAAAAGAGTAATTCCATCGTCCAGTGTCCTCAGGGCGTGGGTCAAAAAACAGAGTATACCAACTAAGGAACCGCAGATGATGACATGGCAGGATCTTCACCACGCTGAACTGACCGTCCCCCAGCTCTATGCTGTGCTGAAATTACGCTGTGCGGTGTTCGTTGTCGAACAAACCTGCGCCTATCAGGATATCGACGGCGACGATCTGGTAGGGGAGAACCGCCATCTTCTCGGCTGGCGCGGCGATGAACTGGTGGCCTATGCGCGCATTCTCAAGAGCGATGATGAATATGAGCCGGTCGTGATTGGCCGGGTGATCGTCAGCCCGGCGGTGCGCGGCGAAAAGCTGGGCTATCAGCTGATGGAACAGGCGCTGGCCAGCTGCCGTCAACACTGGCCGCAGAAGGCCATTTATCTTGGCGCCCAGGCGCATCTGCAAAAATTCTACGCCAGCTTCGGCTTTGTGCCGGTGACCGACGTCTACGACGAGGATGGCATCGACCATATTGGCATGGCATACGAAATCGCCACCCACTAGCCGCCGGGCTGATTAAAAGCCGCTCCCTCATCGGGGGTACTGCTATTCCGCAGCAGTACCCCGTATAATGTGGGGTTTTTACTCCGTGGAGGTTTGCGTGCTGTCTGTGTCCACCGCGCTGGAAAGCCTGTACCGCTGCCTGGATGAAGCGTTTCCGCCATCGCCCGGCTGGCGCATCTTCGATATCCCCTTCGCGCTGAATGACGCTTTTGATCCGCTTCTGTGGTGTACCCATCAGCAGCAGTGGCCGCAGTTCTACTGGCAGCAGCGCAGCGGCGATGAAGAGCTGGCCGCTCTGGGGGCGGTAAAAATCTTTTCCTCTCTGCCGCAGGCGCACGCTTTTCTTCAGCAACAAGCGCGTGACGATCTGCGGATTTGCGGCCTTAATGCGTTTGATCCGCAGCGCGGCATGCTGCTGTTGCCGAGGCTGGAGTGGCGTCGGCTTGGCGGTCACGCCACGCTACGCCTGACGCTGTATAGCGATACCTCACTCCATGACGATGCCTGCGCGGCGCGCGAGTTTCTCCGCTCGCTGACGACCCGGCAAGCGCAGCCTGGCACGCTTCCTTCTCTGCTCAGTGAGCAGCATTTCCCGGCTTATCCGCAGTGGCGAGATCTGGTTGCACAGGCGACACAGGCGATAGCGGCAGGGGAGATGGATAAAGTCGTGCTGGCGCGCGCCACCGATTTACAGTTTGCCGCCCCGCTGAACGTCGGGGCGATAATGGCCGCCAGCCGCCGCAGCAATCTGCACTGTTTTCATTATCTGATGGCTTTTAATCCGCAAGAAGCCTTCTTCGGCTCAACGCCGGAACGGCTATGGCGACGGCGCGGCGCGCTGATGCGTACCGAGGCGCTGGCGGGAACAGCGGCCAGCCATGAGGACGATCGCCAGGCGCAGCGCCTGGGCGACTGGCTGATGGGCGATGACAAGAACCAGCGGGAAAATATGCTGGTGGTTGAGGATATCTGTCAGCGTATGCAGGCGGAGACGCGCGCGCTGGAGGTGCTGCCGCCGCAGATCGTCCGTTTGCGTAAAGTGCAGCATCTGCGGCGCTGTATATGGGCCGAGCTGGACGTCCCCGATGATGCCCGCTGTCTGCGCCAGCTCCAGCCCACGGCGGCGGTCGCCGGGCTGCCGCGTCAGGTGGCGCTGGATTTTATCACCCGGAACGAGCTTTTTACCCGCGACTGGTATGCGGGCTCCGCCGGTTATCTGTCGCTGGCGCAAAGCGAATTTTGCGTTTCGCTACGCTCGGCGAAGGTACAGCAGCATACGCTCAGGCTCTACGCCGGAGCGGGCATCGTCAGCGGCTCTGACCCGGAGCAAGAGTGGCAGGAAATTGAAAATAAAGCTGCAGGATTGCGTTCGTTACTGCTCACAGAAGCAGAGATAAAACGATGCATATCAAAACGGCAATAACGGGCTTTATCTATACTTAGCGTCAATATTTGATATCGGACAAATTCATGTCAGTAAGCGCATTTAACCGACGCTGGGCGGCGGTGATCCTCGAAGCTTTAACGCGCCACGGCGTGCAGCATATCTGCATTGCGCCCGGATCGCGCTCGACCCCTTTGACCCTGGCGGCGGCGGAAAACCGCGCGTTTATTTACCATACCCACTTTGATGAACGCGGCCTTGGCCATCTGGCGTTAGGGCTGGCAAAAGCCAGCGGCCAGCCGGTGGCGGTGATTGTCACTTCCGGCACCGCCACGGCCAACCTCTATCCTGCGCTGATAGAAGCGGGTCTGACCGGCGAAAAACTCATTTTACTGACCGCCGACCGGCCGCCGGAGCTCATCGACTGCGGTGCGAACCAGGCCATTCGTCAACCGGGCATGTTTGCTTCGCATCCGTCGCAGACCCTTGCCCTGCCGCGCCCATCGCAGGATATCTCCGCCCGCTGGCTGGTCTCGACCCTCGACCAGGCGCTCGGCGCGCTGCACTGCGGCGGCATTCATATCAACTGTCCTTTTGCCGAACCGCTGTACGGCGATATGGACGACACCGGGGTCGCGTGGCAGCAGCAGCTCGGCGACTGGTGGCAGAGCGACAAGCCCTGGCTGAGTCACAATCTGCATCTGGAAAGCGAAAAGCAGCGCGACTGGTTTTTCTGGCGGCAAAAACGCGGCGTCGTGGTTGCCGGACGAATGAGCGCGGAAGAGGGCCTGAAGGTTGCCGAATGGGCGAAAACGCTCGGCTGGCCGCTGATTGGCGATGTCCTTTCGCAAACCGGGCAGCCGCTCCCCTGCGCCGATCTGTGGCTCGGTAACGGTCAAGCGGTTAGCGAACTGGCGCAGGCGCAAATTATCGTTCAGCTGGGTAGCAGCCTGACCAGCAAACGCGTTTTGCAGTGGCAGGCCACCTGCGAACCTGAAGAGTACTGGCTGATCGACAACCTGCCGGGTCGTCTGGATCCCGCCCAACATCGTGGTCGCCGACTGGTGTGCGCCATCGACCGCTGGCTTGAACAGCATCCGGCGGAAAAGCGGCAGCCGTGGGCTACCGTCATTCCTGCGCTTTCACGCCAGGCATGGCAGGCGGCTGTCGCCAGCAGCGAGGATTTCGGCGAGGCCCAGCTGGCGCAGCGAATCCGTCGCTACCTGCCGGATCAGGGCCAGCTGTTTGTCGGCAACAGTCTGGTGGTGCGCTTAATTGACGCCCTGTCGCAGCTTCCCGCAGGCTACCCGGTCTACAGCAATCGCGGGGCCAGCGGAATAGATGGTCTGCTGGCGACGACGGCCGGCGTGCAGCGTGCCAGCGCGCGTCCGACCCTGGCCATCGTCGGCGATCTCTCGGCGCTTTACGACCTCAATTCGCTGGCGCTGCTGCGTCAGGCCTCCGCGCCGCTGGTGCTGATTGTCGTCAATAATAACGGCGGGCAGATTTTCTCCCTGCTGCCAACGCCGCAGGAGCAGCGCAGCCAGTTCTATCTGATGCCGCAGAATATCCATTTTGCTCACGCGGCGGCGATGTTTGATCTGACTTATCATTGCCCCGCGGACTGGAGTGAGCTGGAGCGCGCGCTGGACGTTGCCTGGCGAGCGCCCGGCGCAACGCTGATCGAGCTGGTGGTTAATGAAACCGACGGTACGCAAACCCTCCAGCAGCTCCTTGCGCAGGTGAGTCAGCTATGATTCTGCATGCGCATGCGGAACGCGGGCTGCCGGGCTATCCCTGGCTGGTCTTCTTGCACGGTTTTGCCGGCGATAGCCTCGAATGGCGCACGGTGGGGCAGGCGTTCGGCGCGTATCCGCGTCTCTATATTGACCTGCCGGGCCACGGCGGCTCGGCGGATAGGGCAGTTAACCGTTTTACGGATGTCAGCGAGCTGATTAAGAATACGTTAATTAGTTACAACATACATAAGTACTGGCTGGTGGGGTACTCCCTCGGCGGACGGGTGGCGATGTATTATGCCAGCCAGTCGCATGAGGGGCTCTGCGGGCTGGTCGTCGAGGGAGGGCATCCGGGTCTGGCGGACGATAATCAGCGTGCGCAGCGCCGGCGCAGCGATGCCGCCTGGGCTGAACGCTTTCGCCGAGAGCCGCTTACGCAGGTCTTTGCCGACTGGTATCAGCAGCCGGTCTTCGCCTCCCTGGACGCAGCGCAGCGTGCGGCGCTGGTTGCGCTACGCAGCTGCAACAACGGCAGGGCGTTAGCCGCGATGCTGCAGGCCTGCTCACTGGCTGAACAGCCCGATCTGCGCGAGGCATTACGGGCGCGCGATTTCCCATTCCATTACCTTTGCGGCGAACGCGACGGCAAGTTTCGCGCCATCGCCGATGAGCTATCCGCCATCACGCACGTGATTAATCATGCCGGACACAACGCGCATCGGGAAAACCCCGATGCAGTCGTGGCTTGTCTGGCGCAGTTTTTAGCGAGTTAACCGAAGGACACTTTATGATCTCTCTTGATGAAGCAATGCTTTACGCTCCGATTGAATGGCAGGACTGCTCCGAAGGCTACAGCGATATTCGCTACCACAAATCGGCGGACGGGATTGCCAAAATAACCATCAACCGCCCGCAGGTACGTAACGCGTTTCGTCCGCTGACCGTCAAAGAGATGCTTCAGGCGCTCTCGGATGCCCGCTATGACGACAATATCGGCGTGATCGTCCTGACCGGTGAAGGCGATAAAGCTTTTTGCGCCGGCGGCGATCAGAAAGTCCGCGGCGACTACGGCGGCTATCAGGATGACTCCGGCGTTCATCATCTCAACGTACTCGATTTTCAGCGCCAGATCCGTACCTGTCCGAAACCGGTAGTGGCGATGGTGGCGGGGTACTCCATCGGCGGCGGCCACGTTCTGCATATGATGTGCGATCTGACCATCGCCGCGGAAAACGCAATCTTCGGTCAGACCGGCCCGAAAGTTGGTTCTTTTGACGGCGGCTGGGGCGCCTCCTATATGGCGCGCATTGTCGGGCAGAAAAAAGCCCGTGAGATCTGGTTCCTGTGCCGCCAGTACGACGCGCAGCAGGCGCTGGATATGGGGCTGGTCAATACCGTCGTGCCGCTGGCGGATCTGGAAAAAGAGACCGTGCGCTGGTGCCGTGAAATGCTGCAGAACAGTCCGATGGCGCTGCGCTGCCTGAAGGCCGCGCTGAACGCCGACTGCGATGGTCAGGCGGGACTGCAGGAGCTGGCGGGCAATGCCACCATGCTGTTTTACATGACCGAAGAGGGTCAGGAGGGACGCAACGCTTTCAACCAGAAGCGCCAGCCGGACTTCAGCAAATTTAAACGGAATCCGTAATGCGGCAGGCGCAGGTCTACCGCTGGCAGCTACCGATGGACGCGGGAGTGGTGCTGCGTGAACGGCGGTTAAAAACCCGCGATGGCTTGCTTCTGCAGCTGCGCGATGGCGAGCGCGAAGGCTGGGGGGAGATTTCTCCCCTGCCTGGATTCAGTCTGGAAACGCTGGATGAGGCGCAGGCAGCGCTGCTGGCATGGGCGAACGCCTGGCGCGAAGGCCAGGATGGCGCGTTGCCGACGCCGCCTTCAGCCGCCTTCGGGATAAGCTGCGCACTGGCGGAGCTGGGCGGTGAGCTGCCGCTGGCGGCGGATTATCGCGCCGCGCCGCTCTGTTCCGGCGATCCGGATGAACTGTTCGCCAGGCTTTCGCAGATGCCCGGCGAGAAGGTCGCCAAGGTCAAGGTCGGCCTGTATGAGGCGGTGCGCGACGGCATGGTGGTCAATCTGCTGCTGGAAGCGATTCCCGATCTGACGCTGCGTCTCGACGCTAACCGCGCCTGGACGCCGTTGAAGGCGCAGCAGTTCGCTAAATACGTGAGCCCGCACTATCGCAACCGTATCGCCTTTCTCGAAGAACCCTGCAAAAACCGCGATGATTCGCGCGCGTTTGCCCAACAAACGGGCATCGCTATCGCCTGGGATGAGAGCCTGCGCGAAGCGGACTTTACGTTTGCTGCCGAGCCGGGTCTGCGCGCGGTGGTGATTAAACCGACGTTGACCGGCAGTCTGCAAAAGGTCCAGCAGCAGGTCGCGCAGGCTCATGCGCTGGGGCTGACGGCGGTTATCAGTTCAGCCATTGAGTCCAGCCTTGGCCTGACGCAGCTGGCGCGAATTGCCGCCTGGCTGACGCCGAATACCATTCCCGGTCTGGATACCCTGAGCCTCATGCGCGGCCAGCTGGTTCGCTGCTGGCCGGAAAGCGAGCTGCCGTGTCTGACCGTCGATGAACTGGAGCCGCTGCTGTGACCTTTAGCGACTGGCCCTGGCGCCACTGGCGCCAGCAGCGAGGGGAGGCGCATGCGCTGCGCCTGAACGAGCGGCAGCTAAGCTGGCGGGAACTGTGCGCGCAAATCGATGCGCTGGCGGCAGGACTGCACGCCCAGGGCGTTCGCGATGGTGATGGCGTACTGCTGCGGGCTGACAACCAGCCCGATGTTTTGCTGGCATGGCTGTCGCTCCTGCAGTGCGGTGCGCGCGTGTTGCCGCTGAATCCGCAACTGCCCGGGCCACTGCTGGCTGAACTGCTGCCGACCCTGGACCTGCGCCACGCGCTGGTGCTGAACGGCGGCGATCTTCCGGTAACGCTTAATCCACTGACTCTGTCCCCCGTCAATGGCGAGCGCGCGGCTGACTGGCGAGAGGATCGTATGGCTTCCATGACGCTGACCTCGGGGTCGACGGGGCTACCGAAAGCGGCGGTACACGCTTTTCGCGCCCATATTGCCAGCGCTGAAGGGGTACTGGCGTTGATACCCTTTGCGCCGCAGGACGACTGGCTGCTGTCGCTGCCGCTGTTTCACGTCTCCGGCCAGGGGATTCTCTGGCGCTGGCTGGTTGCCGGCGCAGGCCTGACGGTGCGCGACAAACAGCCGCTGGCGCTGGCGCTACGCGGCTGTACTCACGCCTCCCTGGTGCCAACCCAGCTCTGGCGGCTGCTGAGCGGCGATGACGAGGTGTCGTTAAAAGCGGTTTTGCTCGGCGGCGCGGCCATCCCGGTGGCGCTAACCGAACAGGCGCGCAGGCGCGGTATCCGCTGCTGGTGTGGCTACGGACTGACCGAGTTTGCCTCCACGGTATGCGCCAAGGAAGCGGATGGCCTGGCGGATGTCGGGCTGCCGCTGCCGGGGCGCGAATTGCGCATCGTGGATGGCGAAGTGTGGCTTCGATCGGACAGCATGGCCGCAGGCTACTGGCGAGGCGGCCAAACGATACCGCTCACCAACACCGATGGCTGGTTCGCCACCCGCGATCGGGGTCGGCTTGACAACGGCAGGCTGACCATCCTCGGGAGAATGGATAATCTTTTTTTTAGCGGCGGAGAAGGCATTCAGCCGGAGGAAGTCGAGCGGGTTATCGGCGCACACCCGTTGATTGAGCAAGTTTTTATCGTGCCGCAGGATGATGCGGAGTTTGGCCAGCGGCCGGTGGCGGTAGTAGAGTGTCGCGATCATGGCGACCCATCCGTGCTGGCTGACTGGTGCGCCGATAAGCTGGCGCGCTTTCAGCAGCCTGTGCGCTGGTTACGGCTGCCTGAATCGCTGAAAACCGGCGGAATTAAAATTTCCCGCCGGGCGTTACGTGACTGGGTCAACCAGCAGCAGAGCTCCGCCTCAGATGCGCTGGACGTGCAGTAGCTGCTTCGTATGCCAGCGGCCCAGCGCAAAAACGGTGGTCAGCGCGCCGAGCAGGGCGCAGAACATATCGGACTGAGTATCCCAGGGATCGCCCTGGGTGCCGAGAAAATCATCCGCCCCCTGTCCCAGCGCCAGCGCCGCCCACCATTCGATCAGCTCATAGACGGCGCTAATCGCCAGCGCAATGCAGCAGACCACGAAAGCGAGCATTTTACGCCCGTGAACGTAGCCGCCGCGCAGCAGAATCTCCCGCGCCGCCAGGGCCGGCACCAGCCCCTGGAAAAAGTGCCCCAGCTTGTCGTAGGGATTACGACTCAAACCCAGCCACGCCTGGACATCAAAGCCGATGGGCACTTTCGCGTAGGTGTACATACCGCCGACCATCAAAATGATGGCATGGAAGAAAATCAGCACATAAAGCAGCGTCGTCAGCGGATAGCGAGCGCGCGTGGCCAGCAAAAGCGGAACGATGATAATCACCGGCGTCACTTCCATCAGCCAGGTAAGCTTTTCCCCTGCGCTGATACCGGTATAAATAAGAATCAGGGCCAGCGCCAGCGCTGCGAATGTTAACCCCGAGCGGGATGCTGCGACGGTCATAACGGATCACCAGAAAGTTAAAACCCTAACTATCAGGCAGGTGCGGTGAAAATTCAACGTATACCGAGACTGGCGGCGCTGAGCGACCGCCAGTTTCGTTGCGCATCAGGAAGAGGGCAGGTCGCCCTGCGTGTTAAGCTGACGTTTGCGCCAGTAACGCAGCAGCGGAGGGACAACAAGCACCGCGATGGCTAACACCAGGAGCGTTTTAGTTACGCCGCTTTGCCACAAAATCCCCACGTTGCCGTTACTGATGGACAGCGCGCGGCGCAGGTTCTGCTCCAGCATCTCGCCCAGCACAAACCCTAAGATCAACGGCGACATCGGGAAGTGCATCTTACGCATAATGTAGCCCAGCACGCCCAGCCCAACCATCAACAGCAGGTCGAAGGTGGTGCTGTGTACCGCGTAGACGCCGACTGCGGACACAGCGGCGATGGCCGGGGCCAGAAACCACAGCGGGATCGTCAGCATGCGGGTGAACAGACCGATCAGCGGAATGTTCATAATCAGCAGCATCACGTTGGCGATCAGCAGCGCGGCAATTAATCCCCAGACGATATCCGGCTGCTCGGTAAACATCGCCGGACCCGGAGTGATATTGTAGAGGGTCAGGGCGCCCATCATCACCGCGGTAGTTCCGGAGCCGGGGACACCGAGGGTAAGCATCGGAATGAACGATCCGCAGGCGGAGGCGTTATTTGCCGCCTCCGGCGCCGCCACGCCGCGAATATCGCCCTTACCGAAGGTATCGCTGTTACCGCTGAGCTTTTTCTCGGTCATATAGGTGATGGCGCTGGCAATGGTCGCCCCCGCGCCCGGCAGAATACCGACAAAAAAGCCCACCACCGATGAACGCAGCGTCGCGCCCACGCACTGGCCCGCCTCTTTG
Organism: Klebsiella sp. K5-306; assembly: GCF_051835185.1. NCBI lineage: Bacteria > Pseudomonadati > Pseudomonadota > Gammaproteobacteria > Enterobacterales > Enterobacteriaceae > Klebsiella > Klebsiella sp. K5-306. The sequence goes on from NZ_JAIFJY010000003.1 coordinate 349,743, forward strand.
GCGTTAAACAGCATGCGCCCGGTTTTCCGTACCAGCCTCTGTCCGCTGCTGGTGCTCTCCAGCATCAGCAAAATCTCCGAAACCGAAAAGAGCCCAATCACCACCACGATAAACTGCACGCCGTCGGAAAGATGAACGCTATCGAAAGTGAAACGGTACACCCCGGTATTGGCATCAACGCCCACCGTCGCCAGCCCCAACCCGATTAACGCGGCGAGAAACGATTTCAGCGGATTTTGCGCCATCATGCTGCCGAGGCAGGCGATGGCAAAAATCATCAGGGCGAAATATTCCGCCGGACCGAACGCCAGCGACCACTGCGCCAGCATCGGCGCGAACAGGATGATCCCGCCGATAGCGATCGTTGAACCCACAAAGGAGCTCACGGCAGAGATCGACAGCGCCACGCCGCCGCGTCCCTGCTGCGCCATCGGATAACCGTCGATGGCGGTCATAATGGCGGCGGCATCGCCGGGCACGTTGAGCAGGATCGACGAAATACGCCCGCCGTATTCACATCCAATATAGACCGTAGCCAGCAGAATTAACGCCGATTCTGCGGGCAGGTGCAGGGCAAAGGCCAGCGGCAACAGGATCGCCACGCCGTTAATCGGGCCGAGACCCGGCAGGAGTCCGACGATGGTGCCGACGAAGCAGCCGATCAGCGCGATCGTCAGGTTGCCCGGCGTCATGGCGACAGCGAAGCCCTGCGACAGATAAATCCAGATATCCATAACCTTCTCCGTTAACTTAACCAGACGCCGAGCGGCAGGGTGACATCAAGCAGGGCGTCAAAGACGTACCACAGCGCGATGCCCATCGCGACGCCTGCTACCCCAGCAGCGGGCAGGGTGGCGCCAAACAGCAGGCCAAAAACAGCGGTCAGCAGCGCGGTGGCCAGAGGAAACCCCAGCCATTCAAAACCCCACGCATAAACCGCCAATGCCACGACCATCGTCAACAGCCGTTGTAAAACCAGACGCCCGGGCCAGGAGATTGCGTCGGGCCGCCGCAGTAGCAGCAAAACGGAGCACAGCAGCATCAGGCCGATAATGCCGACCGGAAAGGGGCGTGGGCCGACGGGTTCATAGGCGTATTCGCTGTGGATTTGCCAGGCGATAAACATCCCCCCTACGCAGAGCAGCAGCCATATTCCGGCAAAAATACGATCGCTCATCGCAGCCTCCGTGGGTTATTTGGCAAGGCCAAAAGATTTCGCCTGCAGGCGATACTCTTCCACCTGCTTTTTGACGTAGGCGTCCAGCTCTTTCCCGTTCAAATTGAATTCAAACAGGCCGCGCAGCTCGCGCTGTTTTTTAAACGCGTCGGTCTGCTGCAGTCGAGTGAACTCCGCCACCCACCACTGATAATCGGCATCGCTGACTTTCGGGCCGACGAAGAAACCGCGAATAATCGGCCACACCAGGTCATAGCCCTGCTCTTTGGCGGTAGGGACATCGGCGAGCGCGCCGGGCAGCCTTTCGTTAGCGAAGACCGCCAGCACGCGGATTTTATTGCCCTGGAGATAAGGCACCATTTCGCTGAGATCGCCGGATACTGCCTGCACGTGATTACCCAGCAGCGCGGTGACCGGTTCGCCGCCGCCCTCAAACGCTACGTAGCGCATTTTGTGCGGATCGACGTTTGCTTTCTGCGCCAGCAGCGCCGCTTTCATCCAGTCCTGGCTGCCGATTGAGGCGCCGGCGCCGATGACGATACTGGCGGGATTTTTTTCCATTGCCGCCATAAACGACGGCAGATCTTTCCACGGCGAGTCGGCGCGGACGGCAATCATGCCGTAATCGGTGCCGACGCTGGCCAGCCAGCGGACATCATCCACGCCGTAGCGGCCAAACTTGCCCTGCGCCAGGTTGAGCAGCGAGCCGCCGGAGAAGGCGACAACGGTGCCGGGTTCTCCGGGGCGCTGGGCGACGATAGCGTTATAGGCCACTGCGCCTACGCCGCCGGGCATATAGGTGACGCGCATCGGTTTTTGGATGGCGCCGGTTTCCATCAGGCTCACCTGAATCAGCTTACAGGTGAGATCGAAGCCGCCGCCGGGCTTGGCGGGCGCGATACATTCGGTACGGGAAGGCGCTTCGGCGGCCCAGGCAGAGGCGGTAAAAAGGCATAATGCGATAGCGCTAAGAGGGCGAAGGAACGGGATATTCATAGGCTTCCTCAGTCAGATACAGGGGACGTTTTTTTGATTATGTGAACCGGCTTGTGGCTATTCGGTTGCGTGATTGTTAAAACAATTACCTTTCATTTCCCTTTCAATGCGGCAGCAACTTTACAGGATGTGATATGCGTCTCTTACTGGCAGAAGATAACCGTGAGCTGGCTCACTGGCTGGAGAAAGCGCTGGTACAGGGCGGGTTTGCCGTGGACTGCGTATTTGATGGCCGGGCGGCCGATCATCTGTTGCAAAGCGAAAAATACGCGCTGGCGGTACTGGATATCGGCATGCCGGGCTTCGATGGCCTGGAAGTCGTGCAGCGTCTGCGAAAGCGCGGACAAACCCTTCCCGTTTTACTGCTGACCGCACGCAGCGCGGTGGCGGATCGGGTAAAAGGGCTCAACGTCGGCGCCGATGACTATTTACCAAAACCGTTTGAACTTGAAGAGCTGGACGCCAGGCTGCGCGCACTGCTGCGGCGTAGCGAAGGCCAGGTGCATGAGATTCAGCAGATCGGCTCTCTGGAATATCGCGATGAAGGCTATTTTTTACTGCGCGGACAGACGCTATCGTTGACCCCGCGCGAGCAGGCGCTGCTGACGGTGCTGATGTTTCGCCGCACGCGTCCGGTGTCGCGCCAGCAGCTGTTTGAACAGGTCTTCAGCCTTAACGATGACGTCAGCCCGGAAAGCATCGAGCTATATATCCATCGTCTGCGGAAGAAACTTCAGGAGAGCAACGTGCGAATTGTGACCCTGCGCGGCCTGGGTTACGTGCTGGAGCTCGCCGATGAGGTGGGGTAAGCCGCAGTCGTTATTCGCTCAGCTGCTGCTGTTTCTTGGCCTGCCGCTGGTGTTACTGTGGGGGCTGTCGGCATTCAATAGCTACGTCAGCGCTCTGCAGGCGGCGACCCAGGCTTACGATCGTACGCTGCTCTCCTCCGCCCGCACGGTGGCGGAACGCCTGGTGGTACGCGGCGGCAGACTGGAGGTGAATGTCCCCTGGGTGGTGCTCGATAGCTTCGAGCTGAATATGAACGATCGCCTGTACTATAAGGTACTCGATCCCGGTAAGCGGGTGATTTCCGGTTTTGACGATCTGCCATCGATGCCGCCCTCAACCTCTCGTACCGAGCTCTATCCGGCGCTGGCGTGGTTTTATCATACCGAGTATCGCGGTCAGGCCATCCGCGTGGCGCGGCTGCTGCAGCCGGTTAACGAAGGTGGCGTTGTGGGAATGGCGGAAATCTATATCGCCGAAACGCTGCAGTCGCGGCGCTGGCTGGCGGGACAGCTGCTGTTTTCATCGTGGATCTCGCAGGGGCTATTGGTGCTGTTGACGCTGGTGCTCACCGGCTGGCTGCTGCGTCGGGTGCTGCGGCCGATGCGTCGGCTTTCGGCGCTCATGGTGCGGCGCGAACCCGGCCTGTTGACGCCGCTGCCGGAACTGCTGCCGTGGTCGGAAACCCGTTTATTGATTGTTGCTTTTAACCGCTATATCGACCGGCTGCGGGCGATGATCTCCCGACAGGAGCGGTTTAGCGCCGATGCTTCTCATCAGTTAAAAACGCCGCTGGCGGTGCTGAAAACCCAGGCTTCGGTGGCGCTGGCGAGCGGCGATCCCCGGCTGTGGCGAGAGAGTCTGGAGGCGATGAGCGGCACGCTGGACAGTACGATTCTGCTTACCGAACGCCTGCTACAGCTGGCTACCATCAAACGTAAAGAGCAGGGAGAACACGCGTTTCCGCCGGTGGATCTGTATGAGATTGTCCACAACAGCTGCTTTTCCCGTCTTCAGCAGGCGCGGAGCAAAGCTATCGATCTCGGCTATGAGGGGGAACCCTCAACGGTGACTATCGCCGGCGATGGCGTGCTGTTGAGCGAGCTGTGCGCAAATCTGTTGGATAACGCGATCCGCTATACGCCGCAGGGCGGTATCGTCACGGTCAGCCTGCATCGTGAAGGGGAGGCGGTGCTGCTGGATGTTGAAGACAGCGGGCCGGGAATCGATGATGCGCAGATCCAGCAGGCGCTCATGCCGTTCCACCGTCTGGAAAACGTTGGTGATAATCCCGGCGCCGGGCTCGGACTGGCGCTGGTCAGCGATATTGCACGCCTGCATCGCAGCCATCCGCAGCTGCTGCGTAGCGAAACGCTGGGCGGGCTGAAGGTCAGGCTGCGCTTTTTGACTGTGGGTTCAGAGTAGGCCTTTCAGGGTGAGCGTCTTCCGGGTCGCCTCGTTCAAATCATAGTGGGGAAGATCTTCCGCTTTTACCCAGGCGTAGTCCTGAAACTCCTCGTTGATGGTTACTTCGCGATTGGCACTGACGCAGTCGAAGATAAGATAAATCATATATATTTCTTCCTGACGGCCATCGGCGTAGGTTTTAACCCGTACGTCATCGCTAAAGGTCCACGGTGTGATGTGGGTTAGCTGCAGTTTTTCGCCCAGCTCTTCGCGAATTTCCCGCCGCAGCGCCGCTTCGATGCGTTCGCCGGGCTCGACGCCGCCGCCGGAGAGCGCCCACTGCCCGGGAAATACCCCGCGATCGTCGGCCATTTTGCACAACAGATAGTGACCCTCATGTTGAATGAGCGGGCAGACAATAGTCCTTTGACGCATAACTTCTCCTTAATGATGGCAGGGATATATCACGGGATGGTCCAGTTTGCGAGCTGCCTCGGCAAACCGCAAGCGAAAATACGCGTTGAGCGCGAGCGGTGGTAGGGTGAGCGCAGGTTAATGGGTTGGGGCCATCATCAGCTGCCGCTGGTTATTCCTCTGCTGTTTTATCACGGTAGAATCAGTCCCTACCCGCACTCAACGCGCTGGCTGGACGGTTTTTCTCTACCAGAGGTGGCCGAGCGGCTCTATAGCCAGAACTTTCCGCTAATAGACGTGACTGAGATCCCAGATGACCAGCTGATACAGCACCGGCGGGTCGCTATGCTGGAACTGTTGCAAAAGCATATTCGGCAGCGGCATAGGATGGACATCTCAGAGCAACTGGTCAGAATATCCCCCCGGGATACACTACCCGTCGGCAGTTTAAAACGTTGCTGAATTATATGCTTCAGGCGGGCAACGCCGCCGATCCGGTGGCTTTTTTACGCAATCTAGCGCAAAAGACGTCATTCAAGCCGCATAAGGAGACGCTGATGAATATTGCTCATTTTCTCGAAGAGCGAGGTCGCAAAGAGGGGATGCTTCAGGGAATGAAGGCGGGGATAGAAAAAGGTTTGCGCAAGGGCCGACAGGAAGGTCGTAATGAAGGCAGAAATGAAGGGCAACTAGCGGCGACAAAACGCATCGCCCGGGCGATGCTGGAAGAGGGGCTTGAGCCTGACCTGGTCGCAAAGCTAACCGGACTGTCGCTGCGGCAGTTCGCTAAGCTTCAGCACTAACCCCTAAAACGTTTTCGTCAAACGGCAGCCGCACTTGGGCTGCCGTTTGTGTTTACAGGGTTTTCTGTAAGACTTTCAGCGCCGCGGCCACGCCCGCGCCGTAGTCGGGATGGACTTGACTAAACAGGCCAATTTGTCGCTGCTGGATAAATTCAGGGATATCCCGCATATCGCTGGCGATTCGATGGAACATACGCTGATGCTCGTCTTCGCTTAATAGCCCGAACAGCGCGCGCGGTTGGCTAAAATAGTCGTTATCTTCCCGATGATTCCAGTGAGCCGCCGCGCCTTCAAGATTTAAAGGCGGTTCGCTAAAGTCCGGCTGCTCCTGATAGAGGCCGAAGCTGTTTGGCTCATAGGTGACGCCGTTGCCGCTATTGCCGTCGACGCGCATCGCGCCATCGCGATGGTAGTTATGGAACGGGCAGCGCGGCGCATTGACCGGAATCTGATGATGATTAACGCCCAGGCGGTAGCGCTGGGTGTCGCCGTAGGAGAATAAACGACCCTGCAGCATGCGATCCGGAGAGAAGCTGACGCCAGGCACCACGTTAGCCGGATTCATCGCAACCTGCTCAACCTCGGCGAAATAGTTGTCCGGGTTGCAGTTGAGCTCAAGTACCCCCACTTCTATCAGCGGATAATCACTATGCGGCCATACTTTGGTCAGATCGAAAGGATGGTAAGGGACCCGGCTGGCTTCTGCTTCCGGCATGATCTGCACGTAAAAGGTCCAGCGCGGAAAATCGCCTCTTTCAATCGACTCATAGAGATCGCGCTGCGAACTCTCGCGGTCCTCGGCCACCAGACGTTTTGCTTCATCATCCATCAGGTTGGCGATCCCCTGCTGGGATTTAAAGTGGAATTTCACCCAAAAACGTTGATTGTCGGCATTTATAAAGCTGAACGCGTGGCTGCCGAAGCCGTGCATATGGCGATAAGAGCGCGGGATGCCGCGGTCGCTGAAGTCGATAGTCAACTGATGCAGCATTTCGGGCAGCAGGGAGAAAAAATCCCACTTCCAGGTAGGGTTGCGCAGGTTGGTGCGCGGATCGCGCTTCACTACGTGGTTCAGGTCCGGGAATTTCAGCGGGTCGCGAAGATAAAAAACAGGGGTATTATTGCCTACCAGATCCCAGTTGCCCTCTTCGGTATAAAACTTGATAGCGAAGCCGCGGATGTCGCGCTCGGCGTCTGCGGCGCCGCGTTCTCCGGCAACGGTGGAAAAGCGCAGGAACAGATCGGTGGTTTTACCGACCTCGGCGAACATTTTTGCGCGCGTGTAGCGGCTGATATCGTGAGTGACCGTTAATTTACCGTAAGCGCCGGAGCCTTTTGCGTGCATTCGGCGTTCCGGGATAACCTCCCGGTCGAAGTGGGCCAGTTTTTCCAGAAACCAGACATCCTGCAGCAGCATCGGGCCGCGAGGACCTGCGGTGATGACATTGTTATTATCGACAACCGGCGCGCCGGAGCCGGTGGTTAATCCTTTTTTGCTCATCTTTATCTCCTGACAAAGTTTTATGTAACTTATTCATTTCCCGCAAGGGCAGAATAAGCTGAGCGCTATTTGTAGAATAAATATCCAACACGGACAATCTGGCTCTGGCTATCGATTTGATACCCGCGTCCGTTGGCCTGGCTCCGGTAGCAACTGGTTACAATCACAATGGTAAAGCTCGTCTTAGCGCATTGATTCCTTAACGTTCGGCAGTACAATTTCGCGGTTTTTTGGGACTTTTTAATTCTTGTTTGTTGGATAGAGTAAAAATGAAAAAAAGTATATTTGCGGCCCTCGCTGGCATGATGTTCGTCTCAACGGCGGCGCATGCGATCAGTTTCAGCGGACAGGCCGGCGAGCACTACACGAACCTTGGCGTCGGATTTGGCACGGAATCTACCGGCCTGGCGGTAACCGGCAACTGGCTGCATAACGATGACGACGGCGATGCGGCAGGCCTGGGACTGGGGCTGAACATCCCTTTAGGTCCATTCCTTGCCACCGTTGGCGGTAAAGGGGTTTATACCAATCCGAATAACGGCGATGAGGGCTACGCAGCGGCGGTTGGCGGCGGCCTGCAGTGGAAGATCGGCGACAGCTTCCGCCTGTTCGGCGAATATTATTATTCTCCTGATTCGCTCTCCAGCGGTATCGACAGTTATCAGGAAGCTAATGCCGGCGCGCGCTTTACCATTATGCGTCCTCTGAGCATTGAAGCCGGTTATCGCTACCTTAACCTGGCGGGTAAAGACGGCAACCGGGATAACGCGGTCGCGGACGGCCCGTACGTCGGCGTTAACGCCAGCTTCTAACCCCTTCGGCGCGGTATTCCGCCGCGCCTGATTTTCAGGCTTTTTCGCCAGCCGCTTTGCGATATAGTATTTCTACTTATCAGGCTGGAGTTGACAATGTTAAACGTGGAAATGCTGTCCACCGGCGATGAAGTGTTGCATGGGCAAATCATCGATACCAATGCCGCGTGGCTGGCGGATTTCTTTTTTAATCAAGGATTACCTTTAAAGCGTCGCCATACCGTGGGTGACGATCTTGACTCCCTGGTGGCGATTTTACGTGAGCGCAGCGAGCATGCCGACGTGCTGATCGTCAACGGCGGTCTGGGCCCGACCAGCGATGATCTAAGTGCGCTTGCCGCAGCGACCGCCAAAGGTGAAGGGCTGATTCTGCATGAAGCGTGGCTGGAAACCATGACCCGCTTCTTTGCCGAGCGTGGAAGGCCTATGGCCGCCAGCAACCGTAAACAGGCGGAAATTCCGCAAAGCGCCGAGATGATCAACAATCCGGTCGGAACCGCCTGCGGTTTTGCCGTGCAGCTAAACCGCTGCCTGATGTTTTTCACTCCCGGCGTGCCGTCTGAATTTAAGATAATGGTCGAGCAGGAAATCTTACCGCGCCTGCGCGAACGTTTTCCGCTGCCCGCCGCGCCGCTGTGTCTGCGTCTGACCACCTTCGGTCGTTCCGAAAGCGAGCTGGCGCAGAGCCTCGAGCATTTACAACTGCCGCCGGGCGTGGTGATGGGCTATCGCTCCTCAATGCCGATTATCGAACTGAAGCTGACCGGGCCTGCCGAACAGCGCGAGGCGATGCTGGCGCTGTGGCCGGAAGTGCAAAAAGTGGCCGGAGAGAGCATCGTTTTCGAAGGCACCGAAGGCCTGCCGGCGCAGATCGCCCGTCGTCTGCAGGAGCGCCAGCTAAGCCTGACGCTAAGCGAGCAGTTCACCGGCGGTCTGCTGGCGCTACAGCTTTCACGGGTCAATGCCCCGCTGTTGGCCAGCGAAGTCATTCCGGCGCAGGAGGAGACCCTGGCGCAGTCTGCGCGCTGGGCGGCGGAACGGCGCGAAAAACACTTTGCCGGTCTGGCGCTGGCGGTGAGTGGTCAGGAGAGCGATCACCTGAACTTTGCGCTTTCCACGCCGGACGGCACCCACGCGCTGCGGGTGAAGTTCGCGACCAACCGCCACAGCGTGCAGGTGCGTCAGGAGGTCTGCGCGATGATGGCTCTCAACATGCTGCGCCGCTGGCTGAATGGCCAGCCCGTGGCCGGTGAACACGGCTGGATTAACGTCGTTGACTATCTCGCCGTTTAGATAAAACACCGCGTCGGGAGCCCTACCCGACGCGCAATCAGTCCAACCTGCTGTACTTGCTTTTAAAAATTCTGTGCACTATCTCGCATTTCTGTCCCCTTGAACGTCCACCCTGCTGGAATAGCGTCGTCATTTGAAGTCGCTCACAATTTATAGACCCGACAACCGCAACACTGATTCCAGTATTCAGGATTGGAGTCCAGTATGTTGGAATCAAGCAAAGTCCCGGCGCTAACCCGCGCCATCGATATTCTCAATTTGATCGCCCGCATTGGTCCGTGCAGCGCGGCGACCATTATTGACGAACTGGGTATTCCGAAAAGCACCGCTTACCTGCTGCTGGGAGAGCTTAGAAAACAGCGCTTCCTCAGCATGGATAATCAGGACAACTACTGTCTGTGGACCAAACTGGTTGAGCTGGCCGGTCACGCGCTGAGCAAAATGGATCTGCGCGAACTGGCGCGTCCGCGCCTGACGCAGCTAATGGATCAGTGCGGACTGCTCTGCCATCTGGGCATTATCGATGGCGGTAACGCCTACTACATTCTGAAGATTGAATCCCCGGCCACCATCAGCGTGCGTTCCCACGAAGGTAAAAGCCTGTCGCTGTACCGCTCCGGTATCGGTAAATGCCTGCTTGCCTGGCAGCCCGAGCGGGTTCAGGAGTCAATTATCAGCGAGCTGCAGTGGGAGAGGGCAACGCCAACCACCATCACCAGCGCCCAGCTGCTTCGCGATGAACTGGGGCGTATTCGCGCCCGCGGCTGGAGCTTCGATAACGGCGAAGATTATCCCGACGTTCGCTGCGTGGCGGCGCCGGTTTTTAATGCCAATAACGAGCTGACCGCCGCCATCTCCGTGGTGGGTACTCGTCTGCAAATCAATGAAGACAATCGCGATTATCTCGCTGGCAGGGCGATTGCCTGCGCCAAAGACATTTCTCGTCTGCTGGGGTGGAAAAGCCCCTTCGAACAACAAGCCTCATAATAAGGAGAAGATCATGACCCTACCGAAAATTAAACACGTCCGCGCCTGGTTTATCGGCGGCGCTACCGCAGAGAAAGGCGCTGGCGGCGGCGACTATCATGACCAGGGCGCAAACCACTGGATTGACGATCATATCGCCACGCCGATGAGCAAATATAAACAGTATGAACAGTCCCGCCAGTCGTTTGGCATCAACGTTCTCGGCACGCTGATTGTTGAAGTCGAAGCCGAAAACGGCCAGACCGGCTTTGCGGTATCAACCGCCGGCGAGATGGGCTGTTTTATTGTGGAAAAGCACCTGAACCGCTTTATCGAAGGGAAGTGCGTCAGCGATATCAAACTGATCCATGACCAGATGCTCAACGCCACCATGTACTACTCCGGCTCCGGCGGCCTGGTGATGAATACCATCTCCTGTATCGACCTGGCGCTGTGGGATCTGTTCGGCAAAGTGGTGGGATTACCGGTATACAAACTGTTGGGCGGCGCGGTACGCGATGAAATTCAGTTCTACGCTACCGGGGCCCGTCCGGACCTGGCGAAAGAGATGGGCTTTATTGGCGGCAAGATGCCGACCCACTGGGGCCCGCACGATGGCGATGCGGGGATCCGCAAAGATGCCGCCATGGTGGCCGATATGCGCGAAAAATGCGGCCCGGACTTCTGGCTAATGCTGGACTGCTGGATGAGCCAGGACGTTAACTACGCCACTAAACTGGCCCACGCCTGCGCGCCCTATAACCTTAAGTGGATCGAAGAGTGCCTGCCGCCGCAGCAGTATGAAGGCTATCGCGAGCTGAAACGCAATGCCCCGGCCGGAATGATGGTCACCAGCGGCGAGCACCACGGCACGCTGCAATCCTTCCGCACGCTGTCGGAAACCGGCATCGATATTATGCAGCCTGACGTAGGCTGGTGCGGCGGTCTGACCACGCTGGTGGAGATTGCGGCGATCGCCAAATCGCGCGGCCAGCTGGTGGTGCCGCACGGCTCGTCGGTCTATTCGCATCATGCGGTCATTACCTTTACCAACACGCCGTTCAGCGAATTCCTGATGACCAGCCCGGACTGCTCAACGATGCGTCCGCAGTTTGACCCGATTCTGGTTGATGAGCCGGTACCGGTGAACGGGCGCATTCATAAAACCGTTCTGGATAAACCGGGTTTCGGCGTCGAGCTGAACCGCGACTGCAACCTGAAACGTCCTTATAGCCACTGATCCCGTCGTGCCGCACAGCGCTGATGTGCGGCCTATTGTTGAGGATATTACGATGAGCAACACCTTGCTTGAGAGCGTGGTGAAGAAAAACCGCGCCCGTTTGATCCCCTTTATGCTGGCGCTGTACGTGCTGGCGTTTCTTGACCGTTCGAATATCGGCTTTGCGAAAGAGACCTATCAACTGGATACCGGCCTCAGCAATGAAGCTTACGCGCTGGGGGCGGGGATTTTCTTTGTGGTGTACGCCTTTCTTGGGGTACCGGCCAACCTGCTGATGCGCAAATTCGGCGCGAGAAAATGGATTGGCTGCACCACCTTGCTGTGGGGCATTCTTTCAGCGGCGATGGCGTGGGCGGATACGGAAGCGAAATTTCTGCTGGTACGCACCCTGCTTGGCGCCGCCGAAGCAGGTTTCTTTCCGGGCATGATCTACCTGACCTCACAGTGGTTTCCGCAGCAGAACCGCGCCAGCATTATGGGGTTATTTTATATGGGTGCGCCGTTGGCGCTGACCCTCGGGTCGCCGCTCTCCGGCGCGCTGCTGGAAATGCACGGTTTTATGGGGCATCCCGGTTGGTTCTGGATGTTTATTATTGAAGGCTTACTGGCGGTCGGCGCGGGTTTCTTCACTTTCTTCTGGCTTGACGACACGCCGCAAAACGCCCGCTTCCTGACCGCTGCCGAAAAGCAGGCGCTCATCAGCGAGCTGGCCAGCGAAGAGCAGAAAAAGATTACTTCGCGTTTGTCCGATGCGCTGCGCAACGGCCGCGTCTGGCAGCTGGCGATTATCTATCTCACCATTCAGGTGGCGGTTTACGGCCTGATCTTCTTCCTGCCGACCCAGGTTGCGGCGCTGCTCGGCACTAAAGTGGGGTTTGTAGCATCGGTGGTGACCGCGATCCCGTGGGTGGCAGCGCTGTTCGGTACCTGGCTGATTCCTCGCTACTCCGACCGCACCGGCGAGCGGCGTAATATTGCGGCATTGACCCTGCTGGCGGCGGCAATTGGCATTGCGGTCTCCGGGCTGGTGTCGCCGGTACTGGCCATCATCGCGCTGTGCGTTGCCGCCGTCGGCGTCATTGCCGTACAGCCGGTCTTCTGGACTATGCCGACGCAGCTGTTATCCGGCACGGCGCTGGCCGCAGGCATTGGTTTCGTCAACCTGTTTGGCGCGATCGGCGGATTTTTAGCGCCGATTATACGCGTCCAGGCTGAAACGATGTTCGGCAATAATTCTGCCGGATTATTGACCCTCGCCTGCGTGGCGGTTATCGGGGTTGTTATTATCTTTTCACTGCGCGTGAGCCGCACGGTACCGCAGGCCGGCAGCGTACAGCATTAATTTAAGGGAGAACTATGAACGCAATTTTATCGAACCCATTTAAAGCGGGGTTATTGCAAGGGGAAGCACAAATTGGCCTGTGGCTGAGCTCGACCTCCTCTTATATGGCTGAGATTGCCGCCACCTCGGGTTACGACTGGCTGCTGATTGACGGTGAACATGCGCCGAATACTATTCAGGATCTTTATCATCAGCTACAGGCCATTGCGCCCTACGCCAGCCAGCCGGTGATTCGTCCGGTAGAGGGCAATCGTAGCCTGATTAAACAGGTGCTGGATATTGGCGCCAGAACGCTGCTGATCCCCATGGTCGATACCGCAGAACAGGCGCGGGACATTGTCTCGGCGACGCGCTATCCGCCGCTGGGGACCCGCGGCGTCGGCGCCGGGGTAGCTCGCGCCGCGCGCTGGGGAAGGGTAGAGAACTATATGGCGCAGGCCAACGATGAGCTGTGCCTGCTGATTCAGGTTGAGAGCAAAACCGCCCTCGATAATCTGGATGCGATCCTTGAAGTCGAGGGGATTGACGGCGTCTTTATCGGCCCGGCGGACCTGTCGGCCTCGCTGGGCTACCCGGATAACGCCGGTCATCCTGAAGTGCAGCGGGTTATTGAACAGAGCATCCGCCGCATTCGCGCGGCGGGAAAGGCGGCCGGATTCCTGGCCGTCGATCCGGAGATGGCGCACAAAGCGCTGGCGTGGGGGGCGAATTTCGTTGCCGTTGGCGTCGATACCAACCTCTATACCAGCGCGCTGGATAAACGACTGGCGATGTTCAGGCCGGTAGCCGAACAGGCGGAGGGCAAGGGGAGCTACTAGCCCCCCGGTGTTGGCGCTGGCGTCAGGCCAGCGCCTGCGCCAGCAGAGTGATGGGATGCTCGCAGCGTTTACTGGTGGACATCTCTATCTGCCATTTACAGGTTTCACAGTCGGTCACTACCAGGTCCGCGCCGCTCTCCTCAATTTGTCGGAACAGCGGCGCGCCAATCGCCTGCGATGAGTCGTAATTCTCCGACTTGAAGCCGAAGGTGCCGGCAATACCGCAGCATTGCGAGTCGAGCACCTCCAGCTGCAAGCCGGGGATCAGCCGCAATAGCTCAAGGGTATACAGCGACCAGCCCATCTTCTCCATATGGCAGGGCGTGTGATAGATCACCTTCAGCGGCAGCGATTTCAGCGCCAGCTTCCGTCCGGCGTCCAGCTGACGCCAGATCCAGCGGGTCGCCAGTTCAACCCGGTCGCGCACATCGTGATTATCGATATCAAGGATGTGCGGATATTCATCGCGCAGCGTAAAAGTGCAGGTCGAGGACGTCGCCACCACTGGCAGGTTATTTTCCCGCATCGCGGTAACGTTGCTCTGTGCCTGTTTACGCGCCTTCGCAAAAAAACCGTTGGCAATGAGCGGCACGCCGCAGCATTTTTCTTTATGCAATAGCTGCACGCCGATGCCTATGGCGTTGAGCACCCGGATAAGATCTTTACCCAACTGCGGATTGTTGTAGTTCACATAGCAGCCGTGAAAGAAGGCTACCTGCTCGGCGTACTGCGCCTGTTGGCCAGCCAGCTGTCGATACGCGCGGCGAAAGGTGCCGAAGCCATATTTGGGCAGCGAGCGGCGGTGATCGATTTTGAGCGCGGCATCCAGTACCCGACGTACCGGCATCAGCCCGGTGGCGGCGTTTACCAGCGGAGCAAACGGCGTGGAGAGGGTGCCCATCAGATCGGTGTGGCTGAGGATGGTATCGCGCAGCGTGGGCTTTTGCCGGCCGTATTCCATGCGCGCCCGCTGGATAATATCGCCGATTTTGACGTCTGAAGGGCAGGCGACTTCACAGCGTTTACAGTTAATGCAGTATTTTAACGCCTCGTCGTAGAGCGCGCCGTCTTTCAGGCGCAGGCGCTCGCCGTCCGGCCCGGCCTGTTTTGGCCCCGGGTAGCGCGGACTAACCCGGCTGACCGGGCAGGCGGTGGTGCAAACGGTGCATTTAATACAGTGTTCAAAGCGCGTGTCGTTCATGACTCACCTCCGGCAAGCTCGCCAATTAGCCCTGCGGCGTGAAGCGCGGTCACTGCGCACACGCCGCCGCCGCATCCCAGCGCGATGGCATCAAAACCGCCGAGGATCGAACCGACGGCGAACAGATTCTCCAGCGTCCGCCCCTGACGCTGGGGACGCAGAGCCTCATCGGTTTTCAGGCCGAAACGCTGCCAGGGCTGCGAGGCAAAAAAATCCTGCTGATACCAGCTTTCGCGCGGCAGCGTCTGCTGCAGATCCAGACCGAGGATCGGCTCGCGCACGCCGCTACGTTCGGCGACCAGCCCGTTGCTGAAAAAGCTGCCGCTGGCCAGCACAGCGAAGCGCGGACGCAGCGGAATATCGCCGTGATTGCGCGTCCAGATCGCGTTAACCCTACCGTCCTGGTGGCTGATATCAATGACTTCATCCCCGGTCAGCCAGGTCCCGCCGCTGCGGATAAATTGCCGCTGCAGCTGGGCGTGCAGGCGCATGCCCGGCACCGATGGCGGCAGGGTAGGCAGCAGGCGCAGCGGGCAGGGCAGACGCTGCCGCAGCCACTGGTACAAGCGATCGTCGGCGAGGCCGAAGCAGGCGGGCATAATCAGTAAATTATGCTGCTGCGCCAGCGGGCGCAGCGCCGCCAGCAGGGCCGGCCAGTGCGCTTCATCGTCCAGCCGGCGGGCGATATTGGCGGCGCGAAATTCGGATGGGCTATCGCGCAGAACATCAAGAAGGGATAATTCTATCTCGTGGGCTTCGGCGGTCACGCCGTGCTGGTGCAGAGAGGCCGCGGCAAGATGCGGCTGGAAGTCGCCGAACCCGCTGATGCCAACGACGCAGACGCCGCTGACTGGCAGCGGCGCGGTGGCGATTTCCTGCGGAGAAAGCCAGGCCGCGCGTAAGATTCCCAGCGGCGTCACGCGCAGATGCGGCTGGCTGGCATCGCCCTGCATGGCAATCCCGCAGTCGGCAAACAGCGCCTGAGCCTGGCGGGCGTAATTCATCACCCTTTCGGCGCCGAGCCTGGCATAAGGGTGTTCGGGAAGCTGGCGGGCCAACTGGCCGATACCGTAAGCAACATCGGTGACGGTTTCGCCATTCGGCAGCGTCGAGAGCAAATCCAGCGAGGCGGAAGAGAAGTGCAGGGCGCTTTGGCCCCGGCTGATAATCACGCTGTGCAGGCCGCGCTGGTTGAGCGCCAGCCCGCAGAGCAGCCCGGCAAGGCCGCCGCCAATAATCGCGCAATCAAACTTCATCCTGGTGCTCCTTTTCTAATCCGCACAGACCGAGATAAACCCAGCGGGTAAACTCGCTTTCGCGCAGCGCATCCCCCCAGGCCACCGGCTGAACGCCTTTCCAGCGTTCGTTCAAAAATTGGGACAGCTGGGTGAGGGACCGCGCGGAGGTGGTGACGTTAAAACGCGCGAGCAGCCCGGCGGCGCGGCAGGCGCACAGTTCGCCCTGACAGGTTCCCATGCCGACGCGGGTACGGCGGCGCAGGTCAAGCAGGTTTTTCACCGCCAGGTTTTCAACCGCGTACTCTACTTCTCCGGCAGTGACCGCCTCGCATTCGCAGACCAGGCTACGGCGCTGGCGGCTATCGCCAAGCCATGCCGGGGTGCGATCGCCGTGGCGGTAGATGGCCGACCCGCGCAGCGGCGCAGGTAACGAGATGATTTTACTTAGCGTGGCTTCCGCCGGTTCCTGCGAACCGGGCAGCGGCGTATCGGCGGTCGTGCAGGGGGCGGTATTTCCGAGCTTGCGGCATAGCGCATCCGTGGCCCACTCCGCCATCAGACGATAGGTCATCAGCTTACCGCCGGTGATGGTGATGAAGCCTTCCATACCGTCGCGGCGGGCGTGGTCGAGCAGCACGATACCGCGGCTGACGCTACGGCCACTGGGATCGTCATCGCTGGCGACCAGCGGGCGTATACCGGAATAGGCGCGAAGGACCCGCGTCCGCCCCATGATCGGCGCCAGCTTTTCTCCCTCCCGCAGCAGCGTTTCGACTTCCTCGGTGGTTACCCGGTTGTCGTCAATTTCGTCATAGGGAATATGCATTGAGGTGGTGCCAATCAGCGAAATAGTATCGCCGGGCACCAGGATATCGGCGTCAGCTGGTTTGCGGCAGCGGTTGATAACCTGACGGTTAATGCGGTGGTCGAGGATCAGCAAAGATCCTTTTGCCGGAAACATCGCGATGCGCAGGTCGGCGTACTCTGCGATGCGCTGCCCCCAAATCCCGGCGGCGTTAACCACCACCTGAGCGCGCAGCGCGCGCGATTCTCGGCGCTGATGATTGTAGATCGCGACGCCATGGACACGATCGCCCTGCCGCAGCAGACCGGTGACTTCGCAGCCGGTGAGGATCGTCGCGCCATGTTCGCGGGCATCGAGCATATTCGCCGCGGTGAGGCGGAAAGGATCGACGGTGCCGTCGGGAACCTGTACCGCGCCGAGCAGCGCCGGGTTAACCGCGGGCTCAATACGCAGCGCTTCGGCGGGCGTTAGCGGCTGGGCTTCGATACCTGCCTGCTGACAGGCGCTGATAAAGGTGTACTGGTACGCCGGGTCATCTTCCGGCAAGGTAATAAACAGGCCGCTGGTGGGCTCTATGCAGTGGCGGGCGATACGGCGCAATATACGGTTTTCGCTAATGCACTCGCGCGCTGATTCGCTATCGGTGACCGCATAGCGCGCGCCGCTGTGCAGCAGACCGTGGTTACGGCCAGTCGCGCCGGTGGCGATATCGTAGCGCTCCACCAGCGCTGCCTTTAGCCCGCGCAGCGCGCAGTCGCGCGCGATCCCGGCGCCGGTGGCGCCGCCGCCAATAATAATGACGTCATATTCACGACTATCGGCCATCTCCCCGTCCTCTGTTTTCGTTTTACTTCATTTAGCCATATCGACAGCATTTAATGTTTGATTTCGAGCATATTTGCGCGCAATTCGAGCGTTTGTTGTGACTTTGTGCGCATATTAGAAAATGCTGTCATATTTCTGTAACAAAGTGTGCGACATTTCACAGTATTAGATTTACGCTTTGCCTACTATCGCGACCAAATCAGAAGTTGGTGAATAAATTACGTTTTTTTGCGTCGACGTCAGAAGAACAGCAATGGCCACGGAGGCTGATATGTTAAGTATATTTAAACCCGCAGCGCATAAAGCGCGATTGCCAACCGCGGAAATCGATCCTTTATATCCTCGATTACGCTGGCAGATCTTTATCGGTATTTTCTTCGGATATGCTGCTTACTATTTGGTTCGTAAGAACTTTGCTTTAGCAATGCCCTACCTTATCGAGCAGGGGTTCTCCCGTGGCGACCTCGGTTTTGCCCTTTCCGGTATCTCCATCGCCTACGGATTTTCGAAATTCATCATGGGGTCGGTTTCCGACCGCTCGAATCCGCGCATTTTTTTACCGGCAGGCTTGATTCTTGCCGCGCTGGTGATGCTGGTGATGGGCTTCGTCCCTTGGGCGACCTCCAGCATTATGGTGATGTTCGTTCTGCTGTTCCTGTGCGGCTGGTTCCAGGGGATGGGCTGGCCGCCGTGCGGACGTACGATGGTGCATTGGTGGTCGCAGAAAGAGCGCGGCGGTATCGTGTCGGTATGGAACTGCGCGCATAACGTCGGCGGCGGGATCCCGCCGCTGCTGTTCCTGCTGGGAATGGCGTGGTTTAACGACTGGCATGCGGCGCTGTATATGCCGGCTTTCGGCGCGATCCTGCTGGCGATTTTCGCCTTCGCGATGATGCGCGATACTCCGCAGTCCTGCGGTTTGCCGCCGATCGAAGAGTATAAAAACGATTATCCTGATGACTACAGCGAGAAGCATGAAGAGGAGCTGACCGCAAAGCAGATCTTTATGCAGTATATCCTGCCGAACAAGCTGTTGTGGTACATCGCCGTTGCAAACGTGTTTGTTTACCTGCTGCGCTACGGCATTCTTGACTGGTCGCCAACCTACCTGAAAGAGGTTAAGCACTTCGCGCTGGATAAATCCTCCTGGGCCTACTTCCTTTATGAATATGCGGGGATTCCGGGCACTCTACTGTGCGGCTGGATGTCGGATAAAGTGTTTAAAGGCAACCGCGGCGCGACCGGCGTCTTCTTTATGACCCTGGTCACCATCGCCACCGTTGTCTACTGGCTGAACCCGCCGGGTAACCCGGGCGTGGATATGGCCTGTATGATTATTATCGGCTTCCTGATTTATGGCCCGGTGATGCTGATTGGCCTGCATGCGCTGGAGCTGGCGCCGAAAAAAGCCGCCGGCACCGCTGCGGGCTTCACCGGCCTGTTCGGCTATCTCGGCGGTTCCGTGGCCGCGAGCGCCATCGTTGGCTATACCGTCGATTTCTTCGGCTGGGACGGCGGCTTTATGGTGATGATCGGCGGCAGCGTGCTGGCGGTTGTGCTGCTGATTATCGTGATGCTGGGTGAACGACGCCACCATCAACAGATGAAACAAGGTTAAGGTGCGGCGATGAAAAGTCAATTAACCACCCTGATGAGCGGAGTGCTGCTGGCCGCCACGGCGCTCTCCTTCAGCGCCGTGGCGGGAGAGAAAATCGTTATCGCCCACCGCGGCGCCAGCGGCTATCTGCCGGAACATACCCTGCCGGCGAAAGCGATGGCCTACGCGCAGGGGGCGGATTACCTTGAGCAAGACCTGGTGATGACCAAAGATGACCGGCTGGTGGTCCTGCATGACCACTATCTGGATCGGGTGACCGACGTGGCCCAGCGTTTCCCGCAGCGGGCGCGTAAAGATGGCCGCTTCTACGCTATCGACTTTACCCTCGCTGAGATAAAGTCGCTGAAGTTTACCGAAGGGTTTGAACCGAAAGATGGCAAGAACGTGCAAACTTATCCGGGTCGCTTCCCGATGGGGAAATCTGATTTCCGCATTCATACCTTCGAAGAGGAGATTGAGTTTGTCCAGGGGTTAAACCATTCGACCGGCAAAAACATCGGCATCTACCCGGAAATCAAAGCGCCGTGGTTCCACCATCAGGAAGGCAAGGATATTGCCGCCAGCACGCTGAAAGTGCTGAAGGAATATGGTTACACCGGCAAGCAGGATAAGGTGTATCTGCAGTGCTTTGACGCCAACGAGCTCAAGCGTATTAAGCATGAACTGGAGCCGAAAATGGGGATGGATCTCAATCTGGTGCAGCTTATCGCCTATACCGACTGGAATGAGACCCAGCAGCGGCAGGCTGACGGCAAGTGGGTGAACTACAGCTATGACTGGATGTTCAAACCAGGGGCAATGGCGCAGATCGCCCAGTACGCTGACGGTATTGGTCCAGACTACCATATGCTGGTGGCGGAAGGCTCGAAACCGGGAGACGTGAAGCTGACGGCAATGGTGAAAGAGGCGCACGCCAGCGGCATGCAGGTACATCCATACACGGTTCGCGCGGATCAATTGCCTGACTACGCCATTGACGTCAATCAGCTCTATAACGTGCTGTACCATCAGGCGGATGTCGACGGCTTGTTCACCGATTTTCCGGATAAAGCCGTGCAGTTTCTGCACGCTAAGCAGTAAAAAGCCGGGTTTACCCGGCCTGTGAACGGCAGTTTTGTCGGGCGCATAAGCGTTATGCCGCCCGACAAAACTTACATCTCAATTTCGATATCGCCTTTTGCCCGGCAGCAGCAGGGCAAAATCTCTCCCGGCTGGACAAACGCCAGCGGCTCGGTGAGCCAGTCAACCTGACCGGAAACCAGCCGCAGACGACACGATCCGCAGTATCCTTCGCGGCACTGATACTCCACGTCGATATTGTGCGATTCCAGGGCCGCCAGCAGGGAGGGATGTTCATCCTGACACTCAAGGCGAGTGTCAGAAATCTTCAAGAAAATGCGTTTCATCAGAGCTGGAAGTTGCTCAGATCGTCAGCGTCGACTTCGGAATCGATCTGCCCGACCAGATAAGAGCTGACTTCCACTTCCTGCGGCGCGACCTGCACGTTATCGGACACCAGCCAGGTGTTGATCCACGGGATCGGGTTGGAGCGGGTCTGGAACGGCAGATCGAGACCTACCGCCTGCATGCGGATGTTAGTAATGTACTCAACGTACTGGCAAAGAATATCTTTGTTCAGGCCGATCATCGAACCGTCGCGGAACAGATAATCCGCCCACTCTTTCTCCTGCTGTGCCGCCAGCACGAACAGGTCGTAGCACTCCTGCTTGCACTCTTCGGCGATTTCCGCCATTTCCGGATCGTCAACGCCGGAGCGCAGCAGATTCAGCATGTGCTGAGTGCCGGTCAGGTGCAGCGCTTCGTCGCGGGCGATCAGACGGATAATCTTGGCGTTACCTTCCATCAGCTTGCGCTCGGCAAAGGCGAAAGAGCAGGCGAAGCTGACGTAAAAACGGATGGCTTCCAGCGCGTTCACGCTCATCAGGCACAGGTACAGTTTCTTCTTCAGCTCGCGCAGGTTCACGGTAATGGTTTTACCGTTCACGCTGTGGGTGCCTTCGCCCAGCAGATGCCAGTAGCTGGTCAGCTCAATCAATTCATCGTAATAGCTGGAAATGCCTTCCGCGCGTTTTTGGATCTGCTCGTTGGTGACGATATCGTCAAATACCATCGCCGGATCGTTAACGATATTGCGGATGATATGGGTGTAGGAGCGCGAGTGGATGGTCTCCGAGAACGCCCAGGTTTCAACCCAGGTTTCCAGCTCAGGAATGGAAATCAGCGGCAGCAGGGCAACGTTCGGGCTGCGTCCCTGGATCGAGTCCAGCAGCGTCTGATATTTCAGGTTGCTGATAAAAATGTGTTTTTCGTGTTCCGGCAGCGCCTGGTAGTCGATACGGTCGCGGGAAACGTCAACCTCTTCCGGACGCCAGAAGAAGGAGAGCTGTTTTTCAATCAGCTTTTCGAAGATGTCATATTTTTGCTGATCGTAGCGGGCGACGTTCACCGGCTGACCAAAAAACATCGGCTCAAGCAGCTGATCGTTTTTAGTCTGAGAAAAAGTGGTATATGCCATTGAAGTGAGTCCTGTTGAGATTGTATCGCCCGGCGGCAGTGAGTTTGCCGGGCCTACAAAACCTTAGGCCGGGCCAGCATCGCGCCGCCCGGCAAAAAACTTAGATCTTACATGCGCCGCTTTCGCAGCCGTCGTCCTGAATAGACGGCGCCAGGTCATCCTGGGCATCTTCCGCGCCATCGCGAGTGTTGTGATAGTACAGCGTTTTGACGCCGAACTTATAGGCATTGAGCAAGTCTTTCAGCAACTGCTGCATCGGCACTTTGCCTGACGGGAAGCGCGTCGGGTCGTAGTTGGTATTGGCGGAAATCGACTGGTCGATAAACTTCTGCATAATACCGACCAGCTGTAAATAACCGTCGTTGTTCGGCATTTCCCACAGCAGCTCGTAGCCGTTCTGCAGTTTTTCGTAATCCGGCACCACCTGGCGCAGGATACCGTCTTTTGACGCTTTGATGCTGACGTGACCGCGCGGCGGTTCAATGCCGTTGGTGGCGTTGGAGATCTGCGAAGAGGTCTCGGACGGCATCAGCGCGGAGAGCGTGGAGTTACGCAGGCCGTGCGTTTTGATCGACTCGCGAAGCCGCTCCCAATCGTAGTGCAGAGATTCGCTGACGATAGCATCCAGGTCTTTCTTGTAGGTATCGATCGGCAGAATGCCTTTTGCATAGGTGGTTTCGTTAAACCACGGGCACGCGCCTTGTTCGATCGCCAGCTCGTTAGAAGCTTTCAGCAGATAGTACTGAATCGCTTCGAACGTTTTATGCGTCAGGTTGTTAGCGCTGCCGTCGGAATAGCGTTTACCGTGCTTCGCCAGATAGTAGGCAAAGTTAATCACGCCAATACCCAGCGTACGACGGCCCATCGCGCCGCGTTTGGCCGCCGGGATCGGGTAGTCCTGGTAATCCAGCAGTGCATCCAGCGCGCGAACGGCCAGCACCGCCAGCTCTTCCAGCTCATCCAGGCTATCGATAACCCCGAGGTTGAAAGCGGACAGGGTGCACAGCGCAATTTCACCGTTCTCGTCGTTTACATCTTCCAGCGGCTTGGTCGGCAGGGCGATTTCCAGGCACAGGTTGGACTGGCGCACCGGCGCGACAACCGGGTCAAACGGGCTGTGGGTGTTGCAGTGGTCCACGTTCTGGATGTAGATACGACCGGTGGAGGCACGCTCCTGCATCATCAGCGAGAACAGCTCTACGGCTTTAATGCGCTGCTTGCGGATGCTGTCGTCCTGCTCGTATTGGGTATACAGGCGCTCGAACTCGTCCTGGTCGGCGAAGAACGCATCGTACAGGCCCGGAACGTCGGATGGGCTGAACAGGGTGATGTCTCCGCCTTTCAGCAGGCGAGTGTACATCAGCTTGTTGATCTGTACGCCGTAGTCCATATGACGAACGCGGTTGGCGTCGGTACCGCGGTTGTTTTTCAGCACCAGCAGGCTTTCGACTTCCAGATGCCACATCGGGTAGAAGAGGGTGGCGGCACCGCCGCGGACGCCGCCCTGCGAGCAGGATTTCACTGCGGTCTGGAAGTGCTTATAGAACGGAATACAGCCGGTGTGGAAAGCTTCACCGCCGCGAATCGGGCTACCCAGCGCGCGGATGCGGCCGGCATTGATGCCGATACCGGCGCGCTGAGAAACGTATTTAACAATCGCGCTGGAGGTCGCGTTAATAGAATCCAGGCTATCACCGCACTCGATCAGCACGCAGGAGCTGAACTGACGGGTCGGGGTACGCACGCCGGACATAATCGGCGTCGGCAGCGAGATTTTAAACGTCGACACCGCGTCATAGAAACGCTTGATATAGTCCAGACGCGTCTCGCGCGGATAGTTGGAGAACAGGCAGGCGGCCACCAGAATGTACAGGAACTGGGCGCTTTCGTAGATCTCACCGGTGACGCGGTTCTGTACCAGATATTTGCCTTCGAGCTGCTTAACCGCAGCGTAGGAGAAGGTCATATCGCGATCGTGCTCGATAAACGAATCCATCTGCTTGAACTCTTCTTCCGTGTAGTCTTCCAGCAGATGAGTATCGTATTTGCCGTTTTTCACCATTTTCGACACGTGGTCGAACAACGCTGGCGGCTCAAACTGGCCGTAGGCTTTTTTGCGCAGGTGGAAAATCGCCAGACGAGCGGCGAGATACTGGTAGTCCGGCGCGTCGCGGGAGATCAGATCCGCAGCGGCTTTGATAATGGTTTCGTGAATATCGGCGGTTTTAATGCCGTCATAGAACTGAATGTGGGAACGCAGTTCTACCTGGGAGATGGATACGTTATTCAGCCCTTCTGCCGCCCAATCCAGCACGCGGTGGATTTTGTCGAGATTGATGCGCTCGGTGCTACCGTCGCGCTTTGTCACCAGCAGACTCTGATTCATGTGGTTTATACCTGTCCGTGAAAGAAAATATCCCCCACTTATCCACAGATCGCCGTTGTGACTAACTCTGTGGATAAATACTATATGTAGGGGGTGGTCGATAAAAGAAACGCTATATGGTGAGTATTCTAGTAAGGATTCTTTTGAGTACAAGAGTTGATTTTGACGTTAAATTGAGGTTGCGGAAGGGTGATAATCGCGAAATCCACGCCCCATAAGGCCTGGAGAAGATGTCAATAAATCTGAAAAAAAAATGAAAATTTGATCGAGTGCTGATTTCTTCATCGGAAGAAATAATCACGCGGCTTGATGCCGCGCAATCATCATAGGAAAAACTGCTGACGTTATGCTTTTTTCGCCGTTGTATGCAACATATAGTTAACATCCACCCCCGGCGCCAGCTTGAAGGTATTGGTCAGCGGATTGTAATGAAGACCGGTAATGTGCTGCTCTTTCAGAATTGTCTCATCCACCCAGCCGAGCAGCTCCGCTGGTTTAATGAATTTCTTCACATCGTGGGTTCCCTTCGGCACCATCTTCATGACGTACTCGGCGCCGACAACCGCCATCAGCCAGGCTTTACCGTTACGGTTAATGGTAGAGAAGAATACCTGGCCGCCAGGCTTGACCAGCCGCGCGCAGGCGTGAACGACCGACTGCGGGTCCGGCACGTGCTCCAGCATCTCCATGCAGGTGACGACATCGTACTCCCCGGCGTGCTTCGCCGCGTGTTCTTCCACGGTTTCCTGGACATAGTCGACCTGAATACCGCTCTCCAGGGCATGCAGTTTCGCGACCTGAAGCGGTTCAAACCCCATATCCAGACCGGTGACCGTAGCGCCTTCCCGGGCCATGCTTTCTGCCAGGATGCCGCCGCCGCAGCCGACATCCAGCACTTTCTTACCAAACAGGCCGCCTGAGCGCTCCGCAATATAGCCAAGACGCAAAGGATTAATGCGATGTAACGGTTTGAATTCGCCCTCTAAATCCCACCAGCGCGATGCGACGGCTTCAAATTTAGCGATTTCATTATGATCAACATTGTGGGCCACCGACGGTTTTTCGGCATTCATGGGCGCTATTACTCCTGTTCAGTTCAGACCGGCAAGTATATCAGGCCTCCGCGATGAATAAACCGTCTATCCCTGTCCCTGTCACAGCGCGAAAATCATTGGGTATAGGTTTACCCGTATCACCGCGGCTGTGTTATAATTTGCGACCTTTGAATCCGGGATACAGTAGAGGGATAGCGGTTAGATGAGCGACCTTGCGAGAGAAATTACACCGGTCAACATTGAGGAAGAGCTGAAGAGCTCCTATCTGGATTATGCGATGTCGGTCATTGTTGGCCGTGCGCTGCCGGATGTCCGAGATGGCCTGAAGCCGGTACACCGTCGCGTACTATACGCCATGAACGTATTGGGCAATGACTGGAACAAAGCCTATAAAAAATCTGCCCGTGTCGTGGGTGACGTCATCGGTAAATACCACCCTCATGGTGATACTGCCGTATACGACACCATTGTACGTATGGCGCAGCCATTCTCCCTGCGTTATATGCTGGTAGATGGCCAGGGTAACTTTGGTTCGGTCGACGGCGACTCCGCCGCAGCGATGCGTTATACGGAAATCCGTATGTCGAAGATCGCCCATGAACTGATGGCCGACCTCGAAAAAGAGACGGTGGATTTCGTCGATAACTATGACGGCACGGAGAAAATCCCTGACGTTATGCCGACCAAAATCCCGAACCTGCTAGTCAACGGTTCGTCCGGTATCGCGGTAGGTATGGCGACTAATATTCCGCCGCACAACCTGACCGAAGTGATCAACGGCTGTCTGGCCTACGTTGAAAACGAAGACATCAGCATTGAAGGGCTGATGGAACATATTCCCGGCCCGGACTTCCCGACCGCTGCGATCATCAACGGTCGCCGCGGCATTGAAGAGGCCTATCGTACGGGTCGCGGAAAAGTGTACATTCGCGCTCGCGCGGAAGTGGAAGCTGACGCGAAGACCGGCCGCGAAACCATCATCGTGCATGAAATTCCGTATCAGGTGAACAAAGCGCGCCTGATTGAGAAAATCGCCGAGCTGGTCAAAGACAAACGCGTTGAAGGCATCAGCGCGCTGCGCGACGAGTCTGATAAAGATGGCATGCGCATCGTGATTGAAGTGAAGCGCGATGCGGTGGGTGAGGTGGTGCTTAACAACCTCTATTCGCAGACTCAGCTCCAGGTCTCCTTCGGTATCAACATGGTTGCCCTGCACCATGGTCAGCCGAAGATCATGAACCTGAAAGAAATTATTGCCGCGTTCGTGCGCCACCGCCGCGAAGTGGTGACCCGTCGTACTATTTTTGAACTGCGTAAAGCCCGCGATCGCGCGCATATCCTCGAAGCGCTGGCGATTGCCCTGGCCAACATCGATCCGATTATCGAACTGATTCGCCGCGCGCCGACTCCGGCGGAAGCGAAAGCAGCATTAATCGCGCGTTCATGGGATCTGGGCAACGTTTCCGCTATGCTGGAACGCGCAGGCGATGACGCCGCTCGTCCGGAATGGCTGGAGCCTGAGTTCGGCGTACGCGACGGTCAGTACTACCTGACCGAACAGCAGGCGCAGGCGATTCTGGATCTGCGTTTGCAGAAACTGACCGGTCTTGAGCATGAAAAACTGCTCGATGAATACAAAGAGCTGCTGGAACAGATTGCGGAACTGCTGCACATTCTGGGCAGCGCCGATCGCCTGATGGAAGTTATCCGTGAAGAGCTGGAGCTGGTCCGTGAACAGTTCGGCGACGCGCGTCGTACCGAGATCACCGCTAACAGCGCGGATATCAACATCGAAGACCTGATCAACCAGGAAGATGTTGTCGTGACCCTTTCGCATCAGGGCTACGTGAAGTACCAGCCGTTAACCGATTACGAAGCACAGCGTCGTGGCGGTAAAGGTAAATCTGCGGCGCGTATAAAAGAAGAAGACTTTATCGACCGCCTGCTGGTGGCCAACACCCACGACACGATCCTCTGCTTCTCCAGCCGCGGGCGTCTCTACTGGATGAAGGTTTATCAGCTGCCGGAAGCCAGCCGCGGTGCGCGCGGGCGTCCGATCGTCAACCTGCTGCCGCTCGAAGCCAACGAACGTATCACCGCGATTCTGCCGGTACGTGAGTACGAAGAGGGCGTGAACGTCTTTATGGCTACCGCCAGCGGTACCGTGAAGAAAACGGCGCTGACCGAATTCAGCCGTCCGCGTTCTGCCGGTATTATCGCGGTTAACCTCAACGAAGGCGACGAGCTGATTGGCGTCGATCTGACCTCCGGTCAGGACGAAGTTATGCTGTTCTCCGCCGCCGGTAAAGTGGTGCGCTTTAAAGAGGACGCCGTCCGAGCAATGGGCCGTACCGCTACCGGCGTACGCGGCATCAAGCTGGCCGGCGAAGATAAAGTGGTTTCGTTGATCATTCCGCGCGGTGAAGGGGCCATCCTGACCGTTACGCAGAATGGCTACGGTAAACGTACCGCGGCTGAAGAGTATCCAACCAAGTCGCGTGCGACCCAGGGCGTAATCTCAATCAAAGTGACCGAACGCAACGGTTCCGTGGTGGGCGCGGTGCAGGTTGATGACTGCGACCAGATTATGATGATCACCGATGCGGGCACGCTGGTACGAACTCGCGTTTCCGAGGTGAGCATTGTCGGCCGTAACACTCAGGGCGTGATCCTGATTCGTACCGCGGAAGATGAAAACGTGGTCGGTCTGCAGCGCGTTGCTGAGCCGGTTGATGACGAAGAGCTGGATGCCATCGACGGCAGCGCGGCGGAAGGCGATGAAGATATCGCGCCGGAAGCGGACACTGACGATGACATCGCCGAAGATGAAGAGTAATTCTCTGCGGTAATTGTTCTGAAAGGGTCGGGCTCATCCCCGGCCCTTTTTGTTTTCCCGTTGCGGGACCGTAGTTTTATCGTTACCTTAACGCCATTCTGTTGAGCCCCTGACGGCCGAGCATCGCCACATTGAAATATCTAGCTTCTTTCCATAACACGTTAAAAGTTTCACGCTATCTGTTCAGAGCGCTGGCGGTACTGCTGTGGGTGCTGGTCGCTTTTGTTTCGGTGTTTTACATCGTCAACGCTTTGCACGATCGGGAATCGGAAATTCGCCAGGAATTTAACCTCAATGCCGATCAGGCGCAGCGCTATATACAGCGTACGGCCGACGTGATTAAGGAGCTGAAATATGTTGCCGGTAATCGGCCGATAGATGGCGGCGAAGGCGGCGATACGCCGGCCCAGCGCGGCAATATTTCAATTCCTGATTTTGAACCGCTCTATCCGGATTCCGACTGTGCGCTGATGAGTTCCACCTGGCGTAATTCGCTGCAGTCATTGGCGTGGTTTATGCGCTACTGGCGCGACAATTTCTCCACGGCCTACGACCTCAATCGTATTTTTTTGATTGGTAGCGACAATCTGTGCATGGCCAACTTCGGCCTGCGTGATATCCCGCTGGAGCGGGACCAGGCGCTTAAAGTACTGCATCAGCGCATTGAGCAGTATCGCGACGCGCCGCAAAACGAGCGCGGCAATAATCTGTTCTGGATAAGCCAGGGCGTGCGCCCGGGCGTTGGCTATTTCTATGCGCTCACGCCCATCTATGTGGCGAATCGTCTGCAGGCGATGCTTGGCGTAGAGCAAACCATCCGTATGGAAAGTTTCTTTACCCCGGGCAGTTTGCCGATGAACGTGACGATCCTTGACGATAATGGACAGTCGCTGATTTCACTTGCCGGATCGAATAGCAATATCAAACCGGACGCGAAGTGGATGCAGGAACGTCTGTGGTTTGGCTATACCGCGGGTTTTCGCGAGCTGGCGATGAAAAAAAGCCTGCCGCCGTCATCCTTAAGTATTGTCTATTCGGTGCCGGTAGATCAGGTGCTGGAACGCATTCGGATGCTGATACTGAACGCGGTGGTACTCAATCTGCTCACCGGCGCGCTCCTTTTCGCCCTCGCCCGAATGTATGAACGACGGATTTTTATTCCGGCCGAAAATGATGCCCAGCGCCTGGAAGAGCATGAGCAGTTCAACCGCAAAATCGTTGCCTCCGCGCCGGTGGGGATCTGTATTTTACGTACCCTCGACGGCACCAATATCCTGAGTAACGAGCTGGCGCATAACTATCTCAACATGTTAACTCATGAGGACCGGCAGCGGCTGACGCAAATTATCTGCGGCCAGCAGGTAAACTTTGTCGATGTGCTGACCAGCAATAATACCAACCTGCAAATCAGCTTTGTCCATTCGCGCTATCGCAACGAGAACGTGGCGATCTGCGTACTGGTGGACGTATCGGCGCGCGTCAAAATGGAAGAGTCCCTGCAGGAGATGGCCCAGGCCGCCGAGCAGGCCAGCCAGTCGAAATCGATGTTCCTCGCCACCGTCAGCCACGAACTGCGTACGCCGCTGTACGGGATTATCGGCAACCTCGATCTCTTGCAGACCAAGGAGCTACCGAAGGGCGTCGATCGTCTGGTGACAGCGATGAACAACTCTTCCAGCCTGCTGCTGAAAATCATTAGCGATATTCTCGATTTCTCTAAAATTGAGTCCGAGCAGCTTAAAATTGAGCCGCGGGAGTTTTCGCCGCGTGAGGTAATGAACCATATCTCCGCCAACTATCTGCCGCTGGTGGTGCGTAAACATCTTGGGCTGTACTGCTTTATTGAGCCAGACGTTCCGCAACTGATGTCCGGCGATCCGATGCGCCTGCAGCAGGTTATTTCAAACCTGTTGAGTAATGCGATTAAGTTTACCGATACCGGCTGTATTGTCCTGCACGTAGAGCGGGCGGATGATTATCTGCGCATCAGCGTACGCGACACCGGCGAAGGGATCCCGGCGAAAGAGGTGCTACGCCTGTTTGATCCGTTCTTCCAGGTCGGTACCGGCGTGCAGCGCAACTTCCAGGGAACCGGGCTCGGCCTGGCGATTTGTGAAAAGCTTATCAGCATGATGGATGGCGATATTGCCGTCGAAACCGAACCGGGTATGGGCAGTCGATTCACTATTCGTATCCCGCTTTATGGCGTGCAAAATACGCCGCCGCTGAATATTGATGGCCTGGCTGAAAAATGCTGCTGGCTGGCGATTGATAACAGCTCGCTGGCGGTGTTCGTCGAGCAGTTGCTGACCTTCCACGGCGTTCCTGTCCGTCGTTTTGACGGGCAAACGCCGGGAGCGGAAGATATTCTGTT
Organism: Klebsiella sp. K5-306; assembly: GCF_051835185.1. Lineage (NCBI taxonomy): Bacteria > Pseudomonadati > Pseudomonadota > Gammaproteobacteria > Enterobacterales > Enterobacteriaceae > Klebsiella > Klebsiella sp. K5-306. The sequence goes on from NZ_JAIFJY010000003.1 coordinate 380,172, forward strand.
AACCGATAGCGAGACGCATGAAGCCTGGGCTGGCTGCGCGATGGTGATCTTCTCTCGTCGGCATATCGGTATTCCGCAAGAGCGGGCACCCGGCGAGTGGCTGCATAGCGTCGCCACGCCGCACGAGCTCCTGCCGCTGCTGGGACGCATCTTCCATATTGCCGTAGCCAGTGCGGATAACGGCCCTGCGCTAGCTGCCGCGGATGCGCAAAACGCCAGCAATGATGACATGATGATTCTGGTGGTTGACGATCATCCGATCAACCGCCGCCTGTTGGCCGATCAGCTTGGATCGCTGGGCTATCAGTGCGTGACGGCAAATGATGGGGTCGATGCGCTGAATGTCCTGAGCAAACAGCATATTGATATCGTGCTCAGCGATGTCAACATGCCGAACATGGACGGCTATCGCCTGACTCAGCGTATTCGCCAGCTGGGGCTCACGCTGCCGGTGATTGGCGTCACCGCCAACGCGCTGGCGGAAGAGAAGCAGCGCTGCCTGGAATCCGGTATGGACAGCTGTCTTTCTAAGCCGGTCACGCTGGATATCATTAAGCAGACGTTAACGCTCTACGCTACGCGGGTACGTAAGGGAAGGGAGTAGAGAAGCTGCCCGGATAACGCCGCGCTATCCGGGAAGAAAAGAGTTTAGTCTTTGTCGGTGGAACTCAGGGAAACGGAAGAGAGGTAGTTCAGCAGGGCGATGTCGTTTTCCACGCCGAGCTTCATCATCGCCGATTTTTTCTGGCTACTGATGGTTTTGATGCTGCGGTTGAGCTTTTTGGCTATCTCGGTGACCAGGAAGCCTTCGGCGAACAGGCGCAGCACTTCACTCTCTTTCGGCGACAAACGTTTGTCGCCGTAACCGCCGGCGCTGATTTTTTCCAGCAGGCGCGAAACGCTCTCGGGAGTGAATTTTTTGCCTTTTTGCAGCGCTGCCAGCGCTTTAGGCAGGTCGGTTGGCGCCCCCTGTTTCAGGACAATCCCTTCTATGTCCAGATCCAGAACCGCGCTAAGGATCGCCGGGTTGTTATTCATCGTCAGTACAATGATTGACAGGTCCGGGAAATGACGCTTGATGTATTTGATAAGCGTAATGCCATCGCCGTATTTATCACCGGGCATGGATAAATCGGTAATCAGGACATGTGCGTCCAGTTTTGGCAGATTGTTGATTAATGCGGTGGAGTCTTCAAACTCGCCGACAACGTTCACCCACTCAATTTGTTCAAGTGACTTACGAATACCGAACAGTACGATCGGATGGTCATCGGCAATAATTACGTTCATATTGTTCATGTATTAGGCTACCTTGCTACAGCAAGCTCTTGACGTAGTCGTCAATGTCGCTGATATATTTTTCTATGCCTTGCGCATCTTTTTCTCGGATCAGATGCTCAAGCGTTTCACATAACTGCTTGCCGGGTACCAGATTTAGCATAGCAAACGCCCCTTTGAGGCGGTGAGCGGTCTGCGCCAGCGCGGCGAAATCGCCCGTTGCCCGTTCATTATACAGCCTCTTAACATCATCTGGTACCGTGTCAGCAAACAGCGTGTAATAGCCGCTGGCATGCAGTTCGGCGTTACTTTCGCTACCGGCAGAGGAAGGCTGCTCCTCTTCCTCTGCAAGCTGCTGCTCAATCAATTGCAGGATAGCTTCCTGCAGCGCAGCGCTGATATTAAAGTTTACGCGGAGCTGACCAGGACCAATCTTATGAACCCGGGCTTCATCATCGCTTAAAAGCAAGCCCGAAGCAGTAAGATTAGACGGATTATCCGTTAAAAAGAGATCATATTGTTGACTTGTGATTCTGTCATCCGGCGTGATGCAGGTGGCCCCCCAGCTCTCCAGCTGGCGAGTCACAATACGGCGGACTTCATTGGCGGTCACATCAAGCAATATCACCACGTCATCCAGCAGATGTTCCCCTGACTCACTCTCCTCTGCGCTGGCGGCCATTTTTAAATGCAGGGAGTAGCGGGTACCCAGCGACTCGCGTGCTTTGATATTGAGCTGCCCGCCGAGCTTGCGCGTCAGGCGATCGCAGAGCCAGAAGGTGAGGGCGTTGGCCTTGCCGTAGAGGTCTGCCTGCGTATCGTTGAGGAACGGGAAGTGCATATTGTCAATTTCGTTTGCGGAAACGCCGTTGCCGGTATCGAGAATACGGAAGGTCAGACGATCGTCCGCTGATTCATCTTTACTCACTTCCAGAGTAATTTTGCCAATAGGCGTGGTGGTAACCGAATACTGGATAAGCAGTAAAAGCGTACGGCGCAGGGCGTCGCGATCGCCGTAGCGTTGCTCATTGGCCGGCAAGGCGTTGTTAATCAGCAGCTGTAGACCCTTACGTTTGATGATAGGTAGCACTTCAGGCACCACTTCATCTATCAGTTCCTGAATCGAGAATAGACCCTGAGCGCTCTTCCAGCTATCGCTCTCCAGCAGGTTTGCCAGCTCGATTTCATCTACCAACTGCACCAGTTCGTCCGCATGCTGGGCCAGCCTGCGGCTTTCTGCCATGCCGAGCGCCGCGGCTTCTTCCGCCAGCGTCTGCGCCGGCTGCCTGAGCGCCGCGCCGATATGCTGCATAAACGCCGTGCGGCCCTGCTGATTTTTCTCATACAGACGCTGGGCCTGCTTAAGTTTCTTATTCACCATCACCTCACGGTCCTGATCGCGAATAATAAAAATTTGCGTTCGTGGCGAAACCTGACTGCGGAACTGACGGATTTCATACAGTTCATTGTTCACCGTCGCCTGGATCACGCCCTGATGCTGATCGGCCATATTAATGATGTTTTGCAGGTTCAGATGCGGCAGCAGATGATCGGCGATCGGATTGCTGATCACCGTACGGTTAGCCTCCAGATCGTGCACCAGCAGCCCGAGCGGCAGCAGGGAAACGATCTCTTCGTGTATGGCGCGCTGAGCGCGTAGTTCACTATTGGCTGCCGAGGAGATAGCCGTTCCCGCGACGCTTTTACGTCCGCTGTAGTGACGAAAGGTGGTAAATCCGAACAGCGCCAGCGCCAGCAGACCAATGTTCAGCAACAGCGGCAGTAAAATATTTTGCAGCGATTCCAGAATCAGCTCGCTAAAGGGCACCATCCAGACCAGGCGCATACCGGTGGTATTAATGGTCGTGATAATTTCAATCTGCGGGCCGTTAAAGTTAATGCTGACGATGTCGGCAGCTTCTTTATCCGGATTGCTGGTTCCGTTCTGCGAGGGATCGGGCTCCAGACGGAAACTCTCCAGAGACATACTCGGCGGAATGAGGTCGTTAATGGGCAGATCGAAGGCCACTACCGTCGCCAGATGACCGGGCTGGTTAAAGGTGGTGCGTAAGGTGAAGTAGTAGCCGTTTTGCCAGGCGAGGTGGCGCAGCGACGAAAACGTCTCGCGTTCATCAAGGGTATTGGCCTGCAGCAACATCTCAGCCCGGCGTGATTCAACGACGCTGCTGATCGTCGATTCTTTGAAACTGGAAGAGAGATCTTTTAACGGCAGCGTTGAAACCAGTATCAGGCTGTTATCCAGGCCGTTGAGATAATACATTGACCAGGGAATCGTCTCGGCGCCCCACAGGATATCGAGATAGTTGGAGATTTTTTGCGTCATTTCCAGCGTTGAGCCGTCATGAGAGCCAAAAATCAGCGCTTCGGTTTTGCGCCGCGGTTTCTCCAGATAGTAAACATCCTGCTTTAAACGCGTTTCCTGCAACCCGGTTTCGGAGGCTGAGCTGGCAGAGGTTGCGGCGATGTTGTCATAGATTTGCCAGGTGGCGTAGCGCCAGGTATCGATGCGTTTATGCAAGTCGTAGCTGACATCGACAACCTGGTAGCTTTTATCTTTTAGCCAAGCGTTAACGGCGCTTTGGATCATGACCCCCATCGCCGCCAGCAGGACGATGACCATGAGAATAAAGAAGCGGGTAATGTTGCCGGGTATCAGGGAAAATTTTTTCGGGGTCATCGTGTGAGAGTACGACTCATCAGTGTGTGTAAACGGACTGTTGCACCAAGTTAACCGGGGGCAGCGCAGATGCTACGAACAGTATAAAGGTTAACGTCCAAAATCCATACATCTGAATACCCTACAATGACTTTTTTGCCTTGAGATTTATCTTAAACCAGTAATGCGAGCAAAGATGTACACCGCAGTTGTTTTTGTACAATTATTGACGGATTACCTTAGGGAAATAGCACTAAATAACAAGAAATTATATAAATAGCGTTGAGCTTAGACGTAAGTTGTTTGATTAATAACCGTTATTTTTTTCACGAGTAGCATGGAATAATTAAAGATGTGTAAAGAAGGGTAAAAAAAACCGGATGCGAGGCATCCGGTTGAAATAGGGGTAAACAGACATTCAGAACTGAATGACGGTAATAAATAAAGTTAATGATGATAGCGGGATTAATTTTAGTCGCAGACGAGAATTTTGTTTTACCATTCAGTGCTATAGAGATGTAACCATGTAACTCATTGACAGGGATTGAAAATTTTTATTTTTTGATTATTAGTGCTTATTTAGTTGCGCATTTGTGGCAGAAAAAAAGTTCCCTTGGATTTACAAATTGAAACATCTTGTGGGTATTTTGAAACATCTTAGAAGTTTTAGTATCATATTCTTGTTGGATTATTCTGCATTTTGCAGCACAATGAAATAGCCGACTGATTAGAAGGGTAATCAGTAAGCAGTGGCAATAATAAAAGGCATATAACAAACAGAGGGTTAATAACATGAAAGTTAAAGTACTGTCCCTCCTGGTACCGGCTCTGCTGGTAGCAGGCGCAGCGAATGCGGCTGAAGTCTATAACAAAGATGGCAACAAATTAGACCTGTACGGTAAAATCGACGGTCTGCACTATTTCTCTGACGACAAATCTTCCGATGGCGACCAGACCTACATGCGTCTGGGCATCAAAGGCGAAACTCAGATCAACGACCAGCTGACCGGTTACGGCCAGTGGGAATACAACGTTCAGGCGAACAATGTAGAAGGTTCTGACAAGCAGTCCTGGACTCGTCTGGCATTTGCGGGTCTGAAATTCGGCGACGCGGGTTCTTTCGACTACGGTCGTAACTACGGCGTAGTATACGACGTGACTTCCTGGACCGACGTTCTGCCGGAATTCGGCGGCGACACCTACGGTTCTGATAACTTCCTGCAGTCTCGCGCTAACGGCGTGGCGACCTACCGTAACTCCGACTTCTTCGGTCTGGTTGACGGTCTGAACTTTGCTCTGCAGTACCAGGGTAAAAACGGTAGCACCAGCGGTGAAGGTTCCACCAACAATGGTCGTGACTGGAATAAACAGAACGGCGACGGCTACGGCACCTCTCTGACCTATGATATCTATGACGGTATCAGCGCTGGTTTTGCGTACTCTCACTCTAAACGTACTAGCGATCAGAACACCAAAGCAGCACTGGGCCGCGGCGACAACGCTGAAACCTACACCGGCGGTCTGAAATATGACGCCAACAACATCTATCTGGCGTCTCAGTACACCCAGACCTACAACGCAACTCGCGCCGGTTCCCTGGGCTTTGCTAACAAAGCGCAGAACTTCGAAGTGGTTGCTCAGTACCAGTTCGACTTCGGTCTGCGTCCGTCCGTGGCTTACCTGCAGTCCAAAGGTAAAGACCTGGGACGTGGCTACGGCGACGAAGATCTGCTGAAATATGTTGATGTAGGCGCGACCTACTACTTCAACAAAAACATGTCCACCTACGTTGACTACAAAATCAACCTGCTGGACGAAAACAACTTCACCCGTGCTGCCGGTATCTCTACCGACGACATCGTTGCTCTGGGCCTGGTTTACCAGTTCTAAGCACGCTGAAGTTTGAAAAAAGGCGCCGATGGCGCCTTTTTTTATGCCCGGTTTAACCTTGCTGGTGTACTCTTTGGGCCTTAGCAAGAGGAAGCCAATTTTATGGACATGACATTTTTCCGCGCCGCCCTGTTCGGGGCCCTGGTATTACTTTCAGGTTGTGATTCAGCCACTTCTCCCCAGACGCCAAAATCCGCCGCTACCGTACTGGACGGTAAAACCATGGGCACATTCTGGCGGGTCAGCGTCATAGACCTTGATCAGGCGAAGGCCGAGGCGCTGCGTCAGAAAGTTCAGGCTCAGCTGGATGCTGACGATCGTCTGCTTTCCACCTGGAAGAACGATTCAGCGTTGATGCGCTTTAACCATTCGCCGGAGACATCGCCCTGGCCGGTCAGCGAGGCGATGGCGGATATCGTGACGATGTCCCTGCGAATTGGCGCTAAAACTCACGGCGCTATGGATATTACCGTCGGGCCGCTGGTCAATTTATGGGGCTTTGGCCCGGACAAACAGCCGGTAAAAACGCCGGATCCGCAGCAGATTGCCGATGCCAAAGCGCGTAGCGGCTTACAGCATCTGACGGTGATCAACCGGGCCGACGGGCAGTATCTGCAAAAAGACATTGCGGATCTGTTCGTCGATCTCTCCACCGTCGGTGAAGGCTACGCTGCCGATCATCTGGCGCGCCTGATGGAACAGGAGGGGATCTCGCGCTACCTGGTCTCGGTGGGCGGGGCGCTGGTGAGCCGGGGCATGAATGCCGAAGGTCAACCGTGGCGGGTAGCGATCCAGAAACCGACCGATCGCGAAAATGCGGTACAGGCGATCGTCGATATTAACGGCCACGGTATCAGTACCTCGGGCAGCTATCGCAACTACTATGAGCTGGACGGCAAGCGCATCTCGCACGTCATCGATCCGCAAACCGGGCGACCAATCGATCACAAGCTGGTTTCGGTGACCGTTATCGCTCCGACGGCCCTGGAAGCCGATGGCTGGGATACCGGGCTGATGGTGTTGGGGCCGGAAAAAGCGCAGGAGGTGGTGCGTGAACAGGGGCTGGCGGTCTATATGATTGTCAAAGAGGGGGAGGGGTTTAAAACCTGGATGTCTCCGCAGTTCCGCGCTTTCCTGGTTGGCGAGAAAAATTAAACCGCAAGATTTCGGGTTTTTGCTAACGGACTTCGGCCCAGACTGAAGTTACACTTACAGCAGGAGTCCGTGATGAAACCGATAATGTTTGATACCGATGAGCGCCGCTGGCAGGCAGTATGCGAACGGGATACCGGCGCCGATGGTCAGTTCGTTTTTGCCGTGCTGACTACCGGCGTTTGCTGCCGTCCGTCCTGCCGCTCTCGTCGCGCGCTGCGGGAAAATGTTCGCTTCTATCCTGATGTCGATACCGCGCAGGCGGCAGGCTTTCGCCCGTGCAAACGCTGCCAGCCGGAAAACAGCGATCCGCAGCAGCAGAAGGTAGAGAAAGTCGCTGCCGCCTGCCGTCTGCTGGAGCAGGAGACGCCGATCACGCTGGAAGCACTGGCACGCCAGCTTGCGGTTAGCCCCTTTCATTTTCACCGCCTCTTTAAATCCGTGACCGGTATGACCCCCAAAGCCTGGCAACAGGCCTGGCGCGCTCGCCGTTTACGCGAAGCGTTAGGGCAGGGGGCGAAAATTACCGACGCGGCGCTATCCGCCGGTTTCCCGGATAATAGCAGCTACTATCAGCAGGCTGACGCCGCGCTGGGGATGACCGGCCGTCAGTTTCGCCGCGGCGGTGAGAATATGGACATTACCTGGGTATGCGGCGACGGGCCGCTGGGGCGCTGCCTGGTGGCTGAGAGCGAACGGGGAATCTGTGCCGTGCTACCGGGAGATAACGACAGCTCGCTGTATGATCAATTAGCCAGCCTGTTCCCCAATGCGCGACTGCATCCAGGCGATGAAGTCTTTCGCCTGCGGGTTGCGCAGGTCTTTTCTCATCTTAACGATCATCGCCAGCCGTTTTCTTTGCCGCTGGATCTGCGCGGCACGGCTTTCCAGCTTCAGGTCTGGCAGGCGCTGCGCCAGATCCCGGCGGGGGAGACCCGCAGCTATCGCCAGGTGGCGCAAAGTATGGGGCGTCCCCGCGCGGTGAGGGCGGTGGCCAGCGCCTGTGCCGCCAATAAGCTGGCGCTGGTTATCCCGTGTCATCGTGTGGTTCGCGAGGGTGGGGCGCTATCCGGCTATCGTTGGGGAACGGCGCGTAAGGCGCTGCTGCTGGCGCGAGAAGCGCAATACGAGGAGACATAATGCTCGATCTTTTTGCCGATACGCCGCCCTGGCAGGAGCAACTGGCTCCGGGGGCGATAATTTTGCGCCGCTACGCCCGTGAACGCGCGCCAGCGCTTTTGCAGGCAATCACCGATATTGCCCATCGTTCGCCTTTTCGTCAGATGGTTACCCCCGGCGGCTATACGATGTCGGTGGCGATGACTAACTGTGGCGAGCTGGGCTGGACCACGAACGCGCGCGGCTATCTCTATGCCAGCGACGATCCGCTGACGGAAAAGCGCTGGCCGCAGATGCCGCCGCTTTTCCGCGAGCTGGCCTCAGAGGCGGCGGCGGCGGGCGGCTATGCGCACTTTACCCCGGATGCGTGTCTTATTAATCGCTATCAGCCCGGCACAAAGCTGTCGCTGCATCAGGATAAAGACGAGCGCGACCTGCGGGCGCCGATCGTCTCCGTCTCGCTGGGGTTGCCGGCGATATTCCAGTTTGGCGGCCTGCGGCGTAGCGATCCGCTACAGCGGGTGCTGCTGGAGCACGGCGATGTGGTGGTCTGGGGCGGCGAATCACGGCTGTTTTACCACGGCATTCAGCCGCTAAAAGAGGGGGTTCATCCGGATACCGGCTCCTGTCGCTACAATCTCACTTTCCGCCTGGCAGGGAATAAAGAATAAAAATAAGAATTATTCTTGCTGTCATCGTCGAGCAGTTTAAACTGCTGGCTGTTTTTGCTTGCCCGGATTACGCGTTATGGAACTTCTTCTTCTTGTCTGGCGTCAGTACCGCTGGCCGTTTATCTCCGTTATAGCCCTGAGCCTGCTGAGCGCGGCGCTGGGTATTGGGCTTATCGCCTTTATTAACCTGCGCCTGATAACTATCGTCGATACCTCCTTGACGGTACTGCCGGAATTTCTGGGACTATTATTGCTGCTGATGGCGGTCACCCTCGGCTCGCAGCTGGCGCTTACTACGCTCGGCCACCATTTTGTTTATCGCCTGCGCGGGGAATTTATTAAGCGCATTCTGGATACGCAAATTGAGAAGATCGAGAAAATCGGCAGCGCGTCGCTGCTGGCCGGGTTAACCAGCGACATCCGCAACATTACCATTGCTTTCGTGCGTCTGCCGGAGCTGGTACAGGGGATTATTCTGACCTTTGGTTCCGCCGCTTATCTGGCCTGGCTGTCAGGAAAAATGATGCTGGTTACCGCGCTGTGGCTGGCGTTGACTATCTGGGGCGGATTTGTGCTGGTGTCGCGGGTCTACAAGCACATGGCCTCGCTGCGCGAAACCGAAGATAAGCTGTATCACGATTATCAAACGGTTCTCGAAGGACGCAAAGAGCTCACCCTTAATCGCGAGCGCGCTGAATATGTATTTAATCAGCTCTATCTCCCGGACGCGCGCGAATACCGCCACCATATTGTCCGCGCCGATACCTTCCATCTGAGCGCGGTCAACTGGTCGAATATTATGATGCTGGGCGCGATTGGCCTGGTCTTCTGGATGGCTAACAGCCTGGGCTGGGCCGATACGGCGGTGGCGGCCACCTATTCGTTGACGCTGCTCTTCCTGCGCACGCCGCTGCTCTCTGCGGTTGGCGCGCTGCCGACTCTGCTCAGTGCTCAGGTGGCATTCAATAAGCTGAATAAGTTTTCGCTCGCGCCCTACCGCGCTGAATTCCCGCAGGCGCAGGTGTACCCCCACTGGCAGACGCTCGAGCTGCGCGATATTACCTTCCATTATCCCGACAACAGCTTTGCGGTTGGGCCGATTAATCTGACTCTCAGGCGCGGCGAGCTGGTATTCCTGATTGGCGGCAACGGGAGCGGAAAATCGACGCTGGCCATGCTGCTGACCGGTTTGTATCAGCCGGTTTCTGGACAGATCCTGGTTGACGGGAAGCCGATGGCGGCGGATAAGCCGGAAGATTACCGCAAGCTTTTCTCGGCGGTCTTTACCGACGTCTGGCTGTTCGACAGGCTGCTGGGACCGGAAGGGAAGGCGGCGGATCCGGCGCTGGTGGAGAAGTGGCTGGGCTATCTGCAAATGAATCATAAGCTACGGCTGGACGATGGCAAAATTCTCGACCTGAAGCTGTCAAAAGGGCAGAAAAAGCGCGTGGCGCTGCTGCTGGCGTTAGCAGAAGACAGAGATATCATCATGCTGGATGAATGGGCGGCAGATCAGGACCCCCATTTCCGCCGCGAATTCTATCAGGTGCTGCTGCCGCTGATGAAGGAGATGGGCAAAACCCTCTTTGCCATCAGCCATGACGATCACTACTTTCAGCACGCCGACAGGCTGCTGGAAATGCGCGGCGGCCAGCTCTCAGAGCTGACCGGAAATGAGCGCGAACTAGCGACCCGCGATGCGGTTGCCCGTACCGCCTGATCGGTTTACGCCGTCCCGGAGGCGTTAGTCGACCTCCGGGGTATCTGCAGGCTGCTGTTTTTTCCGTCGACCGAATTCATAGCGGTTATTATTTCCGCCTCCTCGCGCTATGCTTAAGGCTTCCGGCCTGCTGGTCTGACAGATATTTTTACAAGGATTGCCTGACCGATGTCCGTTTTGCACAAAAAAAGCGCCAGATTGCGCGATGAAGAGCGCGCCCGCCTCATTTGGCTCCTGAGCACCGATAAAGCCGTCACATCTTCACTGCTGGGTAAATTAACCCTCGCTGAACGCTACGATGACAGTACCCTGGCCGACGATCTGGCGGAAGTGGAAATGCTGGTTTCACACCTGCCGCCGCCGGATCTTGCCGATGCGCTCGAAGCGCTGCCCTATGATGCGCGCAACGCGCTCTGGCGGCTGGTCGCCGATGATAAGCGCGGCAAAGTGCTGCTGGAGGCGTCGGAAAGCGTCTGGGGCGACCTCATCGAAGAGATGAGCGATCACGATCTGCTGTTCGCGCTGCAAAATCTCGATATTGATGAACAGGTTTACCTGTTGCAGCACTTGCCCCGCGATCTGACCGGACGTTTACTGGCCACCCTGCCTGCGGATAAGCGCGCGCGTATTCGCCAGATGATGCGCTACGCCGACAATACCGTCGGCGCGATCATGGAGTTTGAGGTCATTACCGTCCGTCCGGAAGCGACTCTCGCAGCGGTGCAGCGCTATCTGCGGCGACTAGGTAAAATGCCGGAGAATACCGATAAACTGTTTGTGACCACCCGCAATAAGCTGCTGCTCGGCGAACTCGAGCTGCAAACCATTCTGCTTAACGATGCGCAGAAGCGGGTAGGGGAAGTGATGGAAGGCGATCCGGTGACCTTCCAGCCGCACGAAGACGCGGAGAAAGTGGCGCGTACCTTTGAACGTGATGACTTACTTAGCGCCGCGGTGATTGATGCCGACGGCAAGCTGATGGGACGTTTAACCATTGATGAGATCGTTGACGTGGTCTATGAGGAGACGGATAACGATTTACGCCGGATGGGCGGCCTGAGCAACGATGACGACGTGTTTGCGCCGGTGAGCAAAGCGGTGAAGACCCGCTGGGCCTGGCTGGCGGTGAATCTTTGCACCGCGTTTATCGCTTCCCGCGTGATCGATGGCTTCGAACATACTATTTCCCAACTGGTGGCGCTGGCGTCGCTAATGCCGATTGTCGCCGGGATTGGCGGCAACACGGGCAACCAGACGATCACCATGATCGTGCGGGCAATGGCGTTACAGCATATTCAGCCGGGAAGTTTTACCTTCCTGATCTTGCGCGAGATGGGCGTTGCGCTGATCAATGGGATCGTCTGGGGCGGGATTATGGGGGCTATCACCTGGTGGCTATACGACGATCCGCAACTGGGCGGCGTGATGACGTTGGCGATGATGCTCAATCTACTGATGGCGGCAATGATGGGCGTCATTATCCCAATGGTGATGGTCAAGCTGGGACGCGACCCGGCGGTCGGCTCCAGCGTAATGATTACCGCGATTACCGACACCGGCGGATTCTTTATTTTTCTTGGGCTGGCGACGCTTTTTCTGATGTAGCCTGCGCTTGAGTCCGCAGACGGCGGGGGATTAGTGCCATTGAGATCAGCCCTGCCAGAACGCCGATTGCCAGATTGCTGGTGCCGACGGTTGCGCCGACGGTCACCAGCATCACCAGCGTTTCCGGCCACGGATTGCGCGCCAGCTCAGCCGGACGAATACTGTGCCAGCTAAAGGTCTTCACCGCGACAATCACCATCACCCCGGCGAGCACGGCCATCGGGATTTTTGCCATCACTTCGCTTAAGGCAGTCACCAGCAGGAGCAGCACCAGGCCTGCGGCAACGGTCGACACGCGGCTGCGCGCTTTACCCATTTCAACATTAACGATGGTCTGGCCGATCATCGCGCACCCGGCGATACCGCCATAGAACCCGGCGAGAATGTTGGCGATGCCCAGACCCGCGCTCTCGCGCGCTTTGCTGGAAGGCGTTTGGGTTAAATCATCCACCAGCTTTGCCGTCAGAAGCGACTCCATCAGGCCGACAAAAGCGATACTCAGCGCGCAGGGCCAGATGATGTGCAGCGTGGTTAAATTCAGAGGAACTATCAGGCTGGTTAACCCCGGTAGTCCGCCGCTCATTGAGCCTTCATCGCCGACGGTCGGCAGCAGCTGGCCGCTGAAAACGGTAAACAGCGTCAGCAGTACGATAGCGATGAGCGGAGAAGGGATTGCCTTTATATAGCGCGGCGCCCACAGCACAATCAGCAGCGTTAACACGAACAGGCCGATAATCAGCGGCTGCTTGCTCCAGAAATGCGGTACCTGGGCAAAAAAGATGAGAATACCCAGCGCGTTAACAAAACCGGTCATCACCGGCTGCGGAATAAAGCGCATCAGGCGCGCCATGCCGCAAATGCCAAACAAAATTTGAATAACGCCGGCCATTATGACCGCCGGGAGAATGTAGCCGACGCCATATTGATGCACCATCGGACCAATCACCAGCGCTACCGAACCGGCGGCGGCGGTGACCATCGCTGGTCTGCCGCCGAGAACCGACATCGCCAGGCACAGCACTACGGAGGCAATCAGGCTGACTTTCGGATCAACGCCAGCGATAACCGAGAAGGAGATGACCTCGGGGATTAGCGCCAGTGCGGTGAGTACGCCCGCCAGCGTTTCACGCGTCAGCAGCGCGGGCGAGCGCAGGATCTGGCCTAATGCGCCAGCGTTGCTGGAGGTAGCGGAATCAGAAACAGGGGGCATAAAAAAATTTCGCAGAATTTAAAAAATTTGGGCCATGATCGGTCGCTGGTTACGTGCGGTCGGTCACAAAACCGAGGATAATAGCGCGGAAGCGCCTCTGATACCAGTACAAAATGTGATTTATGATACACATTTATTAAACATTTTTATAACAGATCTCAAAACTCAACTTAAAATTTAAACAATATTTAAATTTTTTTTCTTCAGTGTTACCTTTGAAGCCGAGAATCGTTTCACCTGCGCTAAATAAAAAAGCGAGTAAAGTAAGGCTCAAATCCGATGAAGAAAAAGATGGCCGTACCCAGCTCACAGGCGGTTGGTTCCAATAACACTCGGACCAACACCCGCCATGAGCAAGAGACGGATGTATTGTTGATTGGCGGCGGCATCATGAGCGCCACGTTGGGAACCTGGCTGCAGGAACTGGAGCCGGATTGGTCTATTACCATGGTCGAGCAGATGTCCAGCGTGGCGGAAGAGAGCTCGAACGGATGGAACAACGCGGGTACCGGCCACGCGGCGTTGATGGAACTGAACTATACGCCGCAAACCGCTAACGGTATCAACATCGATAAAGCGGTCGACATCAACGAATCCTTCCAGATTTCTCGTCAGTTCTGGGCCCATCAGGTGACCCGGGGCATTCTGAAAAAGCCTAAATCCTTTATTAACAGCGTGCCGCACATGAGCTTCGTATGGGGCGAAGACAATGTTAACTTCCTGCGCGCTCGATATGCGGCTTTACAACAAAGCGAGCTGTTCCGCGGTATCCGCTACTCTGAAGATCATCAACAAATAAAAGAGTGGGCTCCGCTGGTGATGGAAGGACGCGATCCGCAGCAGAAGGTGGCCGCGACCCGCTCGGAGGTGGGTACCGACGTGAATTACGGCGAAATCACCCGTCAGCTGATCGCCGGGCTGCAAACCCATGATAATTTCTCTCTCCAGCTGGGGACCGTGGTGCGCCGTTTTAAGCGCAACGCCGACAAAAGCTGGACCGTTACGCTGGCGGATGCGATCAACCGTCACCAGAAACGGGTTATCAAGGCTAAATTTATCTTTATCGGGGCCGGCGGCGCCGCGCTAACCCTGCTGCAGGAAACCGGTATTCCGCAGGCTAAAGAGTACGCGGGCTTCCCGGTCGGCGGACAGTTCCTGGTGTGTGAGAACCCGGAAGTGGTTAATCACCATCTGGCCAAAGTCTACGGTCAGGCCGAGGTTGGCGCGCCGCCGATGTCGGTTCCGCACATCGACACCCGTATTATCGACGGCAAGCGCGTGGTGCTGTTTGGGCCGTTCGCAACCTTCTCGACCCGCTTCCTGAAAAACGGTTCGCTTTGGGATCTGCTGGCCTCGACCAACACCTCGAATATCATGCCGATGCTCAACGTGGGGCTGGATAACTTCGATCTGGTGAAGTATTTGATTAGCCAGGTGCTGCAAAAGGACAAAGATCGTCACGCGGCGCTGTGTGAATACTATCCGGAAGCGCGCAAAGAAGACTGGCGCTTATGGCAGGCCGGCCAGCGCGTGCAGATTATCAAGCGCGATGAGAAGAAGGGCGGCGTTCTGCGCCTCGGTACCGAGGTCGTCAGCGATGACGAAGGCACCGTAGCCGCGCTGCTGGGCGCCTCGCCGGGAGCGTCCACTGCGGCGCCGATTATGCTGCAGCTCATGGAAAAAGTGTTCAAAGAGAAGGTCAACTCAGCGGAGTGGCAGGCGAAACTGAAAGCGATTATACCAAGCTACGGTACGCGTCTGGACGGCAACGCTGCGGAAATAGAAAAGGCGCTGGCGTGGACCAGCGAAGTGCTGGAACTGCACTACGAGCCGGTTACGGTGGCTGATGAGGTTCCGCAGGCGGAGCTGAAGCCGCTGCCGGAAGGTAAACCGGTCGCTGATATTGCGCTCTAACTTCTTCTCCGGCGGCTCAGGCCGCCGGATTCACTCGTACAGGGATTAACGCACAACGGCCGTGCCGATGGTTTCGTCCGCTCTCCAGATACGATATTTCACATCGATGTTGGCCGGGGTATAAACCACGATTGGCAGCTTACTGTTGTAACGCAGCATTCCCGCATCGCCCAGACCTGCCATCACAAACTGCTTCTCTTTTTTACCATCCGGACAGGCCATCATGGTCGAGACGGGGGAAGTCACTTTATCAAATACGTAGTAGTCGTAGCCCCAGCCTTCAAGGGTTTTGCTTTCCAGTTGACCGCCAAGACGATGACGATTGCAGTCGACTTCCAGCGTTTGGCCAATCATCAGCTCCACTTTTAACGTCGACTCATCCTGCTGCTGCGGCAGCTGGATCACCTGACGCTTCATCCCTTGCTCCGCTTTAGGGTAGGGAGCGATTTTTTCCAGCGGCTGTTCAGCTGCAACGGCGCTGGCGGAAACGCAGGCAAGAGCCAGCATGGAAGCGGCAAACGTAGTGATTTTTTTCACGTGGGTAATCCTTTGTTATCAATCCTCAACGGCATAAGAGTAGCATTTATCCGCTGAATGATAAGTGCAATTTACCAAAATTTTCACAAATAGCAGTTATAAATTCTGTTTATGAGAGGGAGCGTAGTCGTTAACTACTTCCCATAAGCTTAACGTCTCGGTTTAAGACGGGCGCTGAGAACGGGGTTTCATCGCAGTCGAGCAGGGGGTGCCCCCCTGCGTTTTGCTGTCCCGCGCTGTTTTTACTTATTTACCGCTCAGATAAAACGCCGATCGCCACTTGACGGGATGGCAGCATTTTACCTGTAAAGCGCTGCAATACAGCGCTGCTACTCTTCGTGATTTTTACCTTCTTCGAGGAAATCTTCATCAAGCTCATCAATGTTTCCAGCGTGATCGCGTCCGGAGAGAAGGTTCCAGCAGGCGATAAACAGCGCGGCGATCAGCGGGCCGATAACAAAACCATTGATGCCGTAAATTTCCATTCCGCCGATCGTGGTGATCAGGATCAGGTAGTCCGGCATTTTGGTATCTTTACCAACCAGTAAAGGTCGCAGAATGTTATCCACCAGACCTACGATGATCACAAAGAAACCGACGATAAACGCGCCCTGCCAGAGCTGGCCGGTCGCGAAGAGATAGATTGCCGCTGGAACCCAGATAATCGCCGAGCCCACCGCCGGGATTAGCGACAGAAACGCCATCAGGGCGCCCCACAGGATGCTGCCATCAATCCCCACGATCCAGAACGCCAGTCCCCCAAGCGCGCCCTGCGCAAGCGCCACCGCGACGGTGCCTTTTACCGTCGCCCGGGAGACGGCGGCAAATTTAGCGAAAAGATGCTGCTTCACATGATTCGATAGCGGCAGGGATTCAAGGATCAGTCTGACCAGATACGGGCCATCTTTGAGCAGGAAAAACAGCAGATAAAGCATGATGCCGAAGCTGACGGTAAAGCCGAAGGTCCCTTTCCCAATCAAGAATGCGCTACCGGCCAGGTACTGGCCTCCTTTCAGCGCTACGTCTGAAAGCTGGCGCTGAATCTGTTCCGCGCTATCGAGATTATGCTCAGAAAGGAAGCTCCTGGCCCATTCCGGCAGATGAGCAAACAGGCTGGCTACCACGGTCGGGAACTGGGTGTCATTATGCTGCAGTTTGGTGTAAACCACGTTGAGCTCGAAGGCCAGCGACGAAAGAATGATCGCCAGCGGGGTAAAGACAATCAGGCAGATAATGACGATGGTCAGCAGCGCCGCCAGGCCGTTGCGCTCGCCGAGCCGATCGCGCAGTTTGTTTTTCACCGGGTGGAAGATCACCGCCAGAATGGCCGCCCATAAAATGGCTGAATAATAGGGGGAGAGAACGTCGAAAAAAGCCAGGGTGACGATCAGCACGATCAGGATGAAAAATCCCTTCGTAAGTCCATTAACTCTCATGTAAATCCTTCAGAAAAATGACGTGTACAGTCAAATAATAGAAGTTTCTCCACAATTTACAATCATAGCTGCTGCGGCGATGTGTAGAAGAGCGGTATTGATGGGAGATATCATTTCTGCTCATACTTTAAACACGCCGGCAGAATGGAGTCGCGCTATTTTTGTTCTCGCTTTCTCTGTCCGGCTCGCCAGGACGAGTAATCAGTCGTTGAGACTGCCAGGTATTATTTAGCTCTTTTATATGAAATTCTCTTTCCATTATTTTCACGATATTAATACCCTCTATTATTATTCCCTTGCAGCGGGTATGCATGACAATATTTAAACGTCTACTGATTGTGCTGAGTGTTTTCAGTTCCAGGAATAATTATTATCCCTTGCGTGCATTGATTTATATCAATTAAATGGTTTTATTTATATATGAATGCAAAGTTTATTCATACGTCTGTTATGAATTAAATCATTACGCAGAATGAATTATTAGTATTTTTTACAGAGAGTTGAATTTCTTAATTGAAACCTTGGTTAAAAGCGGGAGGCTTACTGGTTGACCTGTTACAATACTTTGTTCTACTATGGTTTTATTCAGGCTATTCATTATTTTTCTCTAAGATCCCTCAAAGGAAGAGATTGCTATGGCCGCTACGACTCAGAATAAAAGCCGGGTTAACGTATTAATTTACCCTGAAGACTGTATATCGGTGGCGTATAGTGAAGTGTCGATCTACGACTAAAACTTCTAACTACCAGCGATTGTCAGTCGTAATACAGCAGCCGTTTATTATCTGAAGGAGAAAAAATCATTATCAATAAAAATTATTTCAATGTCGGGCTATTTTAATTTAGCCCGGACATAATCTTCAGCGTGCAAAATATGCTGGCAGGGACGGTTCGGAATAAAAGTTGATGCTGAATGTTGCCTGTATTAAAGACTTTAATCAGGAAATAGCTGGTCGAAGAGATCGTAACATCGCGCCATGCTGGCGACGCCGCTCTAATTGCTGGCTTCTTAATAACGCTACTTTTCAGGAAATAACCTGGGAATATTTTAAAAGCCCCTGGGTGGTCAGAAGCGTTAGTTGACGAAATGCGCGAACCTGGCAAAAACACACAATCAGCCTGTCAGGCCTGATGCGCTTTGGTAAGTAAGCAGCGACGGGCGGTAGCGTGCCCGCAAACGATAAAGAGAGATTCCTGTGAAAACCCCGTCATGCCGCAACGCCAACTTAATCCTGTCTGTACCCGTGCTGCAGAAGGAGTGCGCCAGACCCGGGCGTACGGGCAAATCCTGCCCGGGCACTGTCAGCCGGCGCAGACGGGCCCGGTTCCGGCCTGCAATAAAGTGGAGCGGCCTGCGATGACGTTTGAGAAAGAGGTGAGCGAATGAGTGATATCCCGGCACAGCAGTTCAGCCACAACCATCCTCTGTTAACGGTGCGCGGCTGCCGCGCCCTCCTGGACGTGCTGGCCTTTGAAGGCGATGAGGCCCTGAGCGAACCGTTCAGCTACCAGATTGAATTCACCAGCGCCGACAAAACCCTCACGCCGCAGCAGATGCTGATGCAGGATGCCGCCTTCACTCTGCAGGCCCCGGTTGATCAGGGCTTCGGGGTAAAAATCCGGCAGCCGGTACGCACGATTCAGGGCTTGGTGACGGCGTTTGAGCGCCTTTCCGCCTCCCGGGACGAAACGCATTATTCCCTGACCCTGCAGCCGCGTCTGGCGC